>NZ_JBVVPC010000004.1:0-303112 GCF_055807355.1 Bradyrhizobium sp. Ken01
TCACCTTTAAAAACGGCCTCGAATACTTCCACGCCGTTGCAGCAGGATGGAGCCTTAGAGATATGTGCATGCCCTAGCGCAAGCGGGGAGAGGGAGCAGATAGAGCTCAGCGTCTTCGCGCATGACGAATGCCGCCAGCGCGGTTAGACTACCCCCAGAAGAACAAGACGAATTGTCCGGGGAGGACAGGCGTGCACCAGGGACGTGTCGTTTACGGCGCGATCGAGGAAGTCGTGTTCGGCCACCCCGCGGCCGAGGCCGTGGTCGCCCAGATGGACCGGCTGGGGACGCGCCGCGCCTTCCTGATGGTGTCGGGCACGCTCAACCGGCAGACCGACGAAATCGCGAAGATCAAACAGGCCCTGGGCACAAATTGCGCGGGCGTGTTCGATGCGATGCCGGCGCACACCCCGCGGGAGGCGGTGATCGCCGCGACCAATGCGGCGCGCGAAGCGGGCGCCGACCTGATCGTCACCGTGGGCGGCGGCTCGATCACCGACGGCGCCAAGGCGGTGCAGCTCTGCCTCGCCAACGGCATCGACGATGTCGACGGCATCGAGCGTATCCGCGTGCACAAGGGCGTCGCGCCGGAGATGACGGCGCCGACCGTGCGTCAGATCAGCGTCCCGACCACGATCGCCGGCGGCGAGTTCAGCTCGATCGCAGGTGTCACCGAGCGCACCGCCCATGTGAAACAGATGCTGCGGCATCCGCTCAGCGTTCCCCGCGCGACCATCCTCGATCCAGCCATCACGGTGCACACGCCGGAATGGCTGTTCCTGTCGACCGGCATCCGCGCCATCGATCATTGCGTCGAGGCGATCTGCTCGCGCGAGACGCACCCCTATGCCGACGCGCAGTCGGTCAAAGGCCTCGCGATGCTCGCCGACGCGCTGCCGCGGGTGAAGGCTGACCCTGCTGACCTCGACGCGCGAATGGATGCGCAGATCGGCACCTGGCTGTCGATGGGCGCGCTCGCCGCCGGCGTGCCGATGGGGGCAAGCCACGGCATCGGCTACGTGCTGGGCGCGGCCTTCGATGTGCCGCATGGCTACACCTCCTGCGTCATGCTCCCGGCGGTGATGCGCTGGAATGCGCGCGACAATGCCGAGCGCCAGATGATCGTCGCGGCCGCGATGGGCTTTCCCGGCCACGCCGCGGCCGATGTGCTCGATGCCTTCATCCGCTCGCTCGGCATGCCGCGCAGCCTCGCCGATGTACGCGTCTCGCCGGAGCATTTCGACGCGATAGCGGACGCTGCGATGCGCACGAACTGGATTCCGCGCAACCCGCGCAAGATCGACGGCCCCGCGCAGTTGCGCGAAATCCTGCTTCTTGCCGCATGATCCAAAAGCCGGAGGACTGATGTATCCAGGTCAGCATGCCCGCCTGCGCCCGCTCCAGCCCGCCTTCATCATGGCGGTAACAGGCGAGGCCGTCACATATCGCGAGCTCGATGCGCGCAGCAATCGGCTGGCGCACCTGTTCCGCAAGCACGGCTTGAAGCGGCTCGACCACTATTCGATCTTCATGGAGAACAATTCCCGCTACCTCGAAGCCTGCGGCGCGGGCGAGCGCTCCGGCCTCTACTACACCTGCATCAACTCGTTCCTGACGCCGGGCGAGCTCGCTTATCTCCTGGTCAACAGCCAGTCGAAAATCCTGATCACATCGCTCGCGAAGCTCGATATCGCCCGCGAGGCGATCAAGGTCTGCCCCGACATCAGGCTGTGCATCGTCGCGGATGGTCCCGGCGAGAGCGAGCGCATCGTCGGCCTCACGGAGGTGACCGCCGAGCTGCCGAAGACGCCGATCCCGGATGAATGGCTCGGCACCGCCATGCTGTATTCATCGGGCACGACGGGACGGCCGAAGGGCATTATCCGCCCGCTGCCGGAGGAGCCGCCGAAGCACAACCTGCCGCTGTTCGAGTTCCTCACAAAGCTCTGGCAGTACCGGGAGGGCATGATCTACCTCTCGCCGGCGCCGCTCTATCATTCCGCGCCGCAGGCTGCGGTCAACCTGACGATCCGGATGGGCGGCACCGCGATCATCATGGAAAATTTCGATCCCGAGCGTTACCTCCAGCTCGTCGAGCGGTGGGGTATCACCCACACCCAGCTCGTACCGACGATGTTCTCGCGCATGCTCAAGCTGCCGGAGGAGGTGCGCACGCGCTACGACCTGTCGTCGCTCGAGATCGCGATCCATGCCGCCGCGCCCTGCCCGGCGCTGGTCAAGGACGACATGATCAAATGGTGGGGACCGATCATCCACGAATATTACGGCGCGACCGAAGGCCTTGGCTTCACCGCCTGCAACAGCGCGGAATGGCTGGCCCATCGCGGCACCGTCGGCAAGGTGCTACTCGGCGACCTCCATATTCTCGACGAAAACATGAAGCCATGCCCGACCGGCACGCCGGGACAGGTCTGGTTCAAGACGGCCACGCCATTCGAATATTTCAACGACCCGGAGAAGACCAAGGAAGCGCGCTCGGCCGACGGCAGCATGAGCACGGTCGGCGACGTCGGCTATGTCGACGAGGACCGCTTCCTTCATCTAACGGACCGCGCGACCTTCATGATCATCTCCGGCGGCGTGAACATCTATCCGCAGGAATGCGAGAATCTGTTGATCACCCATCCGAAGGTTGCGGACGCCGCGGTGTTCGGCGTGCCCAATCCCGATCTCGGCGAAGAGGTGAAGGCGGTGGTGCAGCCGATGCCCGGCGTCGTGCCGGGCAAGGCACTCGCGGAAGAGCTGATCGCGTTCTGCGGAGCATCGCTGTCGCGGCAAAAGGTGCCGCGCTCGGTCGACTTCGAGAAGGAGTTGCCGCGGCTGCCGACGGGGAAGCTGTACAAGCGGCTGCTGCGGGACCGGTATTGGGGGAACAAGGCGTCGCGGATTGTGTGAGGGGCCGCTGTCGTCCTGGCGAACGCCAGGACCCATACCGCGTGATCTCGCAACTGAAGAAGGTAGCAATGCCGAGCGACCAATCTTCGCCAAACACCTCCCTGGGGTCATGGGTCCTGGCGTTCGCCAGGACGACGCGGGAGGGACGTCTCTCAATTTGTGAGGGAAAACCCCCGCGGCCTTGCGTCATCCGAATTGCCGAGAGAGGAGCAGACCTTGCCGGTTGCCTGACCGCGCGCGCGTCGCTATCGTCCCCTCAAACAGGCCGCAAAGGCCCAAAAGACAACAAGATGTCCAGGGAGGACGAGGATGCGGAGCGTACGAGCGCTCGCCGCGACGGCGGCGCTATCTTTGCTGGCGTTTTCGACCATTGCACTCGCCGGCGAGCCCAAGCAGGGCGGTATTTTGCGGATGTATCACCGCGACAGTCCCGGCAATGCCTCGATCCACGAAGGCGCGACCTACTCGCTCAATGTTCCCTTCATGCCGGTGTTCAACAACCTCGTCATCTACAAGCAGGACGTGGCGCAGAACAGCATGGACACCATCGTGCCAGAGCTCGCTGAGAGCTGGGCCTGGGTCAACGACAACAAGACACTGACCTTCAAATTGCGCCAGGGCGTGAAGTGGCACGACGGCAAGCCGTTCACCTCGGCGGACGTCAAATGCACCTTCGACATGCTGATGGGCAAGTCGCAGCAGAAGTTCCGGCAGAACCCGCGCAAGAGCTGGCACGAACAGGTCAACGACGTCTCCACCAACGGCGATCTCGAGGTCTCCTTCAATCTGAAGCGGCCGCAGCCTTCGCTAATTGCACTGCTGGCCTCGGGCTACACGCCGGTCTATCCCTGCCACGTCTCACCCGGCGACATGCGCACGCACCCGATCGGCACTGGCCCGTTCAAGTTCGTCGAGTTCAAAGCCAATGAATCGATCAAGCTGACTCGCAATCCCGATTATTGGCGCAAGGGGCGGCCCTATCTCGACGGCATCGAGTTCACCATCATCCCGAACCGCTCGACCGCCATTCTCGCCTTCGTCGCCGGCAAGTTCGACATGGCCTTCCCGACCGAAGTGAGCATCCCGCTTCTCAAGGACGTCAAATCGCAGGCGCCGAACGCGGTCTGCGTGGTCGAACCCAACAATGTCGCGACCAACATCATCGTCAATTCGTCTGCGCCGCCGTTCGACAATATCGACATCCGCCGCGCCATGGCGCTGTCGCTCGATCGCAAAGCCTTCATCTCGATCATGTTCGAAGGCCAGGGCGACATCGGCGGCACCATGCTGCCGCCGCCGAACGGGCTGTGGGGCATGCCGAAGGAGATGCTCGAGAGCATTCCGGGCTACGGACCCGACATCAACGCGAACCGCGAGCAAGCAAAAAAACTGATGCAGAAGGCCGGTTATGGGCCGGACAAGCATCTCGCCGTCAAGGTCTCGACCCGCAATATTCCGGTCTACCGCGATCCCGCGGTGATCCTGATCGACCAGCTCAAGAGCATCTATATCGACGGCGAGCTCGACGTGGTCGAGACCGCGAACTGGTTCCCGAAGATCGCGCGCAAGGATTACATGCTCGGGCTCAATTTGACCGGCAATGCCGTCGACGATCCCGACCAGTCGTTTTACGAGAACTATTCCTGTGGCTCCGAGCGCAACTACACCAATTACTGCAACAAGGAGATCGAAAAGCTGTTCGACGTGCAGTCCCAGGAGACCGACGTCAACAAGCGCAAGAAGCTGGTGTGGGACATCGACAAGAAGTTGCAGGAGGACGTCGCCCGCCCGATCATCTTCCACGCACGGACCGGCAGCTGCTGGCAGCCTTACGTCAAGGGCGTGACGGTGATGTCGAACAGCTCGTATAATGGATATCGTTACGAGGATGTCTGGATGGACAAGTAGCGCGGGCGGCTGACGGGTTCGACGGGAGGCGATGCATGTTTGCCTATCTGGTGCGGCGCCTGTTTCTGATGCTCGTGACCCTGTTCGGGATCTCGGTCGTCATCTTCTTCCTGCTGCGTATCGTTCCCGGCAACATCGTCGATATCCTGTTTGCCGCGGCCGGCTATGTCGATCCCGCCGACAAGGCCAATCTGGAAAAAGAGCTCGGCATCGACCAGCCGCTGGTGGTGCAATATTGGCACTGGATCAGCGGTTTTCTGCGCGGCGATTTCGGCTACTCCTACGTCTCCGAGAAACCGGCGCTTCAGGAGATCCTTCCACGGATCCCGATTACCGCACGGCTCGCCGGGCTGGCGTTGTTGTTCTCGGCGTCCATCGGCATTCCGCTGGGCGTCCTCAGCGCGGTGAAGCAGGGAACGAGGCTCGATTACGCGTTGCGTGTGGTGAGCCTGAGCGGATTGTCGCTGCCGTCGTTCTGGCTCGGCCTGCTCATCCTCACCGCATCGGTGGCGATGTTCAACCAGATGCCGATCTTCAATCCCAATCCGCAGACCTGGCTGGAAGCATTCGCGACTTATGCCGTACCCGCCGCCGCCGTCGGCTTCCGCAGCGCGGCGCTGACCATGCGCATCACCCGATCCTCGATGCTGGAGGTGCTGCGGCAGGACTATATCCGCACCGCGCGTGCCAAGGGCGCATCGGATGCCGCCGTGAACTATCAGCATGCGCTGAAGAATGCGATTTTGCCCGTCATCACCGTGATCGGTATCGAGGCGGCGTTCCTGATCGGCGGCCTCATCGTCACCGAGACCGTGTTCAACATCCCCGGCGTCGCACGCTTCCTGGTCGAGGCGATTCGCTGGCGCGATTATCCGATCGTGCAGAACCTGGTGATGCTGATTGCGGTGGTCGTGGTGAGCGCGAATTTCATCGTCGATATGCTGTACGCCGTGTTCGACCCGCGTATCAGGTACACGGATTAGGAGAACCTGTTGGCCGCGATCGACTATGACGTTGAACTGAGGCGCGCCGGGGCGCACGCGACCGTCGGCTGGCGGCGCGTGCTGTTTTTGGCGCAGCGGCATGTGCTGGGCGCGGCCGGGCTCGTCATCATGACCCTGTTCGTGTTCACCGCGATCTTCGCCGACTTCATCGCGCGTTACGATCCGCTGACGATCGACGCTGCCCGGGCACTGGCGCGCCCAAGCCTGGCACACTGGATGGGGACGGATTCCTTCGGCCGCGATGTCTTCAGCCGCATCATTCATGGCGCGCGGATCTCGCTCGCGGTCGGCATCGGCTCGACGGCACTCGGTGGCTCGGTCGGCGTGATCGTCGGCCTGACCTCCGGCTATCTCTCCGGCTGGGTCGATCTCGTGTTCCAGCGCATCTCCGATGTCCTCCAGGCGCTGCCATTACTGGTGCTGGCCCTGATCATGACCGCGGCGCTTGGGCCGTCCTTGCCGAACGTCATCATCGCGATCGCCATTCCGCTGATCCCGACTGTCTCGCGCGTCATCCGCGCCAACACGCTGGCGTTGCGCGAGCTGCCATTCATCGAGGCCGCCAAGTCGATCGGCATGAGCGAGGTACGCATCGCGCTCCGTCACGTGCTGCCGAACACGCTGGCGCCGCTGATCGTGCTTGCGACTGCCCAGCTCGGCTCGACCATTCTCACGGAAGCCTCGCTCTCCTTCCTCGGTCTCGGCATTCCCGAGCCGTACCCGTCGTGGGGCCGCATGCTCTCCGAATCCGCCGCCGAGTATGTCCGCACGGCGCCCTGGCTGGTGATCTTCCCCGGCATCGCCATCAGCCTCGCGGTGTTCGGCGCCAACCTGTTCGGCGACGCCTTGCGCGACATCCTCGATCCCCGGCAGCGCGGCTGATGGCTGACAAATCCGATCTCGTGCTCGAGGTGAAGAACCTGAAGACGGTGTTCTTCACCAACTCCGGTCTGTTTAGGGCGGTCGAGGATGTGTCCTTCACGGTGAAGCGCGGCGAGACGCTGGCGATCGTCGGCGAATCCGGCTGCGGCAAGAGCGTCACTGCGCTTTCGCTGATGCGGCTGGTGCCGGATCCGCCCGGCCGCATCGTCGGCGGCTCCGTCACGCTTGAAGGCACTGATCTGCTGACGCTGGACGAGACTGAGATGCGTGCCGTCAGAGGCAACCGTATCTCGATGATCTTCCAGGAGCCGATGACGTCGCTCAATCCGGTGATGCGGATCGGCGACCAGATCGTCGAGGCCGTGCGGCTGCACCGGAACATCTCGAGCAAAGAGGCTCGGGACATCGCGATCGAGATGCTGCGCCTGGTGCGCATCCCCGAACCGGCTCGGCGCGCGCGGGAATATCCGCATCAACTGTCCGGCGGTATGCGCCAGCGCGCCATGATCGCCATGGCGCTGGCGTGCCGGCCGGCGCTGCTGATCGCGGACGAGCCCACGACTGCGCTCGATGTCACCATCCAGGCGCAAATCCTGGCGCTGATCCTGGACCTTCAGAAGGAGCTCGGTACCGGGCTCGTGCTGATCACGCATGATCTCGGTGTCGTCGCGCAGACAGCGCAGCGCGTCATCGTGATGTATGCGGGACGGAAGGTCGAAGAAGCGAGCGTCGAGGCGCTGTTCGCCGCGCCGAAACATCCCTATACGCGCGGATTGATGGCGTCGATCCCGGCGGTGCCGGCGCCCGGCATCGCCGCGCCGGCACGGCTGAACGAAATTCCGGGCACAGTGCCGTCGCTGGTGCGGCTGCCGAAGGGTTGCGCGTTTGCGCCGCGCTGCAAGCTCGCGATCAAGCGCTGTGAGGCCGAATATCCGCCGCTCATCGATTGGGGCGGCGGCCATCTCGCCGCCTGCTGGCGCGCCGCTGAAGTCGCGGAGGTGGCATGACCGAGGCGCTGCTCGAAGTCACTGACCTCAAGAAGCACTATCCGGTGCGCGCGGGCGTGTTGCGCCGACAAATTGGCACAGTGCATGCAGTCGACGGCGTCTCGTTCTCGGTTGGGGTCGGCGAGACGCTGGGCCTCGTCGGCGAATCCGGTTGCGGCAAGTCCACGGTGGCGCGTAGCGTGCTGCGGCTGGTCGAGCCGACCTCCGGCCAGATCCGCCTCGAAGGCGAGGACATCACGCATCTCTCCAAGTCCGCGCTGCGTCCGCATCGCCGCTCGATGCAGATCGTGTTCCAGGATCCGTTCGCCTCGCTTAACCCGCGCATGACTGCCGGAGACATCGTGGGCGAGCCGCTGTTCGTGCACGGGCTCGCGACCGGCAAAGCGCTGGAGGCGCGTACCGCCAACCTGTTCGAGCAGGTTGGCTTGCGGCCGGACCAGATGCGGAATTTTCCGCACCAATTCTCCGGCGGCCAGCGCCAGCGCATCTGCATCGCCCGCGCGCTGGCGCTGGGGCCGCGGCTGATCGTCTGCGACGAGCCGGTCTCCGCGCTCGACGTCTCGATCCAGGCGCAGGTGATCAACCTCCTGATCGACCTGCAACGCGAGCACGGCTTCTCCTACCTCTTCATCGCGCATGACCTCGCGGTGGTCGCCCATATCAGTCACCGCGTGGCCGTGATGTATCTAGGTCGCATCGTCGAGATTGCCGCCAAGGACGAGCTGTTTGCAAATCCGCGCCATCCCTACACGCAGGCCTTGCTCGCCTCGGTGCCGGTCGCCAACCCGCTCGCCAAGAAGCTCGTGCCGCTGGTCGACGGCGACGTGCCAAGCCCGGTCGATCCGCCGCCGGGCTGCGCGTTTCACACCCGCTGCCGGTTTGCGATGGAGCGATGCAGGACGGAACGGCCGGCGTTGGTGGACGCGGGCGACGGGCACCAGGTCGCGTGTTTGCTCAATGACGGGACGGGGCGGAGCCAATAGCTGCGCTGTCGTCCCGGCGAAGGCCGGGACCCATAGCCACAGGATCGGGTTTGGCGAAGACTCGGAGTTACCTGCTCGCCCTGTAACCGCTGCCTAGGAGTATGGGTCCCGGCCTTCGCCGGGACGACGGGTTGAGTTCGGGGTGCACTACCCCGCCCCGATCTCGGCCACGATCCGGCCGGTCGTAACCTGCTCGCCCTCGGCGACGTCGATCGCGGCGACGACGCCGTCGATGCCGGCCTTGTGGACGTGCTCCATCTTCATCGCTTCCAGCGTCAGCACCGGCTGACCGACGATGACGCGGTCGCCCGGCTTGACCAGGACGGCAACGACGCGGCCGTTCATGGCAGCACGAACCTTGCCGTCTCCGTTGCTTGCGGCGGCCTTCGGCGCGGCGAGCGTGAGATCGGTCGCCGCGAGCGGGATGCCGCGGCGCTGGAGGTGGAGACGTTCGCCATCGCGCAGGAATTTTGCACTGTCCGTCACGCCGTCATGGCGGAAGCGGATCATGTCGAGATCGAGCTGGTCGATCTCGAATTTGTCTCGACGGCCGTCACTGGCAACGGTGTAGCTGCCATCGCGCTCCCGCGTGACTTCGAGCTCAAGCGCGTGGCCTGCGATCTCGATTTTCGCCGGTAGCGGGAACGTTGCCGCGAGGCTCCGTCCGCGGCGCCACGACGGTGCCTGCGGGTTCGTGACGTAGAGCAGCAAGCCGGCCAAAGCCATATCGAATGCAGCGTCCGCGCGCGGCGCCAGCAACTCGTCGCTGTGCGCACCAATGAACGCCGTCGTCGCTTCGCCCTTGGAAAAGCCGGGATGACGCAGGCAGGACATCAGGAACGCCTGATTGGTCGTCACACCGAATCCGGTCAGTTGCTCCAGACCGACGATCAGCCGCCCCCTCGCCTCCTCGCGGCTCGCACCATGGCCGATCACCTTGGCGATCATGGAATCGTAGAACGGCGGAATCTCGGAGCCCGATTGCAGCGCATGCTCGACGCGGATGCCTTCCGGCACCTGCCAGCGCGCCATGCGCCCGGACTGCGGCATGAAATCATGCGCGGCATCCTCCGAGCACAGCCGCACCTCGATGGCGTGGCCCGTGAAGCGAATGTCCTGCTGCTTCACCGGCAATGGCTCGCCGCGCGCGACGCGCAGCTGCAATTCGACGAGATCAAGCCCGGTGATCGCCTCGGTCACGGGATGCTCGACCTGGAGGCGGGTGTTCATTTCCATGAAGTAGAATTCGCCGCTCGCATCGAGCAGAAATTCGAGCGTGCCGGCGCCCTCGTAGCGCAGCGCCTTCACCGCAGCGACCGCGACGTCGCCCATCTTCGCGCGCAGTTCCAGCGTCACAGCGGGCGACGGTGCCTCCTCGATCAGCTTCTGGTGGCGCCGCTGCACCGAGCAATCGCGTTCGCCGAGATGGATGGCGTTGCCATAGCTGTCGCCGAACACCTGAATTTCAATGTGACGGGGATTCTGGATGGCGCGTTCGAGGATCACGGTCGGATCGCCAAACGCCGCCTTTGCCTCGGACCGCGCGCTACGCAGCGCATCAGGAAACGACGCCGCGTCCGTCACGAGCCGCATGCCGCGTCCACCGCCGCCGGCGACGGCCTTGATTATCACGGGAAAGCCGATCTTCTTGGCTTCCGCCAGCATCACCTCATCGCCCTGATTGGCACCCTGATAGCCGGGCACGACGGGCACGCCGGCCTTTTTCATGATCTCCTTGGCACCGGCCTTGTTGCCCATCGACTCGATCGCCTGCGGCGACGGGCCGATGAAGACGAGCCCAGCATCCTTGCAGGCCTGCGCAAACTCCTCGTTCTCGGCGAGGAAGCCATAGCCGGGATGAACGGCATCCGCGCCGCTGGCCTTTGCGGCCGCAACGATCGCGGGAATGTTGAGGTAGGACTGCGCCGGGAGCGGCTCGCCGATGCGCACGGCCTGGTCGGCCTCTTGCACATGGAGCGCGTCGCGATCCGCATCCGAATAGACCGCGACGACGCCGAGGCCGAGCTTCCGCGCACTGCGCATCACCCGCAACGCGATCTCGCCGCGATTGGCGACCAAGAGCTTGAAGAATGGCCGGTGCTGCGTTGATCCGTTCCTCATGGGCGAGCCACCGAAAACTGCATGCGCTGGGGTGTACGCGCATCGCCCTCGCGGCAGATGGCGAGCACTTCCGACAGCACCGCGCGCGTATCGCGCGGATCGATCACGCCGTCGTCGAGCACCCGCGCGCTGGTCGAGAACACGTCCATCTGGCCGTCGAACACGCCGACGATCTGCGCCTTCATAACATCGAGCTTTTCTTTCTCCACCGGCTTGCCGCGGCGCGCTGCTGCGGCTTCGGTGACGATCGCCATGGTCTCGGCGGCCTGCTCACCGCCCATCACGGCAGTCTTGGCGTTGGGCCAGGAGAAGCAGAAGCGCGGATGGAAGCCGCGCCCGCACATGCCGTAATTGCCGGCACCGAACGAGGCACCGCAATAGACCGTGATCTGCGGCACCGTCGCCGACGTCACCGCCTGGATCATTTTGGAGCCGTGCTTGATCATGCCGGCTTCTTCGTAAGCTTTTCCGACCATGTAGCCGGTGGTGTTGTTCAGATACAGCAATGGCGTGCGGGTTTGACAGCAAGCCTGGATGAAATGCGTCGCCTTGTTCGCACCGGCCGGATCGAGCGGACCGTTGTTGGTGATGATGCCGATCGCCTGGCCTTCGATGCGGGCATGGCCGCAAACAGTGGCCGGGCCGTAGTTCGGCGCCATCTCGGTGAAATCGGAATCATCGACGATGCGCGCGATGACCTGTTTCATGTCCACGGAGCGCTTGTGGTCCATCGGCATGATGCCAAGCAGTTCGTCCTGGTCGTAGCGCGGCAGCTTGTATTGCGCAGCTCCCTTCTCCGGCCGCTCCCATTGCAGCGCCGCCATGATCTCGCGCGCGATGCGCAGGGCGTCGCGGTCGTCTTCGGCGAGGTAGTCGCCAAGTCCCGACACCTGCGTGTGCATCTCGGCGCCGCCAAGCTCCTCCTCGGTCGCTATCTCGCCGGTGGCGGCCTTCAGCAGCGGCGGCCCGGCGAGGAAGGCGCGGGTGCGGCCACGGACCATGACGATGTAGTCGGACAGGCCGGTCTGATAGGCGCCGCCGGCGGTCGAGGAGCCATGCGTCACGGTCACGACGGGTAACCCGGCTGCCGAAAGCCGCGCGAGATTGCGGAAGATGTTGCCGCCGCGAACAAAATCCTCGACGCGATATCGCAACAGATTGGCGCCGGCGCTTTCGACCAGCTGCACATAGGGCAGCTTGTTTTCCAGCGCGAGCTCCTGCACGCGTATCGTCTTGTCCAGGCCGTAGGGTTGAAGCGCGCCGGCATCGATGCCGGAATCGTTGGCGCTGACCATGCAGCGGATCCCCGAGACGAAGCCGATGCCGGCGATGACGCCGCCGCCGGGCACGCTCTTGTCGGCATCCGGCAGGTCGAACATGTAGCCGGCGAGCGTGGACAGCTCGATGAAGGGTGCGCCGGGATCGAGCACAAGCGCGACGCGCTCGCGCGGCAACAGCTGGCCGCGCTTATGGAAACGGTCTTTCGCCGCGGCCGACGCCGCACGGGTGCGCTCTTCCAGCGCGCGCATACGGTCGATCAGGCCAAACATGCCGTCGCGGTTGGCAAGGTAGGCTGCGCTGCCGGGGGAGATGGTGTTTTCGAGAATGGACACAGTTTTACTCCGTCATTCCGGGGCGATGCGAAGCATCGAACCCGGAATCTCGAGGTTCCGGGTTCGCGCTTTCGCACGCCCCGGAACGACGTTTAGCGATTCGTCCCAAAAATCTTCCGCGCTTCCGCCGGGCTCGCGATCTCGCGGCCCGCACGGCGGGCGCAGGCGGCGATGGCCTCGATCAGCTGGCCGTTCGACGTCACCTTCTTGCCGTCGGCGAGATAGAAGGCATCTTCGAGACCGGTGCGCAGATGACCGCCGAGCTCGGCGCAGCGCTGATGCAGCGGCCAGATCTCTTCGCGGCCGATCGCGGTGACCTGAAAATGCCCTTCAGGACGCTTCAGCTTGATCAGGATCGGCAGCAGATCGGGATCCGACGGCATGCCGGAGGCGACGCCCATCACGAAGTTATATTCGAGCGGACCCTTGTACATGCCGACCTGGCGGTACATGCCAACGCAGCGGACGATGCCGACGTCAAAGCATTCGAATTCGGGGATGGTGCCGACCGCGTTCATGACGTCGAGGTAGTCCTTCACCTTCTCGACTGCATTGTCGAACATCATCGGCGGCCAGGCCCAGCTGTTGTCGGCCTTCACCTTCAGGTAATTCAGCGAGCCGGCGTTGCAGGCCGCGATCTCCGGCCTGGTCTCGCGGATGCAATCCAGCGCGCCGCTGTAGTTCGGCCCGGAGACGCCGGAGGTGTGATTGATGATCACGCCGGGGCAGGATTCGCGAATCGCCTGCTGGATCTCCTTGCTGACGCTGACCTCCCAGGACGGCAGATGCCCCTTGTCCGGCGCCTGCTGGCGCAGATGGATGTGCATGATGGACGCGCCGGCATCGAACGCAGCCTTGGCCTCGCGCGCCATCTGCTCGGGCGTGACAGGCACGTTGTGCTGCTTCGGGTCGGTGAGCACGCCGTTCAGCGCGCAGGTGATGACGGCCTTGTCACTCATGCCTTGAATGTCTCGCACGTTGATAATTCAACGTTTGCGATCATGTGATGGGCGGCATGCGGCTTCTTGCGCGGAGAAGCTGGAAAAAGGCGAGAAATCGTAGGGTGGGCAAAGGCGCTCTTGCGCCGTGCCCACCATCTCTCAACACCTCAAGAAGGTGGTGGGCACGCTTTCGCTTTGCCCACCCTACGATGCTAGCTCGCCTCCGCAAGCCTCACCGTCTCGCTGCTGCGATAGATCGCAAGATCGCGCGAGCCGACGAAGATCGCGCGTGGCTTCAAGCCATAGAAGCGGCGGATCGAGTGGCTGAAATGGGTGCTGTCGGGATAGCCGATGTCCTGCGCGAGATGGGCGAGGTTGAGGTCCTGGTTGGCGAAGTGCAGCAGGTGCCGCGCCCGCTTCCAGGCGCGGAAGGAGCGGAACGAGATGCCGGTCTCCTCCTTGAACAGATGCAGGAAACGCGAAGCGGAAAGTCCGGCGTCCGCCGCACAAGTGTCCGCCGTCACGGGCTCGCCCGTGAAGCGGCCGATACGGGCGACCGCACGCGTCACGCGGGGATCGAGCACGCGGCGCGGCAGCGCTTCGCCAAAACACATCTCGTCGAATTCGGCGGTGGTGATGTCGCCGTAGCGGCGCTGGCGCAGCAGCGTGTAGGCGGCGAGGATCTTGCGGGCATAGACGGCCCTGTCGGGTCCGGTGAGCCGCTCGGCCAGGACCTCGATCACGCCATCAGGCATGCTCTCCGGCTCCAGCGTGACGCTGATCGCGGTGCGGTAGTCGCTGGCAATGGAATGCCGCTGGTTCGGCAGGGTGACGAACAGCTCGCCGGTGGCGAGGGCATCGTCGATCGTCAGATGCAGGCTGCCCTTGACCGCGACATAGACATGACAGCAGCCGGGCGTTCGCTTGCGGGGGCGGCCGAGCAGGCCGGCATAGAATACCCGCTCCGGCGTGATCAGCATCAAATGGTCGGATTCGCGACCGTTATCTTCCATTGGGATCCTCCTCGCGCGGCTCTTTGGCCGCTGCGGACGGAGGTCACCTTAGCGGAAATCTGGGCGCTGTCACGGCGGGATAGCGCTATCATGAAGCGCAAAAGGTCGGCACTCCGCGAGGGGTGATGCCGAGCCGGAACTCCTGCCAACATCGTCGTCCTGGACAAGCGCAGCGGAGCGGAGCGCCGATCCAGGACCCATTACCCCAGGGCGGAGTTGCAGCGCGAGGGAGACAACCCCGGGCCTTCGTCAAATTAATCCCTGGGGTAATGGGTCCTGGCTTTCGCCAGGACGACGATCAGGCCCTCACTCTTGGCGCCACGTTCTGCTCGACGCCGGCCTGTTGCTCCGCAGCAACCGCGCGCTTGAAACCATCGCGCTGCTGCAGGCGCGCCCAATAGGCTGCGACATTTGGCCCAAAATCCTTGGCAAGCCCGATAGTATCGGCGAGGCGGAGCGCGTAGCCGATCACGATGTCGGCGGCGGTGAAGCGGCCAGCACACAAGGCCTCGGTATTCGCGGTGGCTGCCTCGACGGCGCGCAGCCGGCCCAAGAACCATTTGGCATAGTCGCCGGCGACCTGCGGATTGCGGCGCTCTTCCGGCTCGAGCTGGGTGTATCGGAGCACCAGCGTCTGCGGGAAGGTTAACGTGGCGTCGCTGAAATACATCCAGTTCAGGAACGCGCCATAGGCGGGATCCTCAGGTCTCACCATCAGCGGCGTCGGCCCGTGTTTGATGCCGAGATAATGGCAGATCCCGGACGATTCCGTCATCCTGGTCTCGCCATCGACCATGAAGGGAATGGTACCCAGCGGATTGAGCGCGAGGTATTCCTTGGCGAACACCCGCGGCGGGAACGGCAGCATCTTCAATTCGTAGGGAAGCCCCATTTCCTCCAACATCCAGAGCGGACGGAAGGAGCGTGCGCCGTCGCAGTGATAAAGCGTGATCATCAGGAACTTCCCTTGCTGCCGGGCAGCGTGCCCATCATCTTGCACAGGACCATCAGCATGACCTCGTCGGCGCCACCGCCAATCGAGGTCAGGCGGCTGTCGCGATAGGCGCGGCTGACCGGCGTCTCGTTGGTAAAGCCCATCCCACCCCAATATTGCAAGCAGGCGTCGGTCAGCTCGCGGCCGAGCCGGCCGGCCTTCAGCTTGGCCATGGTCGCAAGTTTCGTGACATCCTCGCCCGTCACCAGCGCCTCACCGGCGCGGTAGATCAGCGCGCGCAACAGCTCGACCTCGGTCTGCATCTCCGCGAGCTTGAAGTGGACCACCTGGTTGTCGAGGATCGACTTCCCAAAGGCTTTTCGGTTGCGGGTGTAGTCGACGGTCTCGTTGATGATGTATTCGTGCGCCTTCAGGCAGGCCGCCGCACCCCAGAGCCGTTCCTCCTGGAACTGGATCATCTGGTAGGTAAAGCCCTTGCCCTCCTCGCCGATCCGGTTGCGCTTGGGCACGCGGACGTTGTCGAAGAATATCTGCGCAGTGTCGGAGGAGCGCATGCCCAACTTGTCGAGCTTGCGCGCGACGGTGACGCCCTTGGTCTTCATGGGCACGCAGATCAGTGACTTGTTGCGGTGAACGGGTCCGTCGCCGGTATTGGCGAGCAGGCAGATCCAGTCGGCCTGGGTGCCGTTGGTGATCCACATTTTGCCGCCGTCGATGACGTAATCGTCGCCGTCCGCGCGCGCATTGGTCTTGATCGAGGCGACGTCGGACCCTGCGCCGGGTTCGGAGACGCCGATGCAGGCCACATAGTCGCCAGAGATCGAGGGCGCCAGGAATTCGCGCCGCACCTCATCGGAGCCGAACCGCGCCAGCGCCGGCGTCGCCATGTCGGTCTGCACCCCGATCGCCATCGGCACGCCGCCGCAATTTATGGCGCCAAGCTCCTCCGCCATCATCAGCGCATAGGAATAGTCGAGGCCGGAGCCGCCGAATTCGACGGGCTTGTTCAGCCCGAGAAAGCCGAGGCTGCCCATCTTCTTGAACAGCGCGTGCGCCGGGAAGATGTCAGCTTTTTCCCATTCATCGACATGAGGATTGATCTCGTTAGCGATGAATTTTTGCAAGCTTCGGCGGATCTCGTCGTGATCGGCGGTAAACAGCATTTTGTCAGCTCAGCTCTCGGTATCTCTGATGTGCTCGTCATGGCCGGGCTTGTCCCGGCCATCCACGCCTTCGTCACCCGGCAGCAAGAACGTAGATGCCCGGACAAGCCCGAGCATGACGGAGGGGACGTTCACAGCCCCATCTGCCGCGACGCGAGATCCTTCATGATCTCCTCGGTGCCGCCGCCGATGGCGTTGACCTTGACCTCACGGTAGATGCGCTCGGCCTTGATGCCGCGCATGAAGCCTGCGCCGCCAAAAATCTGCACAGCCTCGGAGGCGCAGAATGCCATGGTCTGCGTCGCCTGGTTCTTCATCATGCAGATTTCGGCGACCGGGCTTTCGCCCTGCTCCAGCCGCCAGGCCAGCATCTCCAGCATCGCTTGCGAAGCGGCGACCTTCTGCGCCATGTCGACGATCTTGTGGCGGATCACCTGATGCTGCGCGAGCGGCTTGCCGAAGGTCTTGCGCTCCTTGGCATAGGCGATCGCTTCGTCGAGGCAGACGCGCGCGAACGCGGTGCAGCCCGCTGCCATGCCCATGCGCTCGCTGTTGAAATTCCGCATGATGATCTTGAAGCCCTGGCCTTCCTCGCCGATCAGATTTTCCGCCGGCACGCGGCACTCGTCGAAATGCAGCGTCGCGGTATCGGAGGCCCACCAGCCCATCTTCTTCAATTTAGTCCGGGACAAGCCCGGCGTATCCCCCTCGATCAGGAGCAGGCTGACGCCGCCGGCGCCCTCGCCGCCGGTGCGCACCGCAACGGTCAGATAGTCGGCACGCATACCCGAGGTGATGAAGGTCTTCTCGCCGCTCACGACGTAGTGATCGCCGTCGCGCCGCGCCTTGGTCCGGAGGCTCGCAACATCAGAACCGCCGCCCGGCTCGGTGATCGCGAGCGCGGAGATTTTCTCACCCGCGAGCACCTGGGGCAGCACGCGCGCCTTGACCTCGGGGCGCGCGGCCCGCGCGACCGGCGGCGAACCGATCGTATGGCTCATCAGGCTGGCGCTGATGCCGCCGGCGCCGGCCCGCGCCAGCTCCTGGCTGGCGACGATCTTCATGAACTGGTCGGCGGCGATCCCGCCATATTCCTCGGGAAATCCGAGCCCCAAGAGTCCGATCTCGGCCGCCTTGCGATAGAGCGCGCGCGGGAATTCGCCGGCCTCGTCCCACTCGTGGGCGAAGGGTGCAATCTCCTTGTCGACGAAGCGGCGCATCACGTCCCGAAAGGCGTCATGCTCGGCGGTATAGAACGGGCTCAGCATCGCACTCTCGCCTCGCTGGCGGATTCGTCTCGTTCACCATGGCTGGAACCTTAGCGGCTCACTTGCGCGGAGTGGCTGGCCAAGGCTTCCCGCCGAGCAGGCCGGCTCCAGCAACTCAACGCAAGACGATTTTCACCGCTCGCGTGCCAACTCCGGATCAAAAAAAGACGTGGTGCACAAACTCCGGCTGGCCCCTGGGCCATGCCGGGCATGGTGCATGGCAATAGGGACGCGGGCGGCACCAGACCGCCGAGGGAGGAATTCTTGGCCGTTCGCTACTACGACTGGATCGCCCATTATGGCCGCCGCACGCCGAACAAGATTGCGGTGATCGATCTCGCGAGCGAGCGCCGCTTCACCTATGCGCAGCTCGACGCGCGCATCTCTTGTCTCGCGTCATTTCTGCGCCATTCGCTGAAAGTCTCGCGCGGCGAGCGGGTCGCGGTGCTGGCGCTGAACACGACCGATACGCTGGAGGTGCAATTCGCCTGCGGCCGGTTGGGTGCGATCTTCGTGCCGCTGAACACCCGCCTCACCGTTCCCGAGCTCCAGTTCATCACCGCAGATTGCGCGCCGAAGGTGATGATCCACGACACCGATCTCGCCGAAACGGCGCTTGCCGTGGCAAAGCTCTGCGGCATTGAGACGAGCCTGCTGCTTGGCCCCGGCGGCACCTACGAGGCCGGCGTCGCCGCCGCAAAGCCACTTGAGACAATCGAGGAGGTCACCCTCGATGACGTCTCGACCATCATGTACACCTCGGGCACGACAGGCCATCCCAAGGGCGCCACCATTACCCATGGCATGACCTTCTGGAATTGCGTCAATCTCGGCGGCCCCGCCTGCATCGGGCCGTCCTCGGTGCTGCTCACCGTGCTGCCGCTGTTCCACACCGGTGGTCTGAATTGCTACACCAATCCGGTGCTGCATGCTGGCGGCACCGTGATGATCATGCGCGCCTTCGATCCCGGCACGGCGCTTGGTCTGATCAGTGATCCCGCGCAGGGCATCAACGTGTTCTTCGGCGTGCCCGCGATCTACCAGTTCATGGCCCAGCATCCGGCCTTCGCGACCACCGACCTCGGCCGGCTGATCGTCGGTGGTGTCGGCGGCGCACCAATGCCGGTGCCGCTGCTCAAGGTGTGGGAGGCGCGTGGCGTCGCACTCCAGCAGGGCTACGGCATGACCGAGACCTCGCCGGCCGTGCTGGTGCTCGACCGCGAGGATGCGGCACGGAAAGCCGGCTCCGCCGGCAAGCCGGTGCTGCACACGGAAGTGCGCATCGTGCGTCCCGATGGCAGCGATGCCGATGTCGGCGAGCTTGGCGAACTCTGGGTCAAGGGACCGAACATCACGCCCGGTTACTGGAACAGGCCGGAGGCGAACAAGACGTCGTTCACCGATGGCTGGCTGCACACGGGCGACGCCACACGCGTCGACGACGAAGGTTTTTACTACATCGTCGACCGTTGGAAGGACATGTACATCTCCGGTGGCGAGAACGTCTATCCGGCCGAGGTCGAGAACGTCCTGCATCAACTCAACGCCATCGCGGAAGCCGCCGTGATCGGCATTCCCGATGCGCAATGGGGCGAGGTTGGCCTCGCCATCGTCGCGGCCAAGCCCGGCCAGCGGCTGACCGAGGCCGATGTCTTCGCGCACTGCGCCGCGAATCTCGCGCGTTTCAAATGTCCGCGCCAGATTCGCTTCGTCGAAGCTCTGCCGCGCAATGCCACCGGCAAGATCCACAAGCCGACCTTGCGCAAGGAATTCTCAGGCGCCTCGGAAGCCGACAAGAAAGCCGCCAACGCCTGATCAAAGCGGTCCCTCTCACGGGCGCTTTTCATTTTCGACGTGCCTGCTCCAACTCAGAAGAAACCCCAAGGAATTTCAAGGAATTTTCATGAACAAGAAACTCTCCCTGCTTGCCGCAGCAACGGCGTTGGCACTGCTCACAACCCAGAGCGCGTATGCCCAAAAAGCGTACGACACCGGCGTCACCGACACCGAGATCAAGATCGGCAATGTCGAGGCCTATTCCGGCCCGGCTTCCGCCTACGGCGTCATCGGCAAGACCGAGGAAGCCTATTTCAAGATGATCAACGACCAGGGTGGCATCAACGGCCGCAAGATCAACTGGATCTCCTACGATGACGGCTACTCGCCGCCGAAGACCGTTGAACAGATCCGCAAGCTGATCGAGAGCGACGAGGTCTTCCTGGTATTCAACGCGCTGGGCACGCCGACCCAGACCGCCGTGCAAAAGTATCACAATTCCAAGAAGGTGCCGCAGCTGTTCCTCGCCACCGGCGCGAGCAAGTGGAACGACCCGAAGAACTTTCCCTGGACCATGGGCTTCCAGCCCAGCTACCGCGTCGAGGCACAGATCTTCGCCAAGTATATTCTGAAGGAGAAGCCGGACGGGAAGGTTGCGATCTTCTATGCCAATGACGATTTCGGCAAAGACTACCTCGCCGGCATCAAGGACGTGTTCGGCGACAGAGCATCGAAAATGATCGTCGCCGAAGAGAGCTACGAGACGTCGGAACCCTCGATCGATGCTCATATCGTCAAGCTCAAGGGCACCGGCGCCGACGTCTTCGTCAACATCGCGACCCCGAAATTCGCGGCGCAGGCGATCAAGAAGATCGCCGAGCTCGAATGGAAGCCGATGCATCTCATGACCGATGTCTCGGTGTCGATCGGCGCGGTGATGAAGCCGGCCGGCCTCGAGGCATCCGAAGGCGTGCTGTCGGCCGGCTATCTGAAGGATGCGTCGGATCCGCAGTGGAAGGATGATGAGGGCATGAAGAAGTTCATGGTCTTCGTCGACAAATACATACCCGGTGCAAATATTTCCGACGCCAATCTGGTTTACGCCTATGCCGCAGCCCAGACCATGGTGCAGGTGCTGAAGCAAGCGGGCGACAATCTGACCCGTGAAAATGTGATGAAGCAGGCAGCGAGCCTCAAGGACTTCGTTCCCGACACCCTGATCCCGGGCATCAAGATCAACACCTCTTCCACGGACTTCGCGCCGATCGAGCAGCTCAAGATGTGGCGGTTCAAGAAGGGCCAGTGGGAGCTGTTCGGCGACATCATCAGCGCCGAAACGGGCGGCTAGTTCGCGACGATCGCACGGACCTCGACGAAAATAGCGGCCGCAAGGTCGCTATTCTTTTGTGTGCTATCCCGGCAGGAACAGCGCGAAGCACTCCTCAACCGTGCGGCGCAGGTGCTTTCGGTACGACGCGTGGTTTTCATCGTCGGGCCCGATCCGTCCCAGCGACGGCTTCTGAACATTCCTGAGCGGCACATAGGCGATCGGTGCCGCGATCGGCGTCAATTGCGAGCCGGGGCCGGCGCGGAGCGTCGAGATGATCCCGTACATCTCGCCGGCGACCGTCGGCCGCGACACCGTGATCACGCGATGCTGGCCGTGCTTGATGATGACGAGATAGATGAAGCCGGACTGATGCGGCACCGCGACCTCGCCGGTGTGTTCATAGGCCGCATCGGTCCGCTCACCCTCGCGGAACACCAATGAGGAGACTTTCGGCTCCCAGATGATCTCGGTGCGGTAGGCGAAGATCGCGTCCTTGTCGCCGAACGACGGTCGTAGCGTGATGTAGACGTCCTCGAGCCAAGTCACCGCGCGATGGGCATAGGAGCCGAGGCTGTCGGGCGCGACATCGCTCGCGGCCGGAGGCGTCACCACGACGGCGCTTCTGCGCAGCGAGACGCCCAGCGCCTGCTCCAGCCGTACTGTGGTCGCCAGCGTGAACGGCCGTCGGCCGCCGAGCACCTTCTCGAGAGTCGACAGGCTGAGCTTGGCCTGCTCGGCCAGCGCCTGCCGGGAGATCCGGCGCCTGGCAAGCTCCTCACGGATGGTCTCTGCGATCTCGCGACTCTGCTCGTCCGAAAGCTGCTTGTCGGCGAATTTGTCCTGCGTCTGCATCGTGGCCCTGCTCCAGGATGACATCCTAGCAGGGCGGACAAACCAGCACAAAACCGCACTTGGCCCCCCGGCGGCGGGCCGCGCGGGCCGGCCGCGGCGGATCATTGCCGATCATTCTGCTCGCGAAATCGGGCTCTCCCGGCGGATGCTCAGAGCCAGCAAACATCCCCGGGAGCAGGCCAAATGGATACTTACGACACGACGGACAGCAACGAACACCCTTGGCTGGGCAGACTCATCGTGGTCGGACTGTTCCTTCTGGCGCAGGGTATCGCAGTGATGCTGGTCGCCTTCGTGGCCCTGCTGGTGAGCTTGGAGCCCGGCTGGTCGGCAACGACGGAGCAGGCCAGCCTGCTTCAGCCCGGCGACGCCAAGTCCGGCACCCTGCTTCTGAAGGAGGACGGGGCCCACACGGAAGCGATCCGCCTCGGCATCGATATCGACATCACGGTATCAGGCCCGACGCTGCGCGCCCGCGTCACCCAGATCTTCCGCAACCCGACGAAGGACTGGGTCGAGGCGACCTATGTCTATCCGCTCCCCGCCGGCGGTGCCGTCGATTCGCTGAAGATGGTGGTCGGCAACCGCGTCATCGTCGGCGACATCAAGGAGCGGCAGCAGGCGCGCGTGATCTACGAAGAGGCGCGCCGGGCCGGCCAGAAGGCCGCGCTCACCGAACAGGAGCGGCCGAACATCTTCACCAACTCGGTCGCCAACATCGGTCCCGGCGAAACCGTGCTGGTGCAGATCGAATATCAGGAGCCGGTGCATCAATCCGGTAACGAATATTCGCTGCGCCTACCGCTGGTGGTCGGGCCGCGCTACAATCCAGCGCCGATCGTCCAGAGCGTCGATTTCCGCAACGACGGCTCCGGCTGGGGTGCGACGAATTCGGACCCGGTGCCGGACCGCGACCGCATCTCGCCGCCCGTGCTGGATCCCGCCGGGAATCCGCCGGTCAATCCGACCAGCATCACGGTACGCCTGAACGCCGGCTTTGCGCTGGGCGAGGTCAAGAGCCCCCACCACAACGTCAAGGTCGAGAGCCCGGACAATACGACGCGAATCGTCACGCTTGCCGACGGTGCGGTGCCTGCCGACCGCGATTTCGAACTGACCTGGAAGCCGGCCGCCGTGAAGGCGCCGTCGGTCGGTCTATTCCGCGAGCGTGTCGGCGACGCCGATTATCTGCTCGCCTTCGTCACCCCGCCCGCCGCCGAGCAGGCGACGCAGAAGCCACGGCCGCGCGAGGTGGTATTCGTGATCGACAATTCCGGCTCGATGGGCGGCACGTCGATCGTTCAGGCCAAGGCGAGCCTCACCTACGCGCTCTCCCGTCTCCAGTCGACCGACCGTTTCAACGTCATCCGTTTCGACGACACCATGGACGTGCTGTTTCCGGCCTCAGTGGCGGCGGATGCCGAGCGTGTCGCTGAAGCAACCTCGTTCGTCAGCGCGCTGCAGGCGCGTGGCGGCACCGAGATGGTGCCCGCGATGCGGGCCGCGCTGACCGACAAGCTCGGCGACGCCGGCATGGTTCGCCAGGTCGTATTCCTGACCGATGGTGCGATCGGCAACGAGCAGCAATTGTTCGAAACGATCACGGCGATGCGGGGCCGCTCGCGCGTGTTCATGGTCGGCATCGGGTCGGCGCCCAACACCTATCTGATGACGCGCGCTGCCGAGCTCGGCCGCGGTGCTTTCACCCATATCGGCTCCGTCGAGCAGGTCGAGGAGCGCATGCGCGGCCTGTTTGCCAAGCTCGAGAACCCGGCCGTGACCGGCCTGAGCGCAAAGTTCTCCGAAGCCAAAGCCGACGTCACACCGACGATCATTCCCGACGTCTATCGCGACGAGCCGCTGGTGCTGGCGGCAAGGCTCGACACGCTCGCCGGCGCGGTCGAGATCAAGGGCCGCGTCGGCGACCGCCCATGGTCGGTGACGCTGCCGCTGCAAAATGCGGCGGAAGGCAAAGGCCTGTCGAAGCTTTGGGCCAAGCGCAAGATCGACGATGCCGAAGTAGCGCGCACCCTGCGCGAGATGACGCCCGAAGATTCCGACAGGGCAATCCTGGCACTGGCGCTCG
The DNA here is from genome assembly GCF_055807355.1 of Bradyrhizobium sp. Ken01. NCBI lineage: Bacteria > Pseudomonadati > Pseudomonadota > Alphaproteobacteria > Hyphomicrobiales > Nitrobacteraceae > Bradyrhizobium > Bradyrhizobium sp. Ken01. The sequence continues at coordinate 23,819 of NZ_JBVVPC010000004.1, forward strand.
ATCATCAGATCGTCACGCGGCTCACCAGCCTCGTCGCGGTCGACAAGACACCAAGCCGTCCCGAAGGCGAGCCGCTCAAGCTCAGCGAATTGCCGATCAACCTGCCGGCCGGTTGGGATTTCGCGAAGGTCTTTGGCGAACGACAGCAGGTCCCCGCGCAGCTCCGCGAGCGTCACGCCGACGCGCGCAGCCAGCCGGCCACGAGGCGGCCGACGCCGGCGGCAACCGATACGATCCGCCTGCCCAAGACCGCGACCTCGGCCGAGTTGAAGATGACTGCAGGCGTGATCCTGATCTTGCTCGCCATGGTCCTGTTCGTGTTCAACCGGCGTCAGACCTTGCTCACTGACGCCGCTTGAGAGAGGAGCCCCCCGAACTCCTCTGTTAGCGCGCGCGGCTGCCCGTCCCACACCAACGGCCGCGCGCGCCTTTTTGTTGTCATTGCGAGCGCAGCGAAGCAATCCAGGCTGCCTCCGCGGAAAGATTCTGGATTGCTTCGCGTCGCTCGCAATGACGAGTGTGGAAACAATGCCCCGCTTCATCTCTCCCCTGGCTCTCGCCCTGATCGGCATCATCCTGTTTGGCGACGGCGCCTACATCCACGCCAAAGCGTGGCTCGCGCAGGTGCTGCTGGAGCGCGCGTTCGACCGGAGTGTTGCGACCGGCGAAGTGGTCAGGCCATGGTCCTGGGCGGATACCTGGCCGGTCGCGCGGATCGAGGTGAGGCGGATCGGCGCCAGCGCGATCGTGCTGGAAGGCGCGAGCGGCCAGGCGCTTGCTTTTGGACCCGGCCATCTCGCCCAAACGGCTGACGCGGGCGAGCGGGGTGTTGCCGTATATGCAGCGCACCGCGACACTCATTTCCGCTTCCTGCGGAATGTCGCCATTGGTGACCTGATCGATGTCACACGCAGTGACGGCAAACACTTCCGCTATCGCGCGGATTCCTCTGCTGTCGTTCGTTTTGATGCATCAGGTATCGGTCCCGCAACTCAGGACTTCGAGCTCGTGCTCGCGACCTGCTGGCCATTCGACGCCATCGCGTCCGGCCCCGAGCGCTACATCCTGCATGCCACGCTGATAGGAACTACCGGCCCATGACGGGAAGGCATTGCGCTATGCCGACTCCATTCGGCAAGAGACGATGTTCTGGCGCAAGCGCGTGTGGACCAGCGTTTGATGCGCGCTCATTCCATCACACGGCATACCCGCCCACGCGGTTGCCAGTCCGAAGAACTCGCCATAGAACAGAGTAACGCACCGCCAACAAGAACAACAGGTGAGGTCACACCATGGAAGCTCGCGTTTCTGCCGCCTCCGCTTCGTCGCGCCCATGGTCACCGCCGCCCGATGCCAGCGACATCGTCAAAGGCATCCACGCCATGCTGCATCCCCGCAACATCGTGCTGGTGGGCGCGACCGACAAGCCCGGCAACTATGCCGAGCGCATCTGGAACAATTTGGTCAAATACGGCTACGAGGGCGGGCTCTATCCGGTCAATGCCAAGCGCGACAACATCTGGGGTGTCCCCTGCTACAAGGACTTTGCAAGCCTCCCGGAGAAGCCCGACCACGTGCTGGTGCTGGTGCCGGCGCGCTTTGCCGTGCAGGTGATCCGCGATGCCGCCGCAGCCGGCGCCCGCTCGGCCACCATCGTCACCTCGGGCTTCAGCGAGTTGCAGGACGCGGAAAGCCAAAAGCTCGCCGCCGAACTGCACGCGGCCGTGCGCGAGACGGGATTGGCGGTCACCGGCCCGAACTGCCTCGGCAATTTGAGCGCGGGCGAAAAGCTCTTCACCAATATCGACGACCGTATCGTCACCATGGAACAGGGCGCGGTGGCGATTGCCGGGCAATCCGGCGCCATCGTCATGGCGATCCGCCAGGCCCTAGAAGATCGCGGCGTCGGGGTCGGCTACATGGTGACGACCGGCAACGAAGCCGGGCTCGAGACGCCGGACCTGATGCGCTATTTCGCCGAGGATCCGAGCATCAAGGTGATCGTGGTCTACCTCGAAGGCGTGCGCAACACCAAGGCATTCCGGGACGCCTGCAAGGCGGCGCGCGCCGCGAGCAAACCGGTGATCGCGCTCAAGCTCGGGTCGTCCGAAGGTGGCCGCGCGGCGGCGATGGCACACACCGGCGCGCTCGCGGGCTCGATCGAGACATTCGACGCCATTGCAACGCGCGAAGGAGTCATCAGGGTCGGCGGGCTCGACGAGCTGATCGAGACCACCGAATGCTTCGTTCATGCCGCTGTGCCCAGGGGCGACCGGCTCGCCGCAGTGACGTTATCCGGCGGCAAGCGCGGCATGCTGATCGATGCCTTCGATGCAGAAGGCCTGAATTTTGCACCACTCAGCTCGCATGTCGGCTCGGAGCTGGCAAAGATGCTCGGGCCGGGCTCGATCGTCGGCAACCCGCTCGACGCCGGCTTTGCCGCGGTGGTCGATCCCTCCGTCTACATGAAATCGATCGGGCTGATGATCGACGACCCCGATATCGACATCGTCATCATCGATGCCGAGCTGCCGAAAGCGCCGCACGAGCTGCGCGAGCGCAATCTGCGCATCGTCGACGAGATGGCGAGCCGGGCCGGCAAGCCGGTGATCTATATCAGCGCGATGTCGATCGGCTTCACCGAGTTCACCAAGACCTTGCGCAAGTCGCTGCCACATCTCGCGGTCATGCAGGGCATGGATCGCGCGGTGACCGCGATCAAGTCGCTGCTCGACTACGCCAAGCTGCGCAAGGAAGTGCCCGATATCGTCTCGAGCTCGAAGCCTGCCGCGCGTGCCGTGCTTGAGAAGGCGCTGAAATCGGCAACGGGCGCCGCGCTCGACGAGGTCGCCTCGAAGAAGCTCCTGAAGGCCTATGGCATCCCGATCTCGAAGGAGGCAATCGCACAGACGGCAGCCGAGGCCGTGAAGATCGCCAAGCAGATCGGTTTCCCGGTCGTGGCCAAAGTCGTCAGCGCCGAGATCCTGCACAAATCGGACATCGGCGGCGTGGTGCTGAATCTCAACAACCCGGCCGAGGTGAAGAAGGCGTTCGCCGACATCACCGCGCGGGTGAACAGGCTGAAGGGCAAGCCGAAGCTCGACGGCGTCCTGATCGCGCAACAGGTCAAGGCCGATCTGGAGCTCGTGGTCGGCGCCTCCCTCGATGCCGAGATGGGTCCGGTCGTGCTGTTCGGCACCGGCGGCATCGACATCGAGCTGATGAAGGACGTGGCCCTCGCCGGTGCGCCACTGGACGAGGCCGAGGCCCGGCTTCTGATCGGCCGCACCAAAGCCGGTATCAAGATGCGCGGCTATCGGGGCAAGCCGGCCTTGCACGAGGCCTCCGCGGTGAAGGCGCTGGTCGGCCTCTCCAATCTGATCGCGGATGCCGGCGACCGGATCGCCTCGATTGACGTCAATCCGTTCCTGATCAATGCCAAAACAGGCGTCGCCGTCGATGCCCTCATCGTGCTGAACAATGCCGCGGCCAAACGCGCCGCTGGGCATTGATGTCGCGTAGGGCGGATTAGCGCAGCGTAATCCGCCAAATCGGTCCATGGCCGCAGGAGGCGTTGGCGGGTTACGCTTCGCTAACCCGCCCTACGTACCATTGCAGCTCCTTCCAACTTCCCTCGTTTGGCCGTAAAATCACCCTGCATGGCACGCGCGAGCAATCTGGTGATCGGAACGGCGACGCTGGCGGTGATCGCCGTGGCGTTCGGCGGTGTGCTCGGCGTGCAGAAATGGCGCACCCTCCAGAGCCGCAGCCAGTTGCGCGTGGTATTCGAGGGCGGCTCCGCCAGCGGACTGCGCCGCGGCGGGCCGGTCAATTTCGACGGTGTCCCCGCAGGCCAGATCCTGTCGATCAAGCTGGACAATCCGCGCAAGGTCGTGGCCCTGGTGATGCTCGACAATACCGCGCCGATCCGCAAGGACACCGTCGCGGGCATCGAGTTCCAGGGTCTCACCGGCGTCGCCGCGGTCTCGCTGATCGGCGGCGCGCCCTCTGCGCCGCCAGTGCCGCTGGACTCGGACGGCGTCCCCGTGCTGACCGCCGATCTCAGCGACGCCGAATCGATCGTCGACACCCTGCATAGTGTCGACCGCACAATCGTCAGCAACGCACCGGCGATCAAGGAGGGCCTGCGCACGTTCGAGAACTACACCGCCGATCTCCGGAGCAAGGGCGGCGAAATCGATTCCGTCATGGCCAAGGTCGACAGCGCCTTCGCGGGCTTCGACAAGGCAGTCACAAAGATCGAAGGCGTCGTGCCGGGCTTCGCCGACGGCAAGGCGGATGAGCTGTTCGAAAAGATTCAGGGATTGCACGAGCTCGCCGACACCATGAGAAAGAAGTCGGCAAACTTCCTCGAGGACATCCGCCGATCGCTGCTCGACGTCAGCGAGGCCGCCAACAAGATGAGCGGGACACCCACGCCGGCCGCCGCTCCGCGACCGCCGCGCAAGCCGGCGCAGCAGAAACGGTAGACCCTCAGCACGCGTAATGCACGACGCCGGCGCAGGACCGGGTGGTCGATGCAGCCATGGCTCAGTAGTTGCTCGGCCCCGCTTCATTCGGGATGCCGTCGATCGGGCATTCGGCGGTCCCGGGCGTCGCGCGCGTCATCGCCTCGACCATGTCACGGGTGCCCTCGGGATCGGCGATCCAGTTCTTGTAGAAATCATAGGGGCAGGCCGCGACGCCGCGCGGGCTTTCGCCGGAATTGATCATGCCGGTGTAGCCGCGATGGACCAGCTTGTAGAGATGGTTCTGCGACTGGCCGTTGCGGCGCGCATCGCGGATCAGATGCTTCGACAGCTGGGCATATTGGATGCCGTAATCCTCCTCGCCGCACTCGCCGAGGGTACGGCCGTCGAAGCCGATGATCGCGGAGTGACCGAAATAGGAGTAGACGCCGTCGAAGCCGGCGGCGTTGGCGACCGCGACATAGACGTTGTTGGCCCACGCCATCGCCTTTGAAATCAGGATCTGCTGCTCCTTGGCCGGATACATGTAGCCCTGGCAGCGTACAATCAATTCGGCGCCCTTCATGGCGCAGTCGCGCCAGATCTCCGGGAAGTTGCCGTCGTCGCAGATGATCAGGCTGACCTTCATCCCCTTCGGGCCGTCGGAGACATAGGTGCAATTGCCGGGATACCAGCCCTCGATCGGCACCCACGGCATGATCTTGCGGTACTTCTGCACGATCTCACCCTTGTCGTTCATCAGGATCAGGGTGTTGTAGGGCGCCTTGTGCGGATGCTCCTCGTGGCGTTCGCCCGTGAGCGAGAACACGCCCCACACCTTGGCCTTGCGGCAAGCCTCCGCAAAAATCGCGGTCTCTTCACCGGGGACCGCGCAAGCGGTCTCATACATCTCCTTGGAATCGTACATGATGCCCTGGGTGGAGTATTCCGGGAAAATCACCAGATCCATGCCGGGAAGACCGGTCTTCATGCCCACCACCATGCCGGCGATCTTGCGGGCGTTGTCGAGCACCTCCGTCTTGGTGTGCAGGCGCGGCATCTTGTAGTTGACCACCGCGACGCCGACGGTGTCGTTGCTGCTGGAGATGTCACCGTGAAGCATTTGAATTGCTCCTCTACCCTGTTTGAGATTGCCGCCTGAATCAGTGACTGATCATCCAGGGCCGCGCAGTCGGAAAACCCTTCGCGCCGCTCCTGGTCTTGGTCACCAGCCGCGCAGGTTTCTTCTTGTCCGACGCGTTCTTCGATGAATTCTTGCCCGTGGAGCAGCAGCCGCAGCCGGGACCATGGGAGGCCTTGTACTGCGCGACTGTCTGCGGCGCGTGCGCGCTGCGCTCATTGACAGCGTAAGCTTTGCGCGTCTCCGACGGCATGCAGAAGAAATTCGGAGCGGTCAGAATGACGCGCGGCGCCATGATTTCACATTGCGGGCAGACCTGCGGATCGTCGCATTCGGCCATCGGGCGCATATCCTTGAACGGACCGCAATCGTCACAGAGATATTCATAGACCGGCATCGCATCATCCCTACGCTGTTGTCTGTGAGAGAACTGCCGCGGCGGATGCGGGGGCGGCAGATACGCCGTCCCGCATCCCGTCGCGCAGGGATTATTTGTCGGGTGAGATCGGCATCTGGATATCGCCCTTGATGTGCTTGATAGGTCCTGCCGAGGACGGCATCACGTCGAAGTCGAAGATCTCCGTCGGCAGCCATAGCGTGGCACAGGCATTGGGCACGTCGACCACGCCGGAGATGTGGCCCTGAACCGGTGCCGTGCCGAGGATCGAATAGGCCTGGGCACCGGAGTAGCCGAACTTCTTCAGATATTCGATCGCATTCAGGCACGCCTGACGGTAGGCAATGGTGACGTCGAGATAGTGCTGCTTGCCGGCCTCGTCGACCGAAATGCCCTCGAAGATCAGATAGTCCTTGTAATTCGGCGTGATCGGCGACGGCTTGAAGATCGGATTCTTGACGCCGTACTTCGCCATGCCGTCCTTGATCACCTCGACCTTCAGATGTAGCCAGCCGGCCATCTCGATCGCGCCGCAGAAGGTGATCTCGCCGTCGCCCTGGCTGAAGTGCAGATCGCCCATCGAGAGACCGGCACCCGGCACATAGACGGGGAAGTAGATCTTTGAGCCGCGCGAGAGATCCTTGATGTCGCAATTGCCGCCGTGCTCGCGCGGCGGCACGGTGCGCGCGCCTTCCGCGCCGATCTTGTCCTTGACCTCGCCCTTGGCGCGGCCGCCATGGGCGGTCGGCGCGAACGGCGGATTGGCAAGGCCGGGCACCCGGGTCGGATTGGTCGCGATCAGCTCGGCCTCGCGCTTGTTCCAGGTGTCCAGCATCTTCGGATCGGGCAGACAGCCGATCAGGCCGGGATGGATCAGGCCGGCGAAGTTGACGCCCGGAATATGCCGCGACGAGGTGTAGAGGCCCTTGATGTCCCAGATCGACTTCTGCGCCAGCGGGAAATGATCGGTGAGGAAACCGCCGCCGTTCTGCTTGGAGAAGAAGCCGTTGAAGCCCCACATGCTCTCCTTCATCGGACCGACGTCGAGCAGGTCGACGACGAGGAGGTCGCCGGGCTCGGTGCCCTTGACGCCGATCGGGCCGGAGAGGAAGTGCACGATCGACAGATCGATGTCGCGCACGTCGTCGGCGGAATCGTTGTTCTTGATGAAGCCGCCGGTCCAGTCATAGGTCTCGATGATGAAATCGTCGCCGGGATTGACCCAGGCTACGATCGGAATGTCGGGGTGCCAGCGGTTATGCACCATGTCGTTTTCATAGGCCGACTTGGTAAGATCGACCTTGATCAGTGTCTCTGGCATCGAGAGGCTCCCCTTTTACACGGTTGGTTAGACGGACAGATATTTCGAGACCTGTGCGGCATCGACGGCGTCGCGCGGATCGTCGCGGACGATCTCGCCGTTCTCGATCACCAGCACGCGGTCGGCGATATCGAGCGCGAAGCTCAGGACCTGCTCGGACACGACGATCGAAAGCCCCTTCTCGTCGCGGATGCGCTTGAGCGTGCGCGCCATCTCCTTGATGATCGACGGCTGGATACCTTCGGTCGGCTCGTCCAGCAGCAGAACTTTTGGCTTGGTCGCCAGCGCGCGAGCGATCGCGAGTTGCTGCTGCTGGCCGCCGGAGAGATTGCCGCCACGGCGGTCCTTCATCTCCAGCAGCACCGGAAACAGTTCGTAGATGTCGCCGGGCACCTCGGTTCCGCCGGAGACCACGAGGCCGGTCTCGATGTTCTCCTTCACCGTCATGGTGGAGAAGATCATGCGGCCCTGCGGCACATAGGCGAGGCCCTTGGCCACGCGCGCGTAGCTCGGCAAGGCACCGAGCTCGGCGCCGTCCATGGTCACCGAGCCGCTTTTCGTAGGCAAAATGCCCATCAGCGACTTCATCAGCGTGGTCTTGCCCATGCCGTTGCGGCCCATGATCGCCACGATCTCGTTGGGCGCGACCTTGACGTTGAGCCCGTGCAGCACCTCGCTCTGGCCGTAGGCGACGTGAAGATCAGAAATTGCCAGCATCGTCGCGCTCCTTAGTGACCCAGATAGACTTCGACGACCTTGGGATCGTTCTTCACCTTCTCCATGGTCCCTTCCGAGAGGATCTGGCCCTGGTGAAGCACGGTGACCTTGTGCGCGATGTCCTCGACAAACTTCATGTCGTGCTCGATGACGAGCACCGAGCGGTTCTTGATGATGCGGTTGAGAAGCTCGGCGGTCTTGGCGCGCTCGGACACGCTCATGCCGGCGACGGGCTCGTCCAGCATCAGCAGATCCGGGTCCTGGATCAGCAGCATGCCGATCTCGAGCCATTGCTTCTGGCCATGGCTGAGCAGATCGGCATTCACGTTCAGCCGGTCCTTCAGGAAGATCATTTCGGCGACTTCATGCACGCGGTCGCGCACGGCGGCATCGCGGGTGAAGGTCAGCGCCCCGAACACCGAGCGTCCGCGCGGGTAGGAAATCTCCAGATTCTCGAACACCGTGAGATCGTCATAGATCGACGGGTTCTGGAACTTGCGGCCTACCCCGGTCTTGACGATCTCGTTCTCTCGCATCCGCGTCAGCTCCTTGCCGCGGAACTGGATCGAACCGGAGGTCGCTTTGGTCTTGCCGCAGATCAGGTCGAGCACGGTGGTCTTGCCGGCGCCGTTCGGACCGATGATGACGCGGATCTCGTTCTCGTCGACATAGAAGGAGAGATCGTTGACCGCCTTGAACCCGTCGAACGACACGGTCAGCGCTTCGACGGCGAGCAGGAATTCCTTGGGCTGATGACCGATGAGCATGATCTATCTCCTCACTGTCAGCGTGGCATCGGCATCGTGATGACCGACGAGCATGATCTATTTCCTCACTGCCAGTATGGCATCGGCATCGTGATGACCGACGAGCATGACGATCCCCTCACTCCGCCGGGGCGCCGTCGGCGACCGAGCTGTCGGTCCAGCCTTCGGGCTTCGGTTTGCGCGACGAGATCAAGCTGTCGATGCGCGGTTGCACATAATCGCCCCAGATCCCGGCAAGGCCGTTCGGAAACGCCAGCACCACGGCGATGAACAGCCCACCCAGTCCGAACAGCCACAATTCAGGAAAGGTTTCCGACAGGCTGGTCTTGGCGAAGTTGACCAGCAGCGTGCCGTAGACTGCGCCTAGGATCGACAACCGGCCGCCGACCGCCGTGTAGATCACCATTTCGATCGACGGCACGATGCCGACGAAGGACGGCGACATGAAGCCAACATTGAGCGCGAACATGGCGCCGCCGATGGCGGCGAACACTGCGGCGACGCAGAAGGCGAAGATCTTGAAGTTGGCGACGCTGTAGCCGGAGAAGCGGACGCGGTCCTCCTTCTCCCGCATCGCGACCAGGATGCGCCCGAGCTTGGAGTGCCGGACGAACTGCGCGATCATGATGCAGACCAACAGGCATCCGACCTCGAAGAAATACAGCACGATTTTGGCGTGGTCGGGCCGGATGTCCCATCCTTTCAGCGTGCGCAGATCGGTCATGCCGTTGATGCCGCCGGTGTAGCCCTGCTGGCCCACGATCAGGATGGTCAGGATGGCCGCGACCGCCTGGGTGATGATGGCAAAGTAGGTGCCACCGACGCGGCGCTTGAACATCGCAGTGCCGATGATGAGAGCAAAGATGCCGGGCACCAGAATGATGGCGGCGATCGTGAAGGTCAGGCTGCCAAAAGGCTTCCAGAACAGCGGCAGCGCGGTGATTTGATTCCAGTCCATGAAATCGGGAATGCCTGGGGTCGACTGGATCTTGGTGTTCGCCACGCTCGACGCCTCGAGCTTCAGGAACATGGCCATGCAGTAGCCGCCGAGCCCGAAGAACACGCCCTGGCCAAGGCTGAGAATGCCGCCATAGCCCCAGCAGACCACCAGCCCCAACGCAACGAAGGCATAAGTCAGGTATTTTGCGACCAGGTTGAGCCTGAAGACATCGAGCGTGAGGGGCAGCACCACCACCAGGAAGACCGCGAGCACCAGAATTCCGATGAGCTCCGATCGATTGAAAAAGCGATTGTCGGTCATTGCATCAGCCCCAGTTTCTCACTTGCGGACCTTGAGGGCGAACAGCCCTTGCGGCCTCAGCATCAGGATTCCGACAACGGCAAGCAGCGTCAGCACCTTGGCCATCGAGCCCGACATGAAGAACTCGAGGGTGGATTGGGTCTGCGAAATCGAGAAGGCCGATGCGATGGTGCCGAGCAGGCTCGCCGCGCCGCCGAACACGACCACCAGGAACGTATCGACGATGTAGAGCTGTCCGGAGGTCGGCCCGGTCGAGCCGATCATCGTGAAGGCGCTCCCGGCGACACCGGCAATGCCGCAGCCGAGACCGAAAGTGTAGCGATCCACCTTTTCGGTGTTGATGCCGACGGCACCGGCCATGATGCGGTTCTGCACGACGGCGCGCACCTGCCGACCCCAGCGCGATTTGTACATCACGTAGGCGACACCGACGGTGATCAGGACAGTGAGGCACATCACGAAGACGCCGTTGATGGGCACTTCGATGCTGTCGGTCACGTGGAGCGAGCCAAGCATCCATTGCGGTAGCTCGACGCCGACCTCGCGCGCGCCGAACACGGAGCGATAGGCCTGCTGCAGCATCAGGCTGAGGCCCCAGGTCGCAAGCAGAGTGTCGAGCGGACGCTTGTAGAGATGCCGTATCAGCACCCATTCCACCAGCATCCCCAGCGCACCGGAGGCGACAAAGGCCAGGACCATCGCGAGGAAAAAGTAGCCGCTGAACAGGCTCGGCAAATAGGATTGGAAGAAATTCGAAGTCATCCAGGTGACGTAGGCCCCGAGGATCATGAACTCGCCATGGGCCATGTTGATGACGCCCATCTGGCCGAAGATGATCGCGAGACCCAGCGCCATCAGCACGTAGACGGAGAACAGGATCAGTCCTGCAAAGCCCTGCATGACGAAGATGGAGCCAAGGTCACCAAGCGAGTAGTCGCCGAACATCGATGTCCTCCGTCGGGAAGGGGTCCCGCGTCGCGAGCAGGTTCGCGACGCGGGGTCTTGGGCGTGGATTTGCGGTCCACGCCAGGGAGAGGTTTTGCCTGAGAGGGAAACGGCGGCGAACGCCGTGACTTACTGGTAGCCCTTGGGGAACGGATCCGGCTCGACCAGGTCGGCGGTCTCGTAGATCAGTTCGAACTGGCCATCGAGCTTGGCGCGTCCCACCCGGGTCTTCGACCAGAGGTGATGATTTTCGTGGATGCGCACATAGCCTTCCGGAGCGCCCTTGAACTCGATGCCCGGCGACGCCGCCGCGATCTTGTCGATGTCGAAGGAGCCCGCCTTCTCCACCGTCAACTTCCACAACCACGGGCCGAGATAGGCAGCCTGGGTGACGTCTCCGATCACGGTCTTCTCGCCCCACATCTTCTTGAACGCCGGGACGAAAGACTTGTTGTTCGGATTGTCGAGCGACTGGAAGTACTTCATGCAGGCATAGGCGCCCGCGATGTTCTCGCCGCCGATGCCGTCGATTTCGTCTTCGGTGACCGAGATCGTCAGCAGCGCCTGCTTGGAGAGGTCGATGCCGGCCGCCTTGAGCTGCTTGTAGAACGCGACGTTCGAGCCGCCGACGACGTCGGTGAAGATCACGTCGGGCTTGGTCAGCTTGATCTTGTTGATGACCGAGTTGAACTGGGTATTGCCGAGCGGATAATACTCTTCGCCGACGACCTTGCCCTTCAGCACGTTCTCGACGTGCTTGCGCGCGATCTTGTTCGAGGTGCGCGGCCAGATGTAGTCGGAGCCGATGAAGAAGAACGACTTCGCGCCTTTCTCCTTGGCGATCCAGTTCAGGCCGGCGAGGATCTGCTGAGTGGCCTCCTGGCCGGTGTAGATCACGTTCTTGGACTGCTCGAGACCTTCGTAGAAGGTCGGGTAGTAGAGCATGCCGTTGTACTGCTCCATGACGGGCAGCACGGCCTTGCGGGACGCGGAGGTCCAGCAGCCCATGATCGCCGCGACCTTGTCGTTGACCAGCAATTTCTTGGCCTTTTCGGCAAAGGTCGGCCAGTCGCTGGCGCCGTCCTCCTGGATGAACTTGATCTTGCGCCCGAGCACGCCGCCCATGGCGTTGATCTGCTCGATGGCGAGCTTTTCGGCTTCGATCGAGCCGGTTTCGGAGATCGCCATGGTGCCGGTCGCCGAATGCAGGATGCCGACCGTCACCTCCGTGTCGGTGACCGCGAGGCCCGTGGTATTGACCGCCGAGGTCGCCGGCGCCTGCGCAAAAGATGCTCGCGGCAGCATGGCGATGGCCGGCACGGCCGCCATTCCCATCAATAATTTACGCCGGAGCGGCGATAACAGGCCCTTGTTCGCTTCGTCTGACATGAGCACCCCACTGTTGTTCGAGGACACGCGATTGGTGCCGTGAGGATGGCTCGAATTTGTGCACTGCAAGCATACGCAAGATCGCGTATACTGCACCGCAAAATGACGACGTAGGCTTTTGGTACAGGTTTTGCGAGGGATCCGGGAGTTCGGGAGTGGGGGTTAAGTGGCAGGGCGGCAGCGGATAGATCGCGTCAGGCGCCAGTACAATCAATGGGTCGCCAACCAGACGCTGGAAGACTACGCGCTGCGCTTCACCGCCAAGAGCGCGCGCCGGTGGTCCGCCGCCCGCGTCGCCAACACTGCACTGGGCGCCATCTCCTTTCTTGCGCTGGAGGCGATCGGCGGCACCATCACCCTGAACTACGGCGTGACCAACGCCACCGCCGCGATCCTCGTCGTCTCCACCATCATCTTCTGCTGCGGCGTTCCGATTGCCTATTATGCCGCCAAATGCGGCATCGACATTGACCTGCTCACCCGCGGCGCCGGGTTCGGCTATATCGGCTCGACCGTCACCTCGCTGATCTACGCCTCTTTCACCTTCATTTTCTTCGCCATCGAGGCGGTGATCCTGGCGACGGCGCTCGAGATGTGCTTCGGCATTCCGCGCCCGATCGGCTATCTCATCAGCGCGGTTGCGATCATCCCGCTTGTCACCTACGGCATCACGCTGATCAGCCGCTTCCAGCTCTGGACGCAGCCGATCTGGATCATTCTGCACATCCTGCCCTTCGCCGCGATCGCCTGGGCCAACCCTTATTCGTTCACGGAGTGGCGGAAATTCGCCGGCGAGCACGGCGACCCCAGCGGACATTTCGATCTGCTGCTGTTCGGTGTCGCATCCTCCGTGGTGTTTTCGCTGGTGGCCCAGATCGGCGAGCAGGTCGACTTCCTCAGGTTCCTGCCGCGCGACCGCCGCACCTCGCGAACGTCGTGGTGGGCCGCCCTGCTGATCGCGGGCCCCGGCTGGATCATCTTCGGCGCGCTGAAACTGCTGCTGGGCTCGTTTCTCGCCTTCTTCGCGCTGAGCCACGGTCTCTCCAGCGAGCTGGCGGCCGAGCCGGCGCACATGTATCTCGAAGCGTTTCGCTACGTGCTGTCGCAGCCGGACATGGCCTTGGCACTCACCGGCGCGTTTGTGATCCTGTCGCAGCTCAAGATCAACGTCACCAACGCCTATGCAGGCTCGATCGCCTGGTCGAACTTCTTCTCGCGTCTGACGCATAGCCATCCCGGCCGGGTCGTCTGGCTGGTGTTCAACGTGATGGTGGCGCTGCTGCTGATGGAAATCGGCGTCTACAAGGCGCTAGAGCAGACGCTCGCGCTCTACTCCAACGTCGCGATCGCCTGGGTCGGCGCGCTGGTGGCCGATCTCGTGGTCAACAAGCCGCTCGGCCTGCGCCCACCGCAGATGGAGTTCAAGCGCGCCCATCTCTACGACATCAACCCGGTCGGCGTCGGCGCGATGACGATCGCGACCATCGTCTCGATCGCGGCCTTCTACGGCTTGTTCGGATCGACCATGAAAGCGCTCGCGGCCTTTGTCGCGCTGACGGTCGCCTTCGTCACCGCGCCCGTCATCGCATGGCTCACCGACGGAAAATACTACATCGCGCGCAAGCCGAAGAGGAGCTGGGCCAATATCGAATCGATCCAGTGCTGCATCTGCGAGCACCATTTCGAGCCGGAGGACATGACCTCCTGTCCAGCCTATGCCGGCCCGATCTGCTCGCTATGCTGCTCGCTCGATGCGCGCTGCCATGATTTGTGCAAACCGCATGCGCGGGCGCAGGTGCAGTTCGCCGACGCGCTCGCCAGGATCTTACCGCAGCCGATCTACCAGCGGATCAACTCGCAGTTCGGCCACTACATCGGTGTGTTCGTGATCTCCGCGGGCCTCGTCGCGCTGGTGCTGGGGCTGATCTACCTCCAGACCTCCGTCAGCGTGCCCGGCGAGAACATGCTCGTCTCCAACGTGCTCTGGAAGGTGTTCTTCTCGCTCAGCATCATCATCGGCGTGGTGGCCTGGCTGTTCGTGCTGGCGCAGCAGAGCCGACGGGCCGCCGAGGCCGAGACCCGGCGCCAGACCACGCTGCTGATCCAGGAGATCGATGCACACAAGCGCACCGACGCAGAGCTCCAGCGCGCCAAGGAAATCGCCGAATCCGCCAACCTCGCCAAGAGCCGCTACGTGGTGGGCCTGAGCCACGAACTGCGCTCGCCGCTGAATGCGATCAGCGGCTATGCCCAACTCCTGGAGCAAGATACGACGCTTAACACAAAGCCGCGCGACCAGGTCCGCGTCGTCCGCCGCAGCGCTGATCACCTCTCCGGCCTGATCGACGGCATTCTGGACATCTCCAAGATCGAGGCGGGGCGGCTGTACCTGTCACGCGACGAAGTGCGCTTGAGCGAATTCCTCGACCAGCTCGTCGGCATGTTCCGCCTTCAGGCCGCTGCCAAGAGCATCGACTTCGTGTTCAGGCGGCCGGCGCATTTGCCGGTCGTGGTCTATGCCGACGAGAAGCGGCTGCGCCAGGTGCTGATCAATCTGCTGTCCAACGCAATCAAGTTCACCCAGGCCGGCAGTGTGCAGTTCGTGGTGCACTATCGCAGCCCGGTCGCGGAGTTCGAGGTGATCGACACCGGCCCCGGTATCCAGGGCGATGATCTCGAACGCATCTTCGCACCGTTCGAACGCGGCGCGCTCGGTGTCTCGCAGCCGCAGACCGGCACCGGGCTGGGCCTGACCATCAGCCGGCTGCTCGCCGGCGTCATGGGCGGCGACATCAAGGTCTTGAGCACGGTCGGCAGCGGCAGCACGTTCAAGGTCAAGATGCTGCTCTCGGAAGTCACCAATCCGCAGCGCATTGCGCCGGTGGAGGCCCCGATCTCCGGCTATCACGGCGCGCGCAAGACCATCCTCATCACCGACGACGATCCCGTGCATCGCGACCTCCTGCGCGAGGTGTTGACACCACTCGGCTTCATCCTGCTCAGCGCGCCCGACGGACCTGGTTGCCTGGCGCTGGCCCAGCACTGCCGGCCCGATCTGTTCCTGCTCGACATTTCCATGCCGGGCATGGATGGCTGGACGGTCGCGGAGACGCTCCGCGCCAACGGCCACCATCAGGCGCGGATCCTGATGGTGTCGGCCAGCGCGCTCGAGGCCCACGGCACACCGCTGGCGCAGCCCTTCCACGACGGCTATCTGATGAAGCCGATCGACATTCCCAGGCTTTTGGAAAGCATCCGCCAGCTTCTCAAGATCGAATGGCAATACGGCTCGGAGGAGATCGCGGTGCCGCTGTGGCGGCCGGAGAGCGGCTCGCGACCGCCGGTACAACACGTCGAGGCACTGATCGGGCTCGGTCAGATCGGCTACGTCAAGGCTATCCAGTTGAAGCTGGACGAGATTGGCAGCGAGCACCCTGAACATGCCGACTTCGTCGCGGAAATGCGGTCGCTGGTCGACCGCTTCGATCTCGACCAGTACATGGCCACATTGAAGACGTTGCATGCGTATGAGCACTGAGTCGAAAAAGCGCGACGTCGCGCTCGTTGTCGACGACTCCCCGGAGACGCTGCGGCTGCTCACCGACGCGCTCGACAGCGCAGGGATGACGGTGATGGTGGCGCTCGACGGCGCGGCCGCGATGCGCATCGTCGACCAGATCACGCCCGACATCGTGCTGCTCGACGCAGTGATGCCGGGCATGGACGGGTTCGAGACCTGCCGCCGCCTCAAGCGTGATGCGGGCCTTGCCAATGTCCCGGTGATCTTCATGACGGGGCTCGCCGAGACCGAGCACATCGTGCGCGGGCTAGAGGCCGGCGGCGTCGACTACGTGACCAAGCCGATCGTGATCGAGGAGATGCTGGCGCGCATCCGCGTTCATCTCGGCAATGCGCGGCTGACGCAAAGCGCACGCGCCGCGCTCGACGTCTCCGGCCGATTCCTGTTCGCGGTCAACCGCCAGGGCAAATTGTTGTGGGCGACCCCGCAGGCGCAGAAGCTGCTGGCGGACCACCACGGCGCGCAGGCCGACGACGACTTCGTCCTGCCGGTACCATTGCTGCAATGGCTTGAGCAGGCCAAGGGCAAGGGCAGCTCGAAATCTCAGGCGGCTTCCCTGCCCGACAATCCTCAGCTCCGCCTGTACTACATGGGCGAGACCGCGCCGAACGAGTTCCTGCTGCGGCTCTCCCGGGAGTCCGGCACCGCGCCGCCACCCGAATTCACCAGCGAGCTCGGCCTCACCACCCGCGAAGGCGAGGTGCTGGCCTGGCTCAGCAAGGGCAAGACCAACCGCGATATCGCGCAGATTCTGGGCTTGAGCCCGCGCACGGTCGACAAGCATCTCGAGCAGATCTACGCCAAGCTCGGGGTCGAGAACCGGACCGCGGCGGCGGCGATTGCAACGAATGCGACGAGAAGGAATTCGTAGTCTTGCTGCGGGTGAGTTGAGACCTGCCCACCCCAATAACCAGTGTCGTCCCGGCGCAGGCCGGGACCCATAGCCACAAGACATAGTTTGGCGATGACTCGTTATCGTGGGACTACTACCAACCGCAGTCGACAGATCACGCGGTATGGGTCCCGGCCTTCGCCGGGACGACATTGCAATGCGTGGTTAGCGCCTACCCCACCTCACCCATACACAAACTCCCCGCCATCCAGATCGGTCTTCGGGATCTCGTCCTTTTCGGTCCAGTAATCCTGGCTGTGCTGCCATTCCGGTTTGTCGCCGCGCTTGGGCAGCAGGTCCATGTTGCGCATCATGTAGCCGGGGTTGAAGTTTTCCGGATCGATCCAGGGCAGGATCGGCATGTTGTGGTCTTCGGCACGCAACTTGACCTCGACCTTCTTCTTGCCTTTGGTTTTCATGTGACCGAGCAGGCGGCAGACGAAGTCGGCGACGAGGTCGACGCGCAGCGTCCAGCTGGCGCGGAAATAGCCGAACACCCAGACCATGTTCGGCACGCCCGTGAACATCATGCCGCGATAGGTGACGGTGTCGCCGAAGGCGAGCGGCTTGCCGTCGACCTCGAAGGCGATGTCGCCGAGCGCCGCGAGATTGAAGCCGGTTGCGGTGACGATGATGTCAGCTTCCAGCAGCTTGCCGGATTTGAGCTGGATGCCGTTCTCGACGAAACATTCGATCTCGTCGGTGACGACAGACGCCTTGCCGCTGGCGATGCCCTTGAACAGATCGGCATCGGGCACGAAGGCGATGCGCTGCCGCCAGGGCCGGTAGCTCGGTGTGAAATGTGTGTCGACATCGTACTCCGGACCGAGCACGGCGCTGATCTGCCCGATCAGCTCTTGCTTCACCTGCTCGGGTTTTGACAAGCAAAGTTTGGTGAACGCGTCCTGCTCGAACAGGATCTTGCGGCGGACGATCTCGTGGATCCAGGCCTCGTCGACCTGAAGCCTGCGCAGCTCCTCTGCGATCTCGATGGCGTTGCGCCCCAAACGGAAATAGGTCGGCGACCGCTGCAGCATCGTGACATGCGCGCATTTGTCGGCAATGTTCGGCACCAGCGTCGCCGCCGTCGCGCCGGAGCCGATCACGACGACCTTCTTGTTCGCGAGGTCGATATCATCGGGCCAGGTCTGCGGATGAACGATGCGGCCCTTGAAGCGATCCGTGCCCTTCCATTCCGGCGTATAGCCTTCCGAATGGCGGTAATAGCCCTGGCACATCCAGAGGAAGTTCGCCGTGAAAGTTTTTGGCTCGCCGGTGTCGGTCGTCACCGCCTCGATGGTCCAGAGGTTCTGCTCGCTCGACCAGCTCGCCGAATTGATCTTGTGCTTGTAGCGGATATGCCGCGCGAGATCGTTTTCGTCGATCACCTCGTTCATGTAGGCGAGGATTTCCTCGGCGGTCGCGATCGGCGGACCGACCCAGGGCTTGAAGCTATACCCGAAGGTGTGGAGATCGCTGTCCGAACGAATTCCGGGATAGCGATGCGTGGTCCATGTGCCGCCGAACGTCGCCTGCGTTTCCAGGATGACGAAGCTCGCATCCGGAAGCTGCCTGGTCATGTGATAGGCGCTACCGATGCCCGAGATCCCGGCGCCGACGATCAGCACGTCGAAATGTTCAGAAGCCTGTTTGGCCGTGGCGTGACTGCGAACAGCGACATTCATTGTTGCTTCTATGCCTTGCTTGTTTTTGTGGCCGCCCTTGATCGGGCGGCGCGTTTCCTCCGTGATGGACGTGGTCGCCCATCGCGCTTCCGCTTCAAGATGACATAGATCAGGTCGCGGTCAAATCACAGCGCCGCACCCCAGCTCCGCGCGGTCTGCAAGATCCAGTCGCGATAGAGCGTGAGCGGCGTGACCCCTGTCAGCCCGCCGCAGCCGGCGGCTCCGTTCGGCCCCGTGGACCAGCTGATCACGCCGACGAGCACGGCTCCGGTCGGCTTGTCCTCGAACACGGGCCCGCCGGAATCGCCGGTGCAGGCGCCAATTCCGTCGCGAACACCGTTGGTTACGGGGTCGACCAGCCTGATCTGGAGCGTGCCGGGCTGACCCGTCGCGACGAGACCGGCAACACGCGTCGCGCCGCCACTCTTGCCGTCGCCACGCACGGTGACGCCGATACCGGCGATGACGAAGCGGCTGCCGACCTGAATCGGAATATTCGGCGTACCGACCGGCACCGTCGATTTTCCCTTGAGTGGAATTTCCAGTTGCAGCAGCGCCAAGTCGGCGGTAGCGCGATGCGCCTGCATTGCCTGCATGTTGAAACTCGGATGGATCGCGACGGTGCGGACATTCAGCAGTTGCGGCTGCCCGTCGATGCCGCGATCGACGATCTTGTAGTCCGCGCCGGGCTGCACGCAGTGGGCAACGGTGAGCACCAGCTTCGGCGCAACCAGGGTGCCGGTACAGAAATTGCCGCGCGAGCCGACGATCGTGACGACGGCGCGCGCGACACCATCGGCCTGCGGCGTGCCGCCGCCAACGATGGCATAAGCGGGCGTGGCCAGCAGCAGCGCGGCTGTAATGATGGTTGCAAGCTTTTTCATGGGAACACGCTTCGGCATCGGTGACGCGGTGGGATGGCTTCGGACTGGCCCTTGCCGATAGCGCATGCTAGCGCTCTTGGAAAGGAATTGACGAGGGCGGGATCTTGACGATCGAAGCTGTGATCTTTGATTTTGGCGGCGTGCTGACGAGTTCGCCATTCGAGGCGTTCACGCGGTTCGAGACGGAGCGTGGCCTGCCCCTCGATATCATCCGGCGCACCAATGCCGCCAATCATCTGGAAAATGCCTGGGCCAAGTTCGAACGCGCCGAGGTCGATATCGACACGTTCGATCATTTGTTCGCGACGGAGTCGCTGGCGCTCGGCGCGGAGGTGCGCGGCCGCGACGTGCTACCGCTGCTTCAGGGCGATCTGCGCCCCGAGATGGTCGAAGCGCTGAAGCGCATCAAGGCGCAATTCAAGACCGGCTGCATTACCAACAATCTGCCGGCCAATGCGATCGGCAGCATGACCGGGCGCTCACTCTATGTCGCCGAGGTGATGGTGCTGTTCGACCATGTGATCGAGTCCGCCAAGATCGGCCTGCGCAAGCCCGACCCGCGCATCTATCAGCTGATGGTCGAGACTCTGAGGGTTGATCCGAAGAATTGCGTCTATCTCGACGATCTCGGCGTCAATCTGAAGCCGGCACGCGAGATGGGCATGACGACGATCAAGGTGACCAGCGGCGCTCAGGCGATTGCCGAGCTCGAGGCAGCAACGGGATTGAAGCTGAGCTAGAGCGCCATTCTCCGTCATTGCGAGCGCAGCGAGGCAATCCAGACCGCTTCCGCGGTGGGATTTCTGGATTGCTTCACTGCACTCGCAATGACAGCGTGGAAAAATCGCGCCTGGCGAACTGACTATTCCGCAGCGGCGGCAATACGCTCGGGAAACGCAGCCGCCAGCGACGCGCGGTCGGCTTTCAATACGCCGCGCTCGGTGATAAGGCCGGTGACGAGCCGCGCCGGGGTCACGTCGAACGCATAATTCGCGACCGGCGAGCCCTCTGGCACGATGCGCACCGTCTCAAGCCTTCCGTCTGCGGTGCGGCCGGTCATGTCGGTGACTTCCGTACCGCTGCGCTGCTCGATCGGGATGTCGCGGATGCCGTCGTCGACGGCGAAATCGATCGTCGGTGACGGCAGCGCGACATAGAACGGCACGTTATTGTCGTGCGCGGCGAGCGCCTTCAAATATGTGCCGATCTTGTTGCAGACGTCGCCATTGGCGGCAACGCGATCGGTGCCGACGATGGCGAGATCGACCATGCCGTGCTGCATCAGATGCCCGCCGGTATTGTCGGGAATCACCGTATGCGCCACGCCGTGATGGCCGAGTTCCCAAGCCGTGAGCGAGGCGCCTTGGTTGCGCGGTCGCGTCTCGTCGACCCAGACATGGATCTTGATGCCGCGCTCATGCGCCAGATAGATCGGCGCCGTCGCCGTGCCCCAATCGACGGTCGCAAGCCAGCCGGCATTGCAATGGGTCAGCACATTCACCGTCTCGCCTGGCTTCTTCTTTGCGACGATCGCCTCGATGAGTTTCAGGCCATTTCCGGCGATGCCGCGGTTGATCTCGACGTCCTGCTCGACGATCTCGTCGGCGCGCGCATAGGCAGCTTCCGCGCGCTCCAGCGGATCGATCGGCGCGAGGCTCGCGCGCATCTCGTCCAGGGCCCATTTCAGATTGATCGCCGTTGGCCGCGCCACCACGAGCGTGTCGTAGGCGCGCTTCAGGCCCTCGTCGGAAGCGTCCTCGCGCATTGCGAGTGCCATGCCGTAAGCCGCGGTCGCGCCGATCAGCGGCGCACCGCGCACCAGCATGTCGCGGATGGCGAGGGCCGCGTCCTCGCATGAGGTCAGCTTCGCAACGATGAATTCGTGCGGCAGCCGGCGCTGGTCGATCGCGCCGACCGACCAGCCATCGCGCTCACGCCAGATGCTGCGGAAATGCTTGCCGTCGACCTTCATGGCATTCTGCCTTTCGTATCACGTTCGCAGGATGCGCCCAGCCACCGCATCGAGCTTCTTCAAGAGCTCGGGATCGCGCGCCTCGGGCGCGGTGATCAGCGCGGTATCGAGCGCGCGGTCCGAACCGATCGGACACGGCTCATGCTCGCGCGGGAAGTCTTTCGCCAGCCGCGCCACCAGCGCTTTTGCCTTGTCGGCGTTCGAGCTCAGAACGCGGACGATGTCCTGCACGGTGACGGCGTCGTGATCGGGATGCCAGCAATCGAAATCCGTCACCATCGCGACGGTGGCGTAGCAAAGCTCGGCCTCGCGCGCGAGTTTCGCCTCGGGCATGTTGGTCATGCCGATCACGGAATAGCCAAGCGTCTTGTAGGTCATGCTTTCCGCATAGGTCGAGAATTGCGGTCCCTCCATGCAGACATAGGTGCCGCCGCGCGCAAACGCGATGCCCTCGGCTTCGGCCGCCGTGGCAAGATGGATGCGCAGCCGCGGCGAGACCGGGTGCGCCATCGACACATGCGCGACGCATCCCCTCCCGAAGAACGAGCTCTCGCGCTTGTGGGTACGATCGACGAACTGGTCGACGAGAACGAAGGTTCCCGGCGGCAGCTCCTCCCTGAACGAGCCACAGGCCGACAGCGAGATCAGGTCTGTGACCCCTGCGCGCTTGAGGACGTCGATATTGGCGCGATAATTGATGTCGGAGGGCGACAGCCGGTGGCCCTTGTCGTGACGCGGCAGGAACACGATCGGCAGGCCGGCAATTGAGCCGCGCCGCAGGGGCGCCGACGGCTCACCCCAGGGGCTCCTGATCACCTCTTCGCGAGCGTCCTCCAGCCCCGGCAGATCATAGATGCCGGAGCCGCCGATGATGCCCAATACCGCCTGCGTCATGCCTGCTCCACCCCGTTCGCGCCATCGCGATTCCGTGGAGAAGCTATGCCAGTTTTACGTCGATTTTGGAACGGGTGATGGGTGCCGATGCCGAGACGAGCGGAAAGCACTCGCCACACATTCGGTGTCGTCCCGGCGAAGGCCGGAAATCTCGATTATGCCGCGGCCGCCGACTGCAGCTGGGTCGCGACCATGCGCTCCAGCGTTTCGACGGACTGGAAGTTCTCCGGTGTGATCTCGGACTGGGGAATCGTGAAGTCGAACTCGGCTTCGACGCCGAGCATCAGATTGACCATGTCCATCGAGGTCAGGCCGACGTCGACGAGCTTGGCCTGCGGCGTGACCTCGGCGGAGAGCGCGTTCTGGGCGAGGATGCCCTTCACCAGCTTGATGATGCGATTGCGCAATTCGGTATCGAAAGCCTGCATCGGTAAATTCCCATCTGTCGACAAAGGTCGGACCGGTCGCCGGCTACGATGGGCACGGCGGGCCGATCCCGCAATGGACGCCACCATTACTTCGCGTTTCTTAGTAAACGATGACTCAGATTGTCTGAAATTCCGGCTTCTTACAGATCCCTAACGCGACCGCGGAAATCCGGGCGATGCAAACAACCCGAACTTAACTGTTCGTTCGGAATTGGGCTTTGTTTACCCTCTATTTCATCGACGAATTTGAATTAAATCCGTAGCCTCATCTCATAAGCAAAGATGGTCGAAGGATCGCTCAAGCGGCATCGCGAATGATGCCGGCGATCCTGAACGGCAAACCGGAGGCGGATGAGTATGAACGTGCGTGAAGCAGTCCTCACTGTCGACGAGACGCAGACGAGCTTTCTCGAGCAGGGTCCCTCCCTCGTCGAGCGCGCCGCCCGGACCGCCACCGTGGCGGCAGCCGACGCCGACGGGGTCGATCGCGATGCCCGCTTCCCTCACAAGGCGTTCGAGGTCGCGCGTGAGCAGAAGCTGCTCGGCGTCATGATCCCGGTCGAGTTCGGCGGCTTCGGCGCCTCGATCCACGATGTCACCGATGTCTGCTACACGCTCGGACGCGCCTGCGCCTCCACGGCGATGATCTACGCCATGCACACGACAAAGGTCGCCTGCGTCGTCAGGCACGGTCACGGCATTCCCTGGATGGAAACCATGATGCGCCGGGTCGCGCGCGACCAGTGGCTGCTCGCCTCCTCCACCACCGAAGGCCAGAACGGCGGCAACATCCGCGCCAGCGCCGCCGCCGTCGACGTCGCCGGCGACACCGTCTCGCTGCTGCGCGACGCCACCGTGATCTCCTACGGCGCCGAGGCCGACGGCCTCGTCACGATCGCCCGCCGTGCCACCGACGCTTCTGCATCCGACCAGGTGCTGCTGGCGCTCGCCAGGGACGATTATTCGCTGAAGCGGACGCTGGGCTGGGAAACGCTCGGCATGCGCGGCACTTGCTCAACCGGTTTCGAGCTGAAGGTCGACTGCCCGACCGACCGCGTCTTCCCGGAATCCTACGACAAGATCCACGCCCAGACCATGACGCCGTTCGCGCATCTGTGCTGGTCCTCGGCCTGGGCTGGTATCGCTGCAGCCGCCGTCACCCGCGCGCAGGCCTTCGTCCGCAAGGCGGCCCGCACCTCGGGCGGACAGATGCCCCCGGCGGCCGCGCATTTTACCGCCGCCAAGATGTCGCTGGCCAAGCTGCGGGCGCTGATATCGGCCAATATCGACGCCTTTGCCCGCGCCGAGCACGACGAACGCGCGCTCGGCTCGCTCGACTTCCAGTCTTCGATCACGCTACTGAAGGTGCAGGCCTCGGAGCTCGCGGTCGAGATCGTGATGCATGCGATGCGCACCGCAGGCCTTTCCGGCTACCGCAACGACGGCGAGTTCACCATGGGCCGCCACCTGCGCGACGTGCTGTCGTCGCCGATCATGATCAACAACGACCGCATTCTGGCCAATGCCGCAACGTCGACCCTAATGAGCGGCGTGCCGACAGGCCTTCGGGACTGACGAGCTTTCGAGACCGACGTGCCTTCGTTCAATTAGAATAATTTCAGATAGCAGGAAGCCGACATGAACATTGCTGTTCTCCCCAACTCGCCTGAGACCGCGCCGCAGATCGCGGATCCGCTCGATCATCTCGCCGACAAGCTCTTTCACCCCATGGGCTCGGACGGCGTCTACGCCCGCACCGCGCTTTACGAGGGCATCGTCGAGCGGCTCGCCGCATTGATCACGAGCCATCGTGAAGCCGGCACCGAAGTGATGCGCTTCCCGCCGGTGATGAGCCGGTCCCAGCTGGAAAAATCCGGCTATCTCAAGAGCTTTCCGAACCTGCTCGGTTGCGTCTGCGGCCTGCACGGCACCGAGCGCGAGATCAACGCTGCGGTCAGCCGCTTCGATGCCGGCGGCGACTGGACCAGCTCGCTCTCGCCGGCAGACCTCGTGCTGTCGCCGGCGGCCTGCTATCCCGTCTATCCGATCGCGGCGAGCCGCGGCCAGTTGCCGAAAGGCGGCCTGCGCTTCGACGTCGCCGCCGACTGCTTCCGCCGTGAACCGTCAAAGCATCTCGACCGGCTGCAATCGTTCCGGATGCGGGAATATGTCTGCATCGGCAGCCCGGATGACGTCGCCGATTTCCGCGAGCGCTGGATGGTGCGCGCGCAGGCGATTGCGACGGGTCTCGGTCTCACCTTCCGCGTCGACTATGCCAGCGATCCGTTCTTCGGCCGCGTCGGTCAGATGAAGGCGGTGAGCCAGAAGCAGCAGCAGCTCAAGTTCGAACTGCTGATCCCGCTGCGCTCGGAAGAGCAGCCGACCGCCTGCATGAGCTTCAACTATCACCGCGAGCATTTCGGCACGACCTGGGACATCAAGGACGCCCATGGCGAGCCGGCCCACACCGGCTGCGTCGCTTTCGGCATGGACCGCCTGGCCGTCGCCATGTTCCACACCCACGGCACGGACATCGCCGCCTGGCCCGCCAAGGTGCGGGAGATCATGGGCATGCAGCCGCAGATCGCGGCCGATGCCCACGGCGAAGGCTGGCGCTAACGGAACGAAGCCGGTCATTTCCAGGGGAAAGACGAGCGTGATCCATACCAAGGTCCGATGCCGCGAGATCACCGAGTCCGACGTCGATGCGGTCGCGGACTTGCTGACGCGCGGCTTCGTCGGCCGCTCGCGCAGCTACTGGATCCAGGGCCTGCGCCGGCAAGCCTTCCGACCGGTACCGGACGGCTACCCGCGCTTCGGCTACATGCTCGACAATGATGGTACGCCGGTCGGCGTGCTGCTGCTGATCTATACGGCGCGGAGGGACGGCGACGAGACCGCCATCCAGTGCAATTTGTCGAGCTGGTACGTCGATCCGGCCTACCGCAACTACGCCCCGCTCCTGACCAAGATCGCGCAGCGGCACAAGGACGTCACCTATCTCAACATCAGCCCGGCGCCGTGGACCTGGCCGATCATCGAGACGCAGGGCTTTCGCGCCTATTGCAGGGGTATATTCTTCTCGGTGCCTGCGCTGGCGCGCGTCGCACGCTGGAGCACGATCGACGTCATCTCGCAGCACGCCAAGACGATCGACGGGCTTTCCGATGCCGAGACCGAGCTCTTGACGCGGCATGCGCGCTACAATTGCCTCAGCCTCGTCTGCCGCACGCCGAAGGGAGCGTTCCCCTTCATCCTGCAACCGGTGCGCATCCGCCGTGGCATCATTGCGCCACCCGCGATGAAGCTGATCTACTGCCGCAACGCGGCCGAATACACCGAATGCGCGGGCCGCATCGGCCGGCTGCTGCTGCGGCTCGGCAAGATCGCGGTCGCCGTCGATTCCAACGGCCCGGTTCCCGGCCTCGTCGGCATCTACACCGAGCGTCGCGGCCGCAAATATTTCAAGGGCCCGCATCGGCCGCAGCTCGCCGATCTCACCGATACGGAACTCGTGCTGTACGGGCCGTAAGCCGCGTTTAAACCAGATACGATGCCATCCGGACCTAACGCGCAACTACGCGGGCAGGCCGGCGCGACGCGTTTCTTGCACAGACGATCGCTGTGCCGAATATCTGCGTGGCGTAGCCGCAGATCGTAGCGACACTACCCTGCCGCCGGCAACGCGCTGTCCGGCGGCGCGCCCCAGGGGCGGTCGGCTGAGGCGAGCCCGATCAGGCGGCCCTGGATGTAGTCGCAGCCCCAGTCACGCAGCATGTTCGCAGCTTCTTCGTCCTGCACCCATTCGGCCACCGTCTTGATGTCGAGGCGGCGGGCAAGGTCGATCAGGGTCTGCACGAAGGCGCGGTCGTCGGCGGAACGAGTGATGTTCTGCACGAAGGCGCCGTCGATCTTGACGATGTCGACGCCGAGCTTGCGCAGATTACGGAACGAGGTGTAGCCGGCGCCGAAATCGTCGATGGCGATGCGACTGCCGAAATTCTTCAGCCGGGTGACGAAGCCGCGCACGTCGTCGATGTCCTGGATCGCGACGGTTTCGGTGATCTCGACGATCAGCCGCTCGGCGACGCCGGGATGGGCGCGCATCAGCGATTCGATTCCCGCCCACCAATCCGGGTCCATGGTGGTGTCCGGGGAGATGTTGAGGCTGAGGCAGATGTCCGGCGCGGCGGCGAGCTCGGCGACCACGAGCTCGAGCACGCGGTGATCGACCAGGCGGATCAGGCCGAGCCGTTCAGCGACCGGCACGATGTCGGGCGCGAGCAGCACCTGGCCGTCGCCCTGGTCCATCCGCACCAGGCATTCGTGAAAAGCGCACTCGCGTGAGAGGGCGGCAACCACCGGCTCATAGGCCAGCTTGATGCGGCGCTCGTTCAATGCGGTGACGATCTCGTCGGTGACGCGGATGTTGACGCGGCGCTGGGCGTCGCGCGCGGCATCCGGGCGCCACGCTGCGAACGAGCCGACGCGGCGTTGTTTCGCGGTGTCCAGGGTCTCGTGGGCGCGATTGACGGCTTCATCGGTGTTGCGGGCATAGCGCGGCACGCTGACCGCGCCGATCGAGGCGGTGACCGACACCGGGCCGGATTTGGTCGGCACCACCTCGTCGCGGATGCCGGCGAGGAAGCGCTCGGCGGCGACGTTCATGTCGTCTACGGTGCAGTTCTTCAGGATCAGGCCGAACTTGTTGCCGGAGAAGCGGCCGAGCACGTCGCCACCGCGCAAGCGCGCGCGAATGCGCGTGGCGACGTCGAGGATCACGGCGTCGGCGACGTCGAAGCCGAAGGCCTCGTTGACACGCGCGAGATGATCGATGCCGACCAGCATGAAGGCCGCAGTCGATCGGAAACGGGTCGTCTCCTCGATGGCCTCGGCCAGCGCGGCGATCAGATGCGAGCGATTGAGCTCGCCGGTCAGCGGATCGAGCCGGGCCAGCTTCGTCAGTTCCTCGTCGCGGGCATGGCGTTCATTGTTGATGCGGACGGAGCCGATCGCACGCACCGGTCGGCCGTCGGGGCCGGCGAACCAGCGGCCGGTCTCCTCGATCCAGACCACTGGATCGGCGGCGCTCATGCGCACGCCGTACTCGACCCGGTAGGGCGTGCCGTCGGCGCCATGCACGGCCGAGGTCTGCGCCAGCGCGGCGGTCCGCAGCGATTGCACGGGCTCGATCAGCCTGGCGAATTCGGCGCCGGTGGCCAGCCGTTCGGCGGGAATCCCGGGAAAGATGGCGCTGACCTGCTCACCCCAGACAATGGCATCGCTGGCGATGTCCCAGGCGAACACGGCTTGGCCGAGGGCAGCCAGGATGTCGGAGGCTTGCGGCAATGCGGGGGTCAAAATCGCCTCGTTTCGGGACAGCGGGGAGTCCTGAGCTGGCGCAGGATAAAGCCAGATTCGCCATTGACCCTAGGCAAAGTTGATAAACAATTTGGAAACCACGTTTGTTCGCGGGCAGGAACCAAACCGGCCCGCCCGGCATAGGCCTTGCGAGTACATGACACGCACCGGCGCCAGCGTCTCGAAACGCGACAATCTTGGCCGGGTCAACGGTGATCGCGATGTTGAGTACTGATCAACTGGACGTGGCGAACAACGGTACAGGCTCGGCCTTGGTGCCGCTGATGCCGGTTTTGCAGTGGGTCCACAAGGCCCCGCTGCCGCGCCCCGATCCGAGCTTCGTCGCCCAGCTCATCGCCAATGCCGAGCATCTGCCCCAGGCGAGCCGACTTCGCCGCGTGTCGTCCGAGGATGCGCAGGCCGCCTATGGGAGCAAGCGCCCGCTTCCGAGCGTCGCCGCGCGCACGCGGCAGGTGGCTTGAATCAGCGCGGCGCGTCGGGAGACGGCTGGGTGCCGTTGCCCGGCTGCAAATGCGGCGAGGGAATTTCCGGCGAGGGCGTACTCACAGGCTTCGGCGCCGGGTGATCCATCAGCACGGATTCGGCGACCGATTGTGCCGTGGGCGCGGGCGGCTCCGCCGGAGCTGGTTGCGGAGGGGACACTGGCTCGAACTTGGGCTCGAACTCATCCGCCGGCGTCTCGGCCCGGCGCTTGGCCTTGCGGGGCGCCGGCACCGTCGTTTCGGCGACATAAGCGACGCGGCGGCGGGTGCGCTGGGCGATGCCGCCGAGGAAATCAGCCATCGCGAGCAGCACCAGAAGGAAATAGGTGGAGTTGCCGAACTTGGGCCACATCACGAATTCGGCCGCAGCCGCGCCGAACACGATCAGCGACAGCAGATGATCCATCAGGAATTTCGAGCCAGGCCGCGCGCCCTTGACCACTTCGAGCAGCAGCAGCACGACACCTAGCGCGAGCATCAGGTCGGAAAGCGTGACCGGCCAGGCCTCGCCCGTGATCATCGGCACCTTGAACAGCACGTCCGTAAAGGACACGCTCGGCATCAGGAACGCGATGATGTTGTAGACCGCGAGCGGGATCAGGAGCAGCGGGAAACCGACCATCGGCGAAATGCCTTCTCGATCAAGAAATCCAGACAGGACAATGCGGCGGCGAAGCATTCGCTCCGCCGCCGTCACTGTCATATCTCATGGATTGGCCGAAATCAGGCAGGCGAAATCATCCTGCCTGGGGAAAGGTCCCGAATTCAGGACTCTTTCTTCTTCAGGACCTGACGGCCCTTGTACATGCCGGTCTTGAGGTCGAGATGATGCGGACGACGGAGCTCGCCGGAATCCTTGTCTTCCACATAGGTCGGCTTCTTGATGGCGTCAGCCGAGCGGCGCATGCCGCGGCGCGACGGCGAGGTTTTTCTTCTCGGAACGGCCATTTCAGTATCCTCTAGGGATTGGTGTCATCAGGGCATCGTCCGCGAGGGGACGGCTCAGCACCCGCAAACCGAGGCGAGCTGAATGCCGGTCAAGGCCGGGCTTATAGAGGAAGGCCTGCCTTAAATCTAGGGCTCTGGGCCGGAAAATGCGCCCGAAAAGGACCGGAAATCACCGGTTCTCCCGCCAGCAGGTCGAAAGTGAACTCGCCTGCGCTCGCGCCACATAGGTCCCGGCCAGCCGCCGGACACCCGGTCCCGGCGTCCTGGCGCTGCGTTTGACCGGATTCGGCAGGATCGAGGCCAGAAGTGCCGCTTCCCGGGGCGAGAGGTCCTCGGCCGATTTGCCGAAGGCATAGGCGCTGGCCGCCTCGGCCCCAAACTGGCCCTGCGGTCCCAGCTCGGCGATGTTGAGGTAAATCTCCAGGATCCGTGCCTTGGGCAGGACGAGATCGATCCACAGCGCCAGGGGGAATTCCAACGCCTTGCGGACGAAGTCCCGCCCCTGCCAGAGGAACAGGTTTTTCGCCACCTGCTGGGTGATGGTGGAAGCACCCCGGAACGGGGTCCCGTCCTCCTTCGCATCGTCGATCGCCTCACGCAGCGCACCCCAGTCGATGCCGTGATGCTTGCAGAAATGGGCGTCCTCGGCCGCCACCACCGAACGGGGCAGCGAGGGCGACATCGCCGCCAGATCGATCCATTCCCGCTGCATCGGCGCACCCCGAAGCGAGCGCCAGACCATCAGCGTCGAAACGGGATGGCCGGTTCGGTAGAATGGCGCGACGACATAGGGCGCGAGAGCCGCGACCGCGAGCACCAGAAGAAGGGTTTTGACGACGCGCAAATCAACCTTTCCGGCGCAGAACGAAACGCGGCCACGGGCCCGGCATTAAGCCTGTGATAATTCGGGCCTTTTCCAGCACTTTTTAGGCCTTCCAAACGATTGACTGAGGCGGGCGCATAAAGGATTGTCCCGCCGAATTTTAGTTCTGGAGCCCTTCTTGATGACCGGCACGTCCCCGTCCGATTTCGCCAAACGTCTGGACAAGACCGCTGATGACACTGAGGCCCTGCTCGGGCGCCTGCTGTCGGACGACATCCTGCACGATGAGATCGCCCGTCCCAAGCGACTGATGGACGCAATGCGCTATTCGAGCCTGAATGGCGGCAAGCGTCTGCGGCCGTTCCTCGTGGTCGAGAGTGCGGCGGTGTTCGGCGTTCCCCGCGAAGCCGCGCTGCTCGTGGGCGCCGCCCTCGAATGCATCCACTGCTACTCGCTGATCCATGACGATTTGCCGGCGATGGACAATTCGGACCTGCGCCGCGGCCGCCCCACGCTGCACAAGAAGACCGATGACGCGACCGCGATCCTCGCCGGCGACGGCCTCCTGACGCTCGCCTTCGACATCATCACCCGCGACGAGATCCATCGCGACGCCAATGTGAGGCTGTTGCTGACCCGCGCACTGGCGCGCTGCGCCGGCATCGGCGGCATGGTCGGTGGTCAGATCCTCGATCTCGCCGGCGAAGGCCGCTTTGGCGGCAACGAGCCGATCGACGTGGCCCGCATTCAGCAGATGAAGACCGGCGCGCTGCTGCGCTACGGCTGCATCGCCGGCGCGATCCTCGGCCAGGCCTCGCAAAAGGAATATCAGGCGCTGGACGATTACGGCCGCGCGCTCGGCGAAGCCTTCCAGATCGCCGACGACCTGCTCGACGTCGAAGGCGATGCCGCCGCGCTCGGCAAGCCTGCCGGCGCCGATGCAGCGCTCGGCAAGACCACCTTCGTCACCCAGCTCGGCATCGAGGGCGCCAAGCAGCGCGTCCGCGATCTGCTCGCGCGGGCTGACAGCGCGGTCTCGATTTTCGGCGAACGGGCCGCCGTGCTGCAAGCGGCTGCGCGGTTCGTGGCCGAACGGAAGAGCTGATAGCGCGATGGCGGGCGGCAGCAAGGAAGACCCCGCCCTCGCCCGTTTTCGCAAGATGTCGCGGCCGATGCGGCTGATTTATGCGCGTCCGCGGACGTTCATGTCGCTTGCCGTTGGTATTCTCGTCTGCCTGCTCATCCCGGGTTCGCACCGGCTGGTCACGCGGCTTCTGTTCGGCTGGGATGCGTTGATCGCCGTTTATCTGGTGCTGGTCTACGCGATGATGCTGTGCAACGACCACCAGCACATCCGCCGCGCCGCAGCGATGCAGGACGACGGTCGCTTCGTAATCCTGCTGGTGACGGCGATCGGCGCCTTCGCCAGCATCGCCGCGATCGTCTCCGAGCTTGGAACGCCGCATCGCGGCGTCCTGGAGCTGAGCATCGCAATCACCACCATCGTATTGTCGTGGGCCGCCGTGCACACGATCTTCGCCCTGCATTACGCGCATGATTATTACCGGCACGCCACGCCGGGTGGCCTTCAGTTTCCCAGCGGCGACAAGGAAGACCACGCGGATTATTGGGACTTCGTCTATTTCTCGTTCGTGATCGGTATGACCGCGCAGGTCTCCGACGTCGGCATCTCCGACAAGACCATCCGCCGCACCGCGACCGCGCACGGCATCGTCTCATTCATCTACAATACGGCCTTGCTGGCGCTGACGGTCAACATCGCGGCGAGCGCGATCTCGACCTAGTCGTCGTCCTGGCGAAAGCCAGGACCCATTGCCACCGGCCGTGGTTTTGCGAAGACTGGTGGTTGGCTCCTCGGCGCCGCAACTTCTCCCTGGGGCAATGGGTCCTGGCTTTCGCCAGGACGACATTGGGAGCTAATTACAGACCTCGGCATTGGCATCGTTGCCGGGGCCGCCGCCGCCACGATATTCGAGATGGCAGCCGCGGTTGACCGCACGACAGCCGCTATTGTTGCAGAATAGCTGTCCGCCACTCGAGCGGCGGCTGGCGCCAGCCGCAGCAGCAATGCCCGCAGCACCGCCAAAGCCGCCCGCCGCTCCGGCAGCCTCACCGCCGGCTTGACGACGCTGCCGTGCGGGACGCTCATCGCCGTCGTCACGCTTTGCGGTCGCAGGCTTGGCGGTCGCGGGCTTGGCGGGCTTGGCGGCACGCTGCTTCTCGCACTCGTTGTCGTCGTTGAGCGCATAGCCATCACGGCAGACGATCTTGGTGCACTTGTCGCCATCGGCCTTGAAGCCGTGCTCGCAAACAAGCGGACAGACGCGCGACTGTTTCGACTTGACCGTGTCGAGCGCATCGGTGCTCGCCACCTTCACGTCGAGCTTGGTGCCGGCGTAACGGTTGAACTGCGACAACGAGCGCTGCGCGGACGTCGTCCAGTTGCCGTCGGCGGCGCCGGAGAAGCAGCCGACACGGCCGAGCTCGGTCTGCACCGAGCGGCTGAGATCGGCCGGCGCGGTGGCCGGCGTCAGCGACGCGACGTTGGTGCCGGCGGGGCTCGCCGTGCCGGCCGGCGCTGCACCCGGCGCCGCGGCGGCGAGATTGACGCGCTGCTGCTCGGCGGCGGCCGCCTGCTGCTGCGCCTGCTCCTTGGCCTTTTGCGCGGCAAGCTGTACCTGCTCGGCGGCCTTGGCATCGGCAGCTGCCTTGGCCTGCGTATCCTTCTGCGCGCCAAGTGCGGCAAGACGATCGCGCTCGGCCTCGGCCTGTTTCGCCTTCTCGGTGGCCGCCGCATGAGCCTGCTCGGCGCCAATTTTTTCGAGCTGAAGCTTGGCAAGGCTCGCATAGAAGCCGTCGGAATGCTGGGCGAGGAACGCCTCCCATGCCGGCCTGTTGCCGACCTGGAGCGCGAGCTCGTAATCGCGGCGGATGTCGGCCTGCGGGTTCGGCACGGGCGCAGCAGCAGCCGCAGCGGTCACCTTGACCGGCACCAGCGGCACGTCCTCGCCGCCGAGCGAGCCATAGACGAACGGCTCCTGCTTGTTACCTGTCGACTTGAGCACGTCGTCGCGCACGAAGCCGAAGGCGCGGCGGACGTCGAGGCCCGGCGTCGTCAGATGCTTCGACAGCGCCACGGTGAAGGGGCTGTTCGCACCGTCGCCATCCTGCGCCGTGAAGCCGGCCTTGGCCGAATAGGCGATCAGCGTGTTGGGGCTGGTCGGCTCGACCTGAGCGAGGCCGCGGCCGATGCCGCGCGAGGCGACCGTGCGCTTCATGGTCTTGCCGAACGGATTGTCACGGCAGGCGTCCAGGATCACCAGGCGAAGCTGCTTGGCCGGTTCGACCGCGACCAGGACGCGATCGAGGGAGAGCGCCTCGTCAAAGACGTCGGTGTCACGCTCCAGCTTGGCGTCGACAGGGATCAGATAGTTCGAGCCTTCGACCTCGATGCCGTGGCCGGCATAATAGACGACGGCGATATCGGCATCGCGGGTCCCGTCGGCGAATTCGCGCAGCACGCGCCGCGTCTCCAGCGCCGTCAGATCGTGCCGGGAATCGACGATGTCGAACCCGGCCTCCTTCAGCGTCTTGGCCATCACCGAACCGTCATTGACCGGGTTCGTAAGCGACGGCGCATGCTGATAGGCGGAGTTGGCGATCACCAGCGCGACGCGCTTCCCCGCGAAAGCCGGCCCGGCGACGAATAGCAGCGCGACGGCGAGGAGAAGGGGGCAAAATCTGAGCAATTTGCGCATGACACGACTTCCGGGTTCAGGGCATTTCAAGTCCCTTTGGGATGGCTTTAGCAGGGTCCGCCGCGAGCGCTTGTGATGGAGGTCACGAAGGTGGCGCCAGCGGCAGGCCGAAAGGCCCCTTTTGTTTGTCGCGCCAGTCCGTGCGCGGTTCGCCGAGAAACAATCCCACAGCAGGTTCCCTCAAGCACCCCCGATGTGACCCCGATATTGAGGCAGATTGTCCGTAATCTCGTGCCAGGGCGCCTTCGAGCCCACGAAAATGTGGGCGCTCGGTCGGATCGAGGGGGCGTCGACCAGGGTTCCCATGGCGACATGGACCCATTTTCCCTCGCGCACCCGGGAATAAAGCAGCGAGCCGCAGCGGGCGCAGTGGGCGTCATGGGTGGTGTCGTCACCGTAGATGGTGCGCTGGTCCTCGCCTCTGACGATGCGGAGCTTGCTCTGCTCGATGCCGGCGAACGGCTTGAAGGCGGCGCCGGTGGTGCGGCGGCAATTTGAGCAGTGGCAGTTCATCGCATAGGAGAACGCGTCCGCCACCTCGTAGCGCACGGCGCGGCAGTAGCATTCGCCGACCAGGATACGAGCGTTCGAATTCTCTGATCCGGTCATCACCGTGTCCTTGCGCAAATGGTACGGACACCATAGCGCATTTTGATGTGTACGACTAAGTTCGCCCCGAGCCATCATTCAAAGGGATGACCCATGAGCCAGAACCGTTCGAGCGTCGAAGCCGTCGTGCAATCTTACTTCGACGGACTCTACGAGGGCGATGCCGAAAAACTCGGCGCCATCTTCCACCCCTCCGCCGATTTGCGCTGGGTCGAGAAGGGCGAGCTGCAGGTGCTGACCGTGCCGGACTGGCTCGACCGCGTGCGCAAACGTCCCTCCGGCAAGGCCGAAGGCAAAGCGCGCGAGGATTTCATCGTCACCATCGACCGTTCCGACGACAAGACCGCCTTTATCAAGGTCCGGTGCCAGTTGCCGCCGCGTTTTTTCACCGACTACCTGGTGGCGATGAAACTCGCCGACGGCTGGCAGATCGTGTCGAAATCTTATCGGTATGACCTGCGGGAGTGAGGGGGCTTCCCTCCCGCTCGCCGCTACGTTCCCTCCCCTCGTCTCCGTCCAACAGGTCCCCATGGTTCTCGACCGCCGTTCGCTGCTCGCCTCGCTGTGGTGGATTGCTGCGTCCCCTGCGTTCGCCGCGGACGCGCTGCCTGAGCTCGAAACCTATGAGCGCGAGAGTGGCGGCCGGATCGGGGTCTATGCCGAGAATCTCGCGACCGGCGCGAAGCTCGCATGGCGCGCCGACGAACGGTTCGTCATGTGCTCGACGTTCAAGGCTTCGCTCGCGGCCTGCGTACTGGCGCGGGTCGATCGTGGCGAGGAGCAGCTTGCGGCCATGATCCCGTACGGCAAGGCCGACCTGCTCGAATACGCACCGGTCGCCAAGCAAAACATTGCTGCCGGCGCAATGTCGGTCACCGAGATGTGCAAGGCGATCGTCGAGCTCAGCGACAACACCTGCGCCAATTTGCTGTTGGCACGGATCGGCGGCCCCGCCGCGCTCACGGCATTCTGGCGGTCGCTCGGCGACACCACCTCGCGGCTCGACCACAACGAGCCCGAGCTCAACCGCTCACCGCCCGGCGATCCCCGGGACACCACGACGCCGGCGGCGATGGCAGGCAATCTGCGCCGGCTGATGACGGGCGAGGCGCTGTCGGCCACCTCGCGCGCACAGCTCACGGAATGGATGGTGGGCTGCAAGACGGGCGCGAACCGGCTGCGTGGCGGGCTCCCCGCTAGCTGGAAGATCGGCGACAAGACCGGCAACAACGGCAAGGACGCCTCGGGTGATATCGCAGTGGCCTGGCCCAAGCCCGATGCGAAGCCCGATGCACCGATCCTGATCGCGGCCTATACCCAGGGCGGCACGCCGAGTGCGGCGCAGATCGAAACCGCGTTCGCACGCATCGGCCGCATGGTGGCCGAGCGGTTCGCGTAAGCCGCATGCATTGACCTTGCGGCCGCTTCCGGGTGAAGAGGGATCATCATGGAAGCGAAATTTCAGACCTTTCTCATCCTGCTCGCCGTGCTGGCGGGCACCGCGCTTGTCGCGCGCCGCTTCAACATCGCGCCCGCTATTCTGCTGATGCTCTCCGGTGTCGGCCTTGCCTTCGTGCCGGGCATGCCGCCGGTCGAGCTGCCGCCGGAACTGGTGCTGCTGATGGTGCTGCCGCCGCTGATCTACTCGGCGAGCGTCGCGATGAGCTGGCGCGAGTTCAAAAAGAATCTTCGCCCGATCGTGCTGCTCGCGGTCGGCGCGGTGATCTTCACCGCGGCATTGGTCGCAACCGCCACGCATTATTTCATCGGCCTGCCCTGGACCATCGGCTTCCTGCTCGGCGCCATCGTCGCGCCGCCCGACGTGGTGGCGCCGCTCGCGATCGCGCGCCGGCTGCATCTGCCGCGCAGGCTCATGGTCATCCTCGAAGGCGAAGGGCTGGCGAATGACGCCACCGCGCTGATCCTCTATCGGTTCGCGCTCGCCGCAATTATGGTGGGGCATTTCTCGCTGCCCCTGGCTGGCGGCGAGTTCCTGCTCATCGTCGCCGGCGAGATCGCCTTCGGCATCGGTGTCGGCTGGCTCTCCCTGCGGTTCCGCAAATGGTCGGGGGACCCGCAGGTCGAGCTGACACTGTCGCTGATCACGCCCTATGTCTCCTACTGGCTGCCCGAGCATCTCGGCGGCTCCGGCGTGATCGCCACCGTCGCCTGTGGCCTCTATGTCAGCTGGAACGGCCCGCTGCTGATCTCGGCATCGACGCGCCTGCAGGGAATCTTCTTCTGGGACCTCGTGATCTATCTGATCGAGGGCTTGCTGTTCCTGCTCACGGGGTTCCAGATGCGCGCGCTCTACGAGAAGTCGAAGGCGTTCCCGCTCGACGACATCATGATCGCGACCGCCGTGGTGCTGGCGGTCGTCGTGATCGCACGCTTCGCCTGGCTCTATCCCGCGACCTATCTGCCACGAATGCTCAGCAAGTCGCTGCGTGCGCGCGATCCGTCTCCACCATGGCAATGGCCGTTC
Source organism: Bradyrhizobium sp. Ken01 (assembly GCF_055807355.1). NCBI lineage: Bacteria > Pseudomonadati > Pseudomonadota > Alphaproteobacteria > Hyphomicrobiales > Nitrobacteraceae > Bradyrhizobium > Bradyrhizobium sp. Ken01. The sequence goes on from NZ_JBVVPC010000004.1 coordinate 61,069, forward strand.
GTGCTTGCGTTCACCGGCGTGCGCGGCGCGGTGTCACTGGCGGCGGCGCTGGCGCTGCCGTTCACGCTGCCGGGCGGCGAGGCCTTTCCGTTTCGCGACCTGATCCTGTTCGTCGCCTTCGGCGTCATCTTCATCACGCTGATCGGCGTCGGCCTGACGCTGCCTCCGGTGGTGCGCTGGCTCGGCGTCGCGGAAGCCGGCCGCAGCGAGCATGCCGCCGAGCACGAGTCCGAGATCGCGGCCCGGCGCCAGGCCCTCGATGCCGCCCTGAAGTCGCTCGACGCGCTGACCGAGGAGAAGGACGTGTCGGACGAGGTGATGCGGCTCCTGCGCGCCCGCCACGAGATCCGGGTCAACCAGCTGCCCGATTCGCTCGATCCCACCCGCCACGACGTCTCCGCCGCCGGTACCGCCTTGACCCGCGATCTGATCGCCGCCGAGCGCAAATTCATCCACAACCTGCTGCGTGACGGCCAGATCACCGACGAGACACGCCGGCGGATCGAGCGGGATCTGGATCTGGAGGAGGCGAGTTTGGCAAACCGCGAGTATCGCGGAGGGCCACTGTAGCTTCTCGTCATTGCAAGCGAGCCGACTACCGCCTCTCGCAAAATTCCTTCATCGCCACCGCCACGCCGCCCGCAATGATCTCCTGACGCTCCGGCGAGTTCATCGCCATTTCCTCGTCGCGGTTGATGATGGAGCCGGCTTCGAGCAGCACTGCGGCGCTGCGGGTTTGCGAGAGCACGACGAGCCCGTCATAGCGGTAGACGCCGACATCCTTGTCGAGCAATTGGCGCCGGTAGCGGCCCATCACCGGCAGGGCGTATTGGCCGGCATAATGCAGGTCCTGATCCTTCAGCTGCCGGCCGATCATCCGGGCCAGCATCAGGCTCGCAGCGTAGTGCGGATTGCGCTGCGACACGAACAGAGAGTGGCCCGAAAAGCGGTCGCTGAAATAGCTGTTCGCGCCGTCGAACTCCCAGGTCTCGATCAGCTTGTCCGGCACCGAATCGTGATGGATCGACAGGAAGAGATCGGCCCGGGCACCATTCGCGGTACTGACGCGTTTGAGCAGGCTCGGCCGCGCCTTGCCGTCGGTGACGAGCAGTCGGGCCGCGGCAAAGCCTTCGGCCTTGAGCTTCGCCGTGATCAGACTCGCAAGCCGGAAGTTGAAGCCGAACTCCGTGTCGTTGCGCGCGCTCAGTGCGCCGTAGGAGTCCGGGGTGTGCCCGACATCCACGACGATCCGGAATTTCGACATCTCGCATTTGACCGGCGCGTGCGGCGGCTTGGGTTTCGCGATCTTCCGCGCGATAGCGGCATGACCTTCACTTATAGGCGTCAGCGACAATGGCAAGATCGACGCGACGAGCGTCCAGACAAGACTTGCAAGGATGCTGCGCGGCTGCCCCAAGTGCTACTCCGCTGCCGCTGTTCGCGGCCGGCCGACAAAGCCTGTGACGTCGCCGAAACGCTCCAGCATCACCGCGGAAAGATCCTTGGCCTTGCTGGTGACGCAGGCGCCCGAGCGCACCGCGTAGCGATCCTGATGCGCGGCGTGCGGCGGCGACTCGCCCTGCTGAAGTGCCCGCGCCAGCTCCATCACGACTTTCCGGAAATGCATGATACCGAGATCGGTCGGACCGAGATGCTCGCGGGTGCGGTCGGCGATCGGGCCCTGGCTATCCTGTACGGCCGCATCCTGTTCGGAGACACCCTTGATGCCAGTGTAGCTCCTGGTCTTCTGCAGCTTGCGGTCGATCAGATAGTCGTTGCCCTTGTGGCGCAGCGGCACGTAATTGTCGCCGACCTCCGCGATCACGCCATTGCCGCGATCGAAGGCGTCGCGCTCGGCTTGCGTCAGCGGCCGCTCCGGATTCCAGGCATAGGCGTAGATCCAGCAATTGGTGTCGGTGACGGGCACGAAGGTCTGGCCAAAGATGTTCTCGCCCAGCATCGCACTCGGAGCATAGGCGTGGAACGGCATCAGGAACTGCGCGATGCGCCAGTAGATGTTGTCGCCGCCGGTGAGCCGCCCACCGGCGATGGTGAGGCCCGCCTCGTGCGAGGCGATCTTGATCACGGGGCGCGGATCCTCCGCGATCCAGCGCATGTGATCGCTCGACATCCGCGCGATCGGATTCACGAAATGCTTCTTGATGTCCAGAATCTCGTTCTCCTCCTTGTCGAAGGAGAGATGGGCGAAGGTGAAATGCGCGGTGTCGATCGAGCCTTCCAGCGCCTGCACCCAGTTGCAGTCCTGCCATTTCTTGCTGACATAGCGGTGCGAAGCCGGCAGCAGCGCCATTTCGAGATCGGGCAGCTCGGGCATCGCGTCAGCCGGGCCCATATAGGCCCAGATCATCTCGCCCCATTCGCGCACCGGATAGGATTTGATGCGGATGAGATCCTTGGCGTTGAGGTCGGGATATGAGGTCGGCATGTCGACGCAGCGGCCGTCGGTGTCGAACTTCCAGCCGTGATAGACGCAGCGGATGCCGCATTCCTCATTGCGCCCAAGCCAGAGATTGGCGCCGCGATGCGGGCAGTACTGGTCGATGATTCCGACGACTCCGCGCGTATCGCGGAAGGCGAGCAGCTCCTCGCCGAGAACGACGATCTTCTTCGGCTCGCCGTCGGGCTCGGGGAGTTCTTCGGACAGAAGCACGGGGATCCAGAACCGGCGCAACAATTCGCCCATGCCGGTTCCGGGGCCCGACTCGGTCAGGAATTTGTTGTCCTCGGCGCGGAGCATGGCGGATCCTCCCGATTTGTTTTTCGGGAAGATTGGCGCGGACGCGGGAAGACGTCAACGCGAGAACGGCTTCGTGGGCCGGATTCGCGCAGCGCAACGGCCGTCTTCATCTCAGGCCCAGGGGGCTGACCATAGAGCTCCCATCCGCCCCATGTATTTATCTGACTGTGACAGCGACCGTATATTCCTTGCCATTGTCCGGATCGGTAGGGTCCGCCGTAACGCGCCGATAGGTGAAGGAGTCTTCGCCAACATACCCCTTCTTGGATTGGTACACGACGCTGGTCAGCCGCACGGTCTTCGCTTCTCCATTTCGCAATTTGCGTTGCCCGGAACTCGCTCTCGTCGTCACGGCGCCGTTCTTCGGCGGAGTCACGACTTGAATAGTAACGGGCCATACCTTGCCGCTGTTATCGACTCGCCAGTGTCCTCCGCATTTACAGACTTCCTTTGCCTCGCCGGATTTCACGACCAGCGACATACCTGCATGGGCGCTGCACAGGATTCCGAAGAACAGGACGAGCGCTGCAATGACTTTCACCGAGAAGGTCGTTGGCAGCCGTACGAAGCAGTTTGTCATTTCATATGTCTCCAATGAGAAAATCACAGTGTTATCGGCTAGGGTCGCTCCGGCCTGCAAGGCCAATGCGTTCGCGCTCGGCTATTTCAACGTCCTCGCAACTCGAAATCCAACGTTGCTGACGCGTCCTTCGGACTGCACGCCATAGCGATTTCCCGCTTCGACTGCATCCGCCTTGCTGACCCACGAGCCCCCTCTGAGGACACGCTGTTCGCATTTGCCCGTAATCCAGGGGCTACCGTCGATGGGTGCGTCGTCATATGTGTCGTTGACGCAATCCTCGACCCACTCCCAAATATTGCCGTGCACCTGATAGAGGCCCCACGGATTGGGCTGGAAGAAATCGACCGGGAGCGTCTTTTGCCCGGAGCCACCTTTTGCATTCTTGTCCTGACCGACCCTGTCGTCGTAGTTGGCCTGCCCGCGAGAGACCGAGGCTCCCCACCAAAACGGCGAGGCGGTCCCCGCCCGCGTCACATATTCCCGCTCGGATTCGCTCAACAGGCGATACGTCTTGCCGGTGCGGGCCGAGAGCCAGGCCACGTAGCTCTTGGCATCCGACCAGGAAATGTTGATTGCCGGCCGCTTCCCACGACCCCAACCGTTGTCCCAAGGCTTGTATCCGTTGCACCCGCCATCGGCGACGCAGGCGTCCCACTCCTCGAACGTGACAGCGTAACGTCCAACTGCGAATGAACGCGCGAACGTCACTTTATGGCGGGACGATGGCGTGGCGCGCTTCGATAAACTCTCCGACGCTCCCATCATGAAAACGCCCGGGGCGACCACGACCATCTCCGGACACTTTTCACATTCCTTGAAGCTGGCTTTTTGCTTCAGGGCGGCCTCTTCCGAAGCAGACAATACCTTGAAGCCAAGCGCGATCGATCCCTCGCGCTGCTGGATCACGTCTACCGCCGGGAGCGTGGCATTGGTGGAAGCGAGCTGCGTCGCTTGTAGTGCCTTGAGCCGTTCGCGAACCTCTGCCGACCGCGAACTTTCGGGAAACTTGCTCAGAAATTCTTCGAACATTGCCGGCGAACGGCCGTCCCTTATCGCGTTCCAGACGATCTCATCGGTTGCGGGCGGGGGCGGAGGAGGTGCCGCAGCCGCCGCCCGTTCCTTCTTCAGCTCGTCACGAAGCGACAGTGCGGCGGAGACATGCGAACTATTCGAATATTTAGCGGAATACTCCTCGAAGATCGCGGGGTCGCGCGACTGCTTGATCGCGTTCCAGACGATCTCATCTGCAGGCGGAGGTGGCGGCGCTTGAGCAGCGGCGATCTCCTTCCTCAGGTCATCCCCGCGCTGCCGTGCGTCCGCGATGTGCGGGCTCGCCGCATATTTACTCACGAACTCATCGAAGATCGCGGGATCGCGCGACCCCTTGATCGCGGCCCAGACGATGTCCTCGGCGGCGGGAGGTGGCGGAGCTTGCGTGGCGGCAATCTGCTTTTTCAGCTCATCCCTTCGCCTCTCGGCGTCCGCCAGATGCGGGCTTGCCGGAAATTTGCTGGCGAAATCCTCGAAGATTGCCGGATAAGCCGAGCCTTTGATGGCATCCCAGACGACCTCATCGGCGGTCGGAGGCCGTGGAGCGCGGGCGGCAGCGGCTGCGATCTGCTTTTGCAGCTCGTCGGCGCGCGATTGCGCTTCGGCTCGATGCTTGCTGGCTGGAAACTTGCTGAGGAAATCATCGAAGATCGCGGGATAATTCGAATCCCTGATCGCCGTCCAGACGATTTCGTCGGCGGTCGGCGGCGGGGGTATACGCGCGGCAGCCGCAGCTTGCACCTGCTTGAGCTCATCACGCCGTGATTCGGCCGTCTTCAGATGTGGAGACGTCGGAAACTTCGCGATGAACTCCTCGAACACGCCGGGATAGGTCGAGTCTTTCACGGCGTTCCAGACGATGTCATCCGTCGTTGGCGGCGGCGGCAGTTTCGGTGCATCGACGATCGAGATGACAGAGCCGCCCAATGATCCATAGACGAACGGCTCCTGGTGACGATTGGTGACCTTCAGCACTTCGTCGCGAACTCGGCCGAATGCAATCCTCAAGTCCAAGCCGGGAGCAGCGATGTTGTGCAGCAGCGCGGTCGTGAAGGGACTGTTTTTTGCATCGCCGTCCAGCGCAACCGATCCGGCCTTGGCCGCGAAGGCAATCAGCGTATCGGATATCGCGGGCTCGACCTTCGCCAACCCGCGACCGATCGATCGGGAGGCTATGGTTCGCTTCATGGTCTTCAAGAACGGATTATCCCGGCACGCATCCAGGATGACGAGGCGAAGCCGCCTGGTGGGCTCGATCGATTTCAGAATGCGATCGAGGGAAATAGCCTCATCCTCGATGTCGAAATCGCGGGACAACTTCGCGTCGACGGGGATGACGTAGTTTGCACCATCGACCTCGATGCCATGGCCGGCGAAATAGACGACGGCCACGTCGGCATCGCCTGCCATCTCGGCGAAATCACTGATCGCGCGCCGCATGTCTGAAATCCCAAGATCACGGCGGGCATCTACCGCGGAAAATCCTGCAGATCTGAACAGGGAGGCAATCTCGGCGGCGTCATTCCGGGGATTCGGAAGGCTCGGGACATTCCGGTAGGACGAATTGCCAATCACCAGAGCGACGCGTTTCTCGGCCAGCGCCTGACCCGCTAACCCGTAAAAAACGAGCGCAAGAATGGTAGCCGCCACCCAGCGCATAATTCCCCCAAATCGCCCGTTGTGAGTATATCGCTGGTTGAAGCACCTGCAAGTACCAGCGGGAGCTCACATCATTCGACGGGGGCAATACTAAGTCCGTGATTCAGGTCACTGAGCGATTGTGGGCACTTAAACCGGCCGCGCCCCTTTCACCGTCACCCGCGTGCCGGAGCGCGTGTGCGGCCAGTAGTCCCACATCGCGCGGTGCTGGGTGCAGCGGTTGTCCCAGAACGCGATGGCGTTCTCGGTCCAGCGGAAGCGGCACTGGAACAGCGGGTTCTCGGCGTGCTGGTAGAGATAGGCAAGCATCGCATCGCTCTCGTCGCGCGGGATGCCGTTGATGTGGCGGGTGAAGCCGCGGTTGACGTAGAGCGCCTTCTTGCCGGTGACCGGGTGCGTCCGCACCACGGGATGCTCGGCACTCGGATAGGACGGGCGGTCGGCGACGCCGTAATTGGCGTAGAGCCCGCGATAGATCGGCTCGCCGTCATGCAGCGCGGTCAAGCCGTCGAGATAGGCCTTCATCCGGTCCGACAGCGCCTCGTAGGCTGCGTACATGTTGGCAAACAACGTGTCGCCGCCGCGCGGCGGGCACTGCTTGATATAGAGGATCGAGCCCATCGGCGGCTCGAGATCGCAGGACACGTCGGAATGCCAGCCCTCGCCGTTGGCGCGCGGCGAATTCGCATCCGCATAGATCTTCATCAGCGCCGGGTCTTCATCTTCGTGCGGAGCAGCGGGATGAAAATGCAGTTCGCCGAACTTGCGACCGAAGGCGAGATGCTGTTGGGGCGTGATGGCCTGGTCGCGGAAGAAGATGACGAGGTTTTCGGCAAGCGCGCGGTGGACCTCGTCCATCTGCCGGTTAGAGCGCGCATCATCGGAAACGAGCTTGCCGATGTCGAGGCCGGAGATTTCCGCGCCGATGATGGGGGTGAGCTTTTCGACCGCGATGGTCTCGTAGGGCGCGCCGTCGTCCGTCGCGTGGCGATAGCGCGGGCCGTGCTTGCCGGCGAGTGAGCTCATGGCGTGTCTCCCGATGCATTCTTGCTTGGGAGCATCGTAGCAATGTAGGGCGGGTTAGCGAAGCGTAACCCGCCACTTCGCGCCCGCAAAAATAAGGCGGGTTACGCTTTCGCTAACCCGCCCTACGATTCCTGATCTGGAGCAATACTACTCCGCCGCGGTCACCGGCACCTTGGCGCCCTGGCCGTAGCGCTGCTCGATGTAGTCGATCACGAGCGCCTTGAAGTCGGCGGAGATGGTCGGGCCGCGCAGGGTGCGGAACTTCTTGCCGTCGACGAACACCGGGGCAGCCGGCGCCTCGCCCGTGCCCGGCAGCGAGATGCCGATATTGGCGTGCTTGGATTCGCCGGGGCCGTTGACGATGCAGCCCATCACCGCGACGTTGAGCTCTTCCACGCCCGGATATTTCGTCTTCCAGGTCGGCATCTCGTCGCGGATGAAACCCTGGATCGAGCTGGCCAGTTCCTGGAACGTGGTCGAAGTCGTGCGGCCGCAGCCGGGGCATGCCGCAACCAGCGGCACGAAGGTGCGGAAGCCCATGGTTTGCAAGAGCTCCTGGCCGACCTGCACCTCGCGGGTGCGGTCGCCGCCGGGCTCCGGCGTCAGCGAGATGCGGATTGTGTCGCCGATGCCCTGCTGCAACAGGATGCCGAGCGCGGCCGAGGACGCCACGATGCCCTTGGTGCCCATGCCGGCCTCGGTCAGGCCGAGATGGATCGCGTAATCGGAACGGCTGGCGAGATCCTGATAGACCGCGATCAGATCCTGCACGGCCGACACCTTGGCCGAGAGGATGATGCGATCCTTCGGCATGCCGAGCTCTTCGGCGCGCGCGGCCGAGAGCAGCGCGGACTGCACCATGGCCTCGCGCGTCACCGCGCGCACGTCGCGCGGATCGGCGGACGCGGCGTTCTCGTCCATCAGCTTGGTCAAGAGCTCCTGGTCGAGCGAACCCCAATTGGCGCCGATGCGAACCGGCTTGTTGTTCTTGTTGGCGATCTCGATGATGTCGGCGAACTGGGTGTCGCGCTTGTCCTTGAAGCCGACATTGCCGGGATTGATACGATATTTGGCGAGCGCCTCGGCGCAGGCCGGATAGGCCGCGAGCAGCTTGTGGCCGATATAGTGAAAGTCGCCGATCAGCGGCGTGGTGATGCCGCGCTTGAGCAGGCCGTCGCGGATGTGCGGGACGGCAGCGGCGGCCTCCTCACGGTCCACGGTGATGCGGACCATTTCGGAGCCGGCGCGGGCGAGTGCCGCGACCTGGGCGATGGTGCCGTCGATATCGGCGGTGTCGGTGTTGGTCATCGACTGCACGACGATCGGCGCGCCGCCGCCGACGGCGACGTCGCCGACCTTGACCTGGGTGGTCTTGTGCCGGGGCGCGGGGCCCGCAACGTCGGAATCGATGGTGTTTTCGAGCTTGTTCATGGCGTCCAAATATCAGGTTTTGGTGACGTTCAGCAATGCATCGCGCGGCGCCGCAGCGGATTGGCTGGGACGGTTAACCAGAAAAAGCCCAGCAATGACAAGGACCGCGGCAGCCCCGAATGTCAGGTTCAGCGTATCGTGCATGATGAAATAGCTACCCACCACGCCAAACAAAGGGGTGATGAAGGTAAAAGCCGACAATTTGCTGGCTGAATAGGTCTTCACCAGCGCGAACCAAAGCGTGAACGTGGTTCCCACGACCCAGATCGCCTGGAAGGCCATCAGGCCCAGCGACAGCGGCGACGGGGTGTGGGGGATCGTCTCCCCGAACAGCCAGGCGGCCAGCCCCAGGATCGGGACCGAGGTCGCGACCTGGTAGCCCAGCGCCTTCTCGGGCGCCGCGAAGCGCAGCCGGGTGCCCTTGGCAACCAGCGTGGTCGCAGCCCACAGCGCCGCGCCGCCGACGATCATGAGGTCGCCGAGCAGAACATGCGAATCGACATTGGGCTGCGGCACGCCGATCGCGAGTGCGACACCGGCAAAGCTGATGGCGAGCCCCAGCCATTGCGTCCCGCCAAGCCGCTCGCCGAGCACCTGGTAGGAGCCGAGCGCGACGAAGAACGGCGCGGTGTAGAGGAACACGACCGCCCGCGATGCCGGCGTGAAGCGCAGACCCTGGAAGATCAGCACGAACTCGATGCCGAACATCAGTCCGGCGATGACGCCCGGCTTCCAGGTGCCGTCGCGCTCGAAGAAGTTAACGCCGCGCAAGCTGCCGATGATGAACAGCACCGGCAGCGCGCCCATCGAGCGGAACGTGGCCTGCAGCATCGGCGGGATGTCCGGCAGCACCAGCTTCACCGCGATCTGGTTGAACCCCCAGGTCAGGCACAGCATGAGCATCAGGGCGATGGCGCCGGCACTGAGGGGACGACCGGCGGACGGTATGGTTTGAGGTGGGGACATTTCTTCCTGAAAAAACCGGCTTGCGCCGTTGTTGTTCTATGCAGCTTTCTGACAATGCGCGCAGACGCCCGTGATTTCCACCACGGACAATTTGGGAGCGAAGCCTGAGCTGCGTGCGGCGGCGTTGAGGTCCTTGGCGAAGGAAGCCGACGGAATCTCACCGACCAGGCCGCAGCGCTCGCAGATCAGGAACGTCACCGCCGAGGTCGCGTCGTGGTCGTGAGCGGCGCAGGCGAGATAGGCGTTGCGGCTTTCGATGCGGTGCACGAGGCCGTTGGCCATCAGGAAATCGAGAGCACGATAGACCGTGATCGGCGCCGGCCGCGGCATCGATTTCGCCAGCTCGTCGATCACCTCATAGGCGCCGAGCGGCCGGTGGCTCGAGAGCAGTGCCCCCAACACATGGCGGCGTATCGGCGTGAATTTCTGCGCGCGCTCTCCGCAGACGGCTTCGGCATGCGCCAGCGCATCCGCGGTGCAGCGGCCGTGATCGTGGTCGGGCGCGGGAAATGCCGGCTTTACGAGGGTCATGCGACCGGCGTTCTAGCATTTCGACAGGGGAACCCAAAGCAGGACCGGCGATGCGCCCATCAGCCATGCTCGGCCTGCGGGACAGCGTCCCGCAAACCCGCCGTGAAATAATCATAAGCTTGCTTATTATATTCCAAGCTTATTGGAGACCAAGCTCATGAGCCCAGGGCCCGTGGACCAGAATTTCCTGTTTACGCTCGCCGAGCTCTATCGCCTGCTCCGGGTCTATGCCGACAAGGAAGCCTCGCGCTTCGGCATCACCCGCGCGCAATGGGCGGTGCTCGCCAAGGTCGAGCGCAGCGAAGGCATGAAGCAGTCGGAGCTCGCCGACCTTCTCGAGGTGCAGCCGATCACGCTGACGCGCCTGATCGACAAACTCTGCGACAGCGACTGGATCGAGCGACGCAACGATCCTTCGGATCGCCGCGTCAAGCGGCTGTACCTGAAGAAGGCCGGGCGGCAGTTGCTCGGGCGGATGAGCGGGCTGAAGTCCGAGCTCACGGCCAACGCACTCGACGGCATCACGCCGGCGGACGCCCATCGCCTCCTCACCCAACTCGAAACAATCAAGGAAAACGTGCGGTCCGCGATCCAGACCAGCGGAGCGGAACAAGCGCGTAAGGAGCAGCGCTATGGCTGATCAGGTTCTCAAATTCCAGCCCGAGCAGAAGAGCGACAGCGGCAAGCCCACCAAGAAAGCCGGCACCAATCCGCGCCGCCGCCTGGTGGCGGGCCTGCGCCGTTATCGCCGCCTCCTGCTCCTGGTCGTGCTGCCGGTCGTCGTCGCGGTTGCCGGCTTCACCTTCTATCTCAATGGCGGCCGTTACGTCGGCACCGACGACGCCTATGTCGGCGCCCAGAAGGTGCTGGTGACGCCCGATATCTCCGGCAAAATCCAGAAGGTCGTCGTCAAGGAGGGCCAGATCGTCAAGCACGGTGACGAGCTGTTCGAGATCGACCCCGCTCCGTTCCGTCATGCGCTGGAAGAAGCCAAAGCGCAACTCGCCCAAGCCCGCATCACCTATGACAATCTCGTTGCCAACATCAAGATCTACGGCGACATGCTCAATCTCGCCCAGCAGGGCGTCGATCTGAAGCAGCGCGACGTCGAGCGCAAGCAGGCGCTGGTAAAGAACAATTACGGCTCGCAGCTCGATCTCGACAACGCGTCGAATGCACTGGTGACCGCCGGCGCGCAGGCGCAATACATCAAGCAGCAGCTCTCCAATGCAAAGACCCAATTGCTCGGCAATCCCGAGTTGCCGCTGGAGCAATTCCCCGCCTACGCGCAAGCCAAAGCCAAGCTGGACGATGCCCAGCGCAACCTCGACCACACCGTGCTCCGCGCGCCGATGGATGGCGTGGCAACCCAGGTCGAGCAGATCCAGCTCGGCCGCTACGTCGCTGCCGGCACGCCGGTGTTTTCCATCATCGACGTCGCCCATCCCTGGGTCGACGCCAATCCGAAGGAGAGCGACCTCACCTACGTCACCGAAGGACAGCCGGTCACGCTCGAGGTCGACGCATTCCCGAACCATCTCTTCAAGGGCAAGATCGGCTCGCTCTCGCCCGGCACCGGCGCGCAATTCGCGATCCTGCCGCCGCAGAACGCCAGCGGCAATTTCGTCAAGGTGGTGCAACGCGTGCCGATCCGGATCTATTTCGACGAGACCGACAAATACGTGCGCAAGCTGAAGGCCGGCATGAGCGTTTACGCCACCATCGACACCGGCCACCGGCGCTCGCTCGCCGGCCTGCTCGGCCTGTCGGCGACCGCGAGCCAAGACAAAGATTCGGACAAAGACTGAGACAGGGACTGATCCGATGTCCGGCCCCAATGCCCATTTGATGGTTCCCGGCCTGCGCCGGAACATGGTGACGATCTGCGCCATGACGGCAACCATCATGCAGGCGCTGGACACCACCATCGCCAACGTCGCCCTGCCCTACATGCAGGGCACTCTGTCGGCCTCGCAGGACCAGATCAACTGGGTGCTGACCTCCTACATCGTCGCCGCCGCGATCATGACGGCACCGGTGGGCTGGATCGCCAACCGCTTCGGCCGCAAGCGCATCTTCATCATCTGCTCGGCCGGCTTCACCATGGCATCGGTGCTGTGCGGGCTTGCGCAGGACATCAACCAGATGGTGCTGTTTCGCCTGCTGCAGGGCGTGTTCGGCGCGGCCCTGGTGCCGTTGTCGCAATCGGTGATGCTCGACTATTACACGCTCCAGGAACGCGCCAAGGCGATGTCGATCTGGGGCATGGGCGTGATGATGGGACCGATCATGGGTCCCTCGCTCGGCGCCTGGCTGACCGAGACTTATTCCTGGCACTGGGTGTTCTTCGTTAATCTGCCGTTCGGCGCCATTACCGTGATCGGGCTGATCATCTTCATGGACGAGACCCGGAAGGATCTCAGTCTCAAGTTCGATTGGTTCGGCTTCGCGGCGCTGGCGGTCGCAATCGGCTCGCTTCAGCTCGCGCTCGACCGCGGCGAGCAATTGGGCTGGCTCGAATCGGGTGAGATCCTTGCGGAGTTCATCGTCTCGGCCGTCGCCTTCTATTTCTTCATTGCGCACTCCTTCACGACCTCGACGCCGTTCATCCGCTTCGCGCTCTTCAGGGATCGCAACTTCGTCACCGGCTGCATGTTCATGGTCGTGATGGGGCTCGTGCTGTTCTCGACCATGGCGCTGGCCTCGCCCTACATGCAGAACGTGATCGGCTATCCCATCATCACCGCGGGCCTGCTGCTGGCGAGCCGTGGATTCGGCACTTTCTTCGCCATGATGCTGGTCGGCCGCATGATGCGTTATGTAGAGGCCCGCACGCTGATCATCACGGGCCTGACGCTGACCGCGGGCTCGCTGTTCCAGATGACCGGCTGGACCGATTTGACCCAGGTGCCGGAGATCGTGACCGTCAGCGTCATCCAGGGCTTCGGCTTCGGCCTCGTCTTCGTGCCGCTATCGACGGTGGCGTTCCTGACCTTGTCGAACGAGCTGCGCACCGACGGCACCGCGATGCTGACCCTGATGCGTAACGTCGCGAGCTCGGTCGGCATTTCCGTCGTCATCGCCCAGCTGACGCAGGGCACGCGGCGGACCTACGCGATCCTGTCCGAGCACATCAACCCGTTCAACCACGCGCTCCAGATGCCCAGCGTCAGCGGCATGATCAATCTCTCCACCGACGCCGGCCGTGCCATGGCCGATCGCATGGTCAGCGTGCAGGCGCAGATCATCGCCTTCGCGCACGACTACCAGCTGGTGATGTTCTTCATCCTCTGCACCATCCCGCTCGCCCTGCTGATCGGCTCGACCAAGGCCACCCTGCGCAAGCAGGCGGCCGGGCCGGAGCACGCGGTGATGGAGTAACGCCGTCGTCCCGGCGAAGGCCGGGACCCATTACCACAGAGCGCAGTTTGACGAAGACCGGGAATGATCTTCGTTCGGGACGAACATCGTTCGAGACCGATAGACCTCGCGGTATGGGTCCCGGCCTTCGCCGGGACGACAGCGGTTTTGTGGCGCGAGCAGTTACAAAAGCTCCTCGCAGCCCAGATCCTCGACCGCCATCATCACACGCTCCAGATTATTCCACCAGATCAACGGCGGGAGGTTGATGCTCCATTGCCAGACCGGCCTCGTGATGTGCCAAAGCACAGACAGGCGATAGTCCTGGTCGAGCGCACCGCGCGTGTAGCCGCTGACACCGCTGGCGATCAGCGTCTCGTGATAGAGGTTGAGCAGCGGCCGCTCGAGCATCTGCCTGCGGTCCGGATACCACTGCATCGCCATCATGTAGGCGAGGTCACTCGTAGGCACGTTGATGCGCCACTGGTCGAAATCGAAGATGCGCGCGGTATCCGCGACGCCGGGGCGCGGCAGCAGGAAATTCCAGATATGGGCATCACCATGGGCAATGCTGATGTGACGTCGCGAATGATAGCGCTGGGATAGCCGGGCCGAGTGCTCGATCAGGCGGCGGTAGAGGATGCGGCGCTCTTCGCCGAGGCGGTCGCCGAGCAGATCGGCAAAACGATCGTAATGGCCGGCGAAGGTCTCCATGTGCTGCATGCGGTCCTCGGGGCTCGCCCAAGTGCCGACGGTATCACCCAGACCAGGATGGTCCCACCACGCCGCATGCCAGCGTGCCAGCGTCGTGACGATCGCCACCGCCTGCTCACGCGACGGCGGCAGCGGCCATTTGGTCGCGATCTCGTGGCTGTCGGTGAGATCCTCGAGCAGCAGGTGCCAATCGAGGCTCTCCTCGTCGAAACTCCCGTCGAAGCAGCGCGGCGCGAGCCCCTGCGGCATGCTTGGCCCAAGCTGCGTGTAGAAAGCCACTTCCTGTCGACCAGCATCTGCAAGCGTCTTGGCGAAGTCGGAATTGGCAGTCTTCAGGATCAGCGATTGCGGCGCACCGGCGGATTCCCCGACATAGCGCAGGCCGAGGCGAACGATCTGTGACACGACGGTCTCGCGCTGGTGCAGGACCTTCACCTCGCGCACTGCGCCAGCGTCCAGTACGCCACCCCTGCGTAGTGCAGCCGTCAGTCGGGCGGGCTCAACGACCGCCGGCAATGGTGGAGGTGTCATAACCCCGATGCCCCTGTCCCGCGCTATACTGCACGATAACGCCCCATGCACCCAGCGGCCGACCTGATGCCGGGCTCACGCCGCCGCTGTCGCATCGCGCACCGTCCGGACCACGACCGACCGGAGCTGTTCGAGATTGGCCGCCATGCCGGCGATCGCCTGTCTGACCTCCGCGGCGCGCTCGTTCACGGAGGCGGCGTCGCGGCTGACATCACCGATCTTGGCCGAGACCTCCTTGGCCGCGGAAGCCGATTCGGAGATCGACCGCGTGATCTCTCGCGTCGCGGCGTCCTGCTCTTCCATCGCGGCGGCAACCGAGGTGGCGACGCCGTCGATCTCGACGATGTGGCCTCCCATGGTTTCGACGGCGTCGACCGCGGCCTGCGTCGAGGCCTGAATCTCGGCAATCAGCCGCGCGATCTCCTCGGTGGATTTGGCGGTCTGGTCGGACAGGGATTTCACTTCGGCGGCGACCACCGCGAAGCCACGGCCGGCCTCCCCGGCGCGCGCCGCCTCGATCGTGGCGTTGAGTGCCAGCAGATTGGTCTGGCCGGCGATGCCGCCGATGAGGTCGGAGACCTCGGCGATCTTCTTCACTGATCCGGCCAGCGTCTGGATGGTCGAGCGCGCCTGTTCCCGACCGGCGACCGCTGATTTTGTAACCGTGCTGGTCCGCGCGACCTGTGTTGCGATCTCGCGGATCGAAGCACTGAGTTCTTCAGCTGCGGCCGAGACGGTCTGCGAGCTGCCGAGGGCCTGGGTGGAGGCGGCTGCGACCGCCTGCGACTGTGTCGAGAGCGACTTTGCGATCTCGGACAGACTGGAGGCGGCACGCTCCACGCCTTGCGTCGCCGCGCTCGCGGTGTCGACCGAGCGGCCGGTCTCGCGCTCGACGGTTTCGGCCATCTGGTGCAGGGCCCCGCGCTTGGCGAGCGCCGCCTCCTGCTCCTTCTGCAACTGCTCCTCGCGCAGGCGGGAATTCTCGACCGCCGCCTGCTTGAACACCAGGAGCGCGCCCGCCATCGAGCCGACCTCGTCCCGCCGGTGCGCGAAAGGAATGTCGGCGGCGAGATCGCCGGTCGCGAGCTTTTGCATCGCGCCGGTCATGCGCACGATCGGACGCATCACGCCGAGCGCGACGCCGAGCAGGCCCGCCGCAATGAAGGCGAGGACGGCGGCGGAGACGCCGAGGAGGATATAAAGCATGGAGCTGTCGCGGTCCGCGGCGAGCTTCTCCATGTCGGCATTCTGCTTGTTGGCGCTCTCGACGATGCTGTCGATGACGGCGCGGTGCGCGGTGTAGGCGTCCTTGAGCTGCGCGTAGGCGCGCTCGGAGGCGGCCGTGTCCTTGGCCTTGAGCGCGGGGAGGAGCTGGTCGGACAACAGCTTCCAGAACTTCTGCACCTCGGCGTCCGATTTCGACACCAGGGCCGTCTTCAGGTCGGCCGAGAGGCTGGAGGTGACCCAGAATGCCTTGCGCTCGTCGTAGTCCTTGCGGAGCTGGACCAGGCGCTCGCCATGGGCCGCCAACTGGTCAGGCTCGCGCATGGCGAGCGTGGCCTCGAGATAGGCCTCGATCACATATTCCGGCGGCGGCAGGATGTCGGCGATGAGGTCATTGCCCAGCTTGATGTCGGAATAGAGCGGACCGCCGACCTTGAGCTCTTTCAAGGCGTAAAGGCTGGTGGAGACCACGGCGGTGAAACCGATCGCCAGAACGATGCCGAAAGCAATGATTGCCGAAGAAAGTGAAAGGCGAATTTTCATGGAACAATCCAATGGGCCGCGCCGAATCCCACGGACCCTAGAGGATTACGGTAAACACGGGATTGCATCGCGCGGAAATTGCATCGCGCGAACTCCGAAAAAATACGGGAAACGGCGTCAGGTGAACGGTTTTGGGCAGCGAAATCAGGCCCGTCCTCCGCTGTCGTCCCGGATCGGCGCTCGGCCTGCCCGGGACGACGCTGGATTCACACGTCGAAAAACACCGTTTCGTTGTCGCCCTGAAGCCGCAGGTCGAGCCGGTAAACCGGCTTGCCGGCCTCGCGCACGGCGGTCAGCGTAGCGCGGCGGTCGGCCGGCACCACCGCCAGCACGGGATCGGCGGCATTGCCGGCCTCGTCGTTGAAATAGATGCGGGTGTAGAGATGTCGCAGCATGCCGCGGCCAAACACCGCAAGCAGGATATGCGGCGCCTGCGGCTTGCCGTCGGGATCGGGCACCGCGCCCGGCTTGATGGTTTCAAAGGAATAATTGCCGTCCTTGTCGGTGCCGCAGCGGGCAAAGCCACGGAAGCTCGCATTCGGCAGCGCGCGCTTGTCCTGCGGATCGGCGAAGCGCCCCTGCGCATCGGCCTGCCAGATCTCCAGCATGACATCGGGCACAACGACGCCATCGCCGTCGAACACGCGGCCCTCGATCCGGACACGATCGCCGGTGACGTCGGGCGTCAGGGTCGAGTTGCTGAACGCATCGTTCCAGGCATACTCGCCGGTCGGCGTCAGGCCGTATTTGAAGAACGGGCCGACGGTCTGCGACGGCGTGATCCCATTGTCCTGCACTTAATGGTTCTCCATAGGGGTGGCGTTCTTGCCGCGCAGCACGATGTCAAAGCGATAACACAGCGCCCATTCGGGCTGGGTGTTCTCGAGATCGAACGACGACACCATCCGCGCCCGCGCCTTCTCGTCCGGTACCGAATTGAAGATCGGATCGAACGGGAATAGCGGATCGGCCGGGAAGTACATCTGCGTCACGAGACGCGTGACAAAGGAATGGCCGAACACCGAGAGATGGATGTGGGCGGGACGCCAGGCGTTGTGATGGTTGCCCCAGGGATAGGCGCCAGGCTTGATCGTGACAAAGCGATAGTAACCGGAGGCGTCGCTCACGGTGCGGCCGGCGCCCGTAAAGTTCGGATCCAGCGGCGCCGGATGCTGGTCGCGGACGTGAACGTAACGGCCGCAGGAATTGGCCTGCCAGATCTCGACCAGCGAACTCGGCACGCCGCGGCCGTCCTCGTCGCGCACATGGCCGTGCACGATGATGCGTTCGCCGAGCGGCTCGCCGGTGTGCTGAGTGGTGAGGTCATTGTCGCCCTCGCGCACGGTCTCGTGGCCATAGACCGGGCCGGTCAGCTCCGAGAGCGTATGGCGCATCGGGATCAAGGGCTTGTTCGGCGCCCGCTTGATCGAGCTCTTGTACTCGGGCGACAGCGGCAGCGGATGCGCCGCGTTGCTGCCGACGGGATAGATGAATGTCATTGGCGAACTCCTCCCCGGCCTGTTTCCGACCGGTCAACGCTTCCGCCAATCATTATAGGATATAACTAATTGGGGGAAGCGGCTTTGGGCCCTATTTGATCGGCGGACGCGGCAGGACGGCCTCGCCGGCTTCGAGCCGGTAGACATGATCGAGCGAATACCAGGGCGTCGCGACGTCGCGCTCGGTCGGATGTGGCGTGTCATGGCGCTGGAACTTGCCGACCAGCGCCTTGGTCACGCCGAACTGCACGTCGCTGTCGATATGCGGATCGGCGGGGTCGTAGACCTGCGAGATCAACACCTTGAATCCGAGCTTGAAGACCAGGGCGTGCAGGTGCGCGGGACGATAGGGATGCCGGCTCTGCGCCTTCAGGAGACGGCCGACCACGCCGTCGGTCGGAATGGGATAGCCGACCATCATGACGGAGCGGAAAGAGAAGGCTCCGTCCTGGTCGGTCGTGAACTTGCCGCGCAGGTTCATGTCGGCCTGCTCGGGGTCCTGGTTTTCATAGAGACCAACCGGCGACGCGTGCCAGACGTCGACCTCGGCGCCCGCAACGGGACGGCCGTCCTTGTCCACGACGCGGCCGTGGACGAACAGCGGCGCGCCCGGCGTCTCGGAGCGGACGATCGATCCGCCATTTTCCACCCGCGGCGAGTTCAGCCGCCAGAACGGTCCGAGCAGCGACTGGTCGGTTTCGGTATTGCCCTGATCGCCATTGTTGAGCAGGCACACCAGCGGCGAGACACCGAGCGAGCCTGCCATCAGCACGACCTCGTTATGCGTGTCGGTCGAGAGCTTGCCGAGCTCGGCGATCACAGCCGTGGCGTCGCGGAATTCCTTTTCGGTCAGGCGAACGTCGCGGACAAAGCCGTGCAGATGCTTGACCAGGGAGACCATGATCTGGCGCAGCCGCGGATCTGACGTCCGCTCCATCACCGCCAATGCCGCGGCCGTGACGTCCTGCTCGCTCGCGATGATCATGGGATGCTCCCCTCACCTTGCGTCATGGCCGGGCTTGTCCCGGCCATCCACGACCTTCTTCTCGCGGCACAAGAACGTGGATGCCCGGGACAAGCCCGGGCATGACGAGTCTGGGCACCCGGTTCCGGGATGACGGCACGCTTCGCGTCCCGTCAGTTCAGCTTCTCGATCGCGACCGCAACGCCCTGACCGACGCCGACGCACATGGTGGCGAGCGCCAGCTTGCCGCCGCGCTTTTCCATGCCGTGCACCGCGGTGAGCGCGAGGCGCGCGCCGCTCATGCCGAGGGGATGACCGAGTGCGATGGCGCCGCCATGCGGATTGACGAAATCGGCATCGTCCGCAACGCCGAGCTGGCGCATGCAGGCGATACCCTGCGAGGCAAAGGCTTCGTTGAGCTCGATCAGGTCGAAATCGCTGATTTTCTTACCGAGACGTTCCATCAGCTTGCGGGTGGCCGGCACAGGTCCAATGCCCATGATGCGCGGCGGCACGCCGGCCGAAGCGAGGCCGAGGATGCGCGCACGCGGCGTCAGGCCGTGCTTCTTCACGGCAGCCTCGGACGCCAGGATCATCGCGGCGGCGCCGTCATTGACGCCGGAGGCGTTGCCGGCGGTCACCGTGCCGGGATTGCGCACGATCGGCCTGAGCTTCGTCAGAGCTTCGAGCGTTGTCTCGGGGCGCGGGTGCTCGTCCTTGTCGACGGTAACAGGGCCGGCCTTGCCGCCGGGAATGGTGATCGGGGTGATTTCCTCGGCGAAATAGCCGGCCGCGATCGCGGCGCCCGCGCGCTGCTGCGAACGGATCGCGAAGGCGTCCTGATCGGCGCGCGAGACCTGGAATTCCTCGGCGACGTTCTCGCCGGTCTCGGGCATCGCGTCGACGCCATACTGTGCCTTCAGCAGCGGATTGATAAAGCGCCAGCCGATCGTGGTGTCGAAGATCTCGGCCGAGCGCGAGAAAGCTTCCTGCGCCTTGCCCATCACGAAGGGCGCGCGCGTCATGGATTCGACGCCGCCGGCAATCGCAAGCTCGATCTCGCCGGAGCGGATGGCGCGGCCGGCGGCACCGACCGCATCGAGACCGGAGGCACAGAGCCGGTTCAGGGTCTGGCCCGGAACCGAATCCGGCAGGCCCGCAAGCAGGAGCGCCATGCGTGCCACGTTGCGGTTGTCCTCGCCGGCCTGGTTGGCACAGCCGAAGAAGACCTCGTCAACCTGTGCCCAATCGAGATTGGGGTGCCTGGCCATCAGCGCCTTGATCGGGGCCGCCGCAAGGTCGTCGGCACGCACCTTGGCGAGCGAGCCGCCAAAACGGCCGATCGGGGTCCGCACGGCATCGCAGATAAAGACGTCACGCATCGTTGTTCTCCCTGAATGCCGCGATCCGGCCTAAATTCTTCAATGTCGACGGAGTTTTAGGAGGGCGCCCGCGGCAGGTCAATTGACCGATACGCGCGTGTTCCAAGGGGTGCGCACGCGAGTTGCGCATGCCGCGGTGCGGACAACGTGGAAAACCTCCCCTCCCCGCCCAAAGCGATAGGAGCGCGGGGTGAAATTTTGTAGGTTGCGCCGCCCATGACAATGCAACAACCGATCCCTGTCCTGCCCCCCGACGATACGCCCGCGCCGCAGGCGGAAGCTGCCGCGCGCGTCACCCCGATGATGGAACAGTACCTTGAAATCAAGGCGGCACATCAGGGGCTCCTGCTGTTCTACCGGATGGGCGACTTTTACGAGCTGTTCTTCGAGGACGCCGAGATCGCCTCCAGGACACTCGGCATCGTCCTGACCAAGCGCGGCAAGCATCAGGGCGCCGATATCCCGATGTGCGGCGTGCCGGTCGAGCGCTCCGAGGATTATCTGCACCGGCTGATCACTGCCGGCCACCGGGTCGCGGTGTGCGAGCAGACCGAGGATCCCGCCGCTGCCAGGGCGCGCGGCAACAAGAGCGTCGTCCGCCGCGGCGTGGTGCGCCTGGTGACGCCGGGCACGCTGACCGAGGACACGCTGCTCGACGCGCGCGCCAACAATTACCTGCTGGCGCTCGCGCGCGCGCGCTCATCGGCGGGCGGTGACCGCTTTGGCCTCGCCTGGATCGACATCTCGACCGCCGAATTCACGGTGACGGAATGTTCGGGCGGCGAACTCGCCGCCACGCTCGCCCGTATCAATCCGAACGAGGTGATCGTCACCGACGCGCTCTATAACGATAGCGAGCTCGGACGGACCCTGCGCGAGCTGCCGGCGGTGACGCCGCTGACCCGCGACGTCTTCGACGGCGCCACCGCCGAGAAGCGGCTGTGCGACTATTTTGCCGTCGCGACCATGGACGGCCTGTCCCAGCTGACGCGGCTGGAAGCCACTGCTGCCGCCGCTGCCGTCACCTATGTTGACCGCACCCAGGTCGGCAAGCATCCGCCACTGTCGCCGCCTGCGCGCGAAGCCTCGGGTGCGACCATGGCGATCGATCCGGCGACGCGCGCCAATCTCGAACTGACGCGGACGCTGGCCGGAGAACGCCGCGGCTCGCTGCTTGATGCGATCGACTGCACGGTGACCTCGGCCGGCTCGCGCCTGCTGGCGCAGCGGCTTGCCGCGCCGCTAACCGATGCGGCGGCGATTGCGCGGCGGCTTGACGCCATCGGCAGCTTCGTTGCCGACTCGGCCGCGCGCGAGGACATCCGCAGCATCCTGCGCGGCGCTCCGGACATGTCGCGGGCGCTGGCCCGTATATCCGTCGGCCGCGGCGGGCCGCGCGACCTCGCCGGCCTGCGCGACGGTATCATCGCCGCCGACCAGGTGCTGACGCGGCTTGACGAACTCGACCAGCCGCCGCAGGAAATCGCCGTGGTGATGGCGGCGCTGCAAAGGCCATCGCGCGAGCTCGCGGCGGAATTTGCCAGGGCGCTCGACGACCAACTGCCGCTGATCAAGCGCGACGGTGGGTTCGTTCGCCAGGGCTATGAGCCTGCGCTGGACGAAACGCGAAACCTCCGCGACGCCTCGCGCCTGGTGGTGGCCTCGATGCAGGCGCGCTACGCCGACAGCACGGGTGTGAAGGGTCTCAAGATTCGGCACAACAACGTGCTCGGCTATTTCGTCGAAGTCACCGCGCAGCACGGCGACAAGCTGATGTCGGCGCCGCTGAACGCGACTTTCATCCACCGCCAGACGCTGGCCGGCCAGGTCCGCTTCACCACCTCGGAGCTCGGAGAGATCGAAGCCAAGATCGCCAATGCCGGCGACCGCGCACTCGGGCTCGAGCTCGAGATTTTCGAGCGGCTCTGCGCCAAGGCGTTAGCAATCAGCGAGGAGCTGCGCGCCGCCGCCCACGCCTTTGCGCTGCTCGACGTCGCGACGTCGCTTGCCAAGCTGGCGATCGACGAGAACTATGTGCGGCCCGAGGTGGACTCGTCTCTCGGCTTTGCCATCGAGGCCGGTCGCCATCCCGTCGTCGAGCAGGCCTTGAAGCGCAATGGCGAGCCGTTCATCGCCAATGCCTGCGACCTTTCGCCAGGCCCGGCGCAAAAATCCGGCCAGCTCTGGTTGCTGACCGGTCCGAACATGGCCGGTAAATCGACTTTCCTGCGCCAGAACGCGCTGATTGCTCTTCTTGCTCAAATCGGAAGTTTCGTGCCGGCGACACGCGCGCGGATCGGCATCATCGACCGCCTGTTCTCGCGTGTCGGCGCTGCCGACGATCTCGCCCGCGGTCGTTCCACCTTCATGGTCGAGATGGTCGAGACGGCTGCGATCCTGAACCAGGCCAGCGAGCGCGCGCTCGTGATCCTCGATGAAATCGGCCGCGGCACCGCGACCTTCGACGGCCTCTCGATCGCCTGGGCCGCGATCGAGCATCTGCACGAGAGCAATCGTTGCCGCACGCTGTTCGCGACGCATTATCACGAGCTGACGGCGCTCTCCGCAAAACTGCCGCGGATGTTCAACGCGACCGTGCGGGTGAAGGAATGGCAGGGCAACGTCGTGTTCCTGCACGAGGTGTTGCCGGGTTCGGCCGATCGCTCCTACGGCATCCAGGTCGCCAAGCTCGCGGGCCTGCCGCCGGCCGTGATCACGCGCGCGAAATCGGTACTGGCGAAGCTGGAAGCCCAGGACCGCGGTCAGACCGCGCGCGCGCTCGCCGACGATCTGCCGCTGTTCGCGGTGCCCTCGCGCGCCGCCGCAGAAGCCGCCCCGCCGAGCGAGGCCGAACTGCTGATGGACGCGGTGAAGGCGCTGCATCCGGACGAGATGTCACCACGCGAAGCGCTCGATGCGCTGTATGCCTTGAAGGCCAAGCTGCCGAACCAGTGACGGTGCCGCAGGGTGGATTAGGCGAAGGCGTAACCCACCACCTTTGTCACCGGGCCAGAAATGGTGGGTTACGCTGCGGTAATCCACCCTACGCTTCTGACCGCTATGCCCTCGCCGAGATCGCCGCGGCTTCCGCTGCGGCGCGCTGCATGCTGGTCGACATCTCGTTGGTCACGGTGCTCTGCTCTTCGATTGCCGCGGCCGTCGACGTCACATATTCGCTGACGTTGCTGATAGCCGTCTTGATCGAAGCCAGGGCGGTGACGACGTCTCCGGAGATGCCGTTGAGGCTGCCGATCTCCGCGCCGATCTTGTCAGTGGCCTGCTTGGCCTGGTTGGCGAGGCTCTTGACCTCCGAGGCCACCACCGCAAAGCCCCGACCGGCTTCGCCGGCGCGGGCGGATTCGATGGTGGCGTTAAGTGCCAGGAGGTTGATCTGCCCGGTGATGTTGTTGATGAGCTCGACGATCCCGCTCATCGCCAGCGCCGCTTCAGTGAGGCGCTGGGCCTGGGCATCAGCGGACGCGACCTGCTCCACCGCGCTCATCGCGGTCTCGCGCGATTTGGTCATGGCCTCGGAAATCTCCCGCACCGAGGCGTTCAGCTCCTCCGAACCCGCGGCGACCGATTCCATCATGCTGCGGACGCGCTCGTTGCCCATGCGGACCAGCACCTGCTTCGTGACGTCGGTCGCATATTTCACGACCTTGAACGGCTTGCCGTTGAGATCCATGATCGGGTTGTAGGAGGCCTGGATGTAGACCTCCTTGCCACCCTTTCCGATGCGCTTGTATTCGGCCGCCTGGTACTGGCCGCGGTTGAGCGCCGCCCAGAACTCGCGATAGTCATTGCCATCGCGCTCCGAGGGCTCGACGAACATGCTGTGGTGCTTGCCCTTGATCTCCGCCAGCGAATAGCCGAGGGCGCCGAGGAAATTGGAGTTAGCGGTGATGATCGTGCCGTCCATGTTGAACTCGATCACCGCCTGCGCCTTCTCGATCGCCGCAATCTGACCGGCGAGATCGGCACTCTTGAGCTTCTGTTCAGTGACATCGGTCGCGAACTTCACCACCTTGGTGGGCCTGCCCTTCTCGTCGAAAACGGGATTGTATGAGGCTTGGATCCAGACTTCCTTGGCGCCCTTGCCGATCCGCTTGTATTCGGCGGCCTGATATTCGCCGCGGTTGAGCGCAGCCCAGAACTCGCGATAGGCCGGGCTTTCGCGTTCGACAGACGGAACGAACATGCTGTGATGTTTGCCCTGGATCTCGTTCATCGTGTATCCGAGCGTACGCAGGAAATTCTCGTTGGCGGTGAGGACCGTGCCATCCATCGCGAACTCGATGACCGCCTGTGAGCGGTTCGCGGCCGCAACCTGTCCCCCGAAGTCGAGGTTCTGAAGGCGGATCGAAGCATCGGACCATTCCACGACAGTTCCGGCCCGGCTGCCGTCTTCGTTCTTCAGCGGTGTCGCGACGAGGTCGAATTTGTGGCCACCAACCTGGATCATCGCACGATGCACCGCGCTGAGGCTCGCTAGCATCTTGCGCTGATGCTGGGGATTCTTATGAAACACATCGATGTTAGTTCCAACGAGCGTCGCCACGTTGAAGTGGGGCAGCTCTTTCTTGAGGTCGGGCTCAGCCGCGCGCAGCAGGTCTGTCACCGCATCATTCATGTAGACGATGTTCAGGTCGTTGTCGGCCACCATCAGGTTGGCGCTCACGGCCTTGGCAGCCATCATAACCAATGCACCGCTATTCGACTTGCGCTTGAACATGGTCTCTCCAAATTGATCTGGTTGTGCTCGGTGCCATGGACCGATGGCCGAAAAAAAATGGCGTTGAGTGCTAAACTGGACGCCAACGAGTCCAGGTATAGGACGCAAGCTGAAACAAACCGCTAACTAAGCTATCGATAAATGGCACGCGCGAGTGATCGAAGAACGCTCGAAAAAAAACCTGCACCGGGCGCCGACGCATCGGCAGATGAATGATCATTCAATGACTTAGCGGGGCAACGATGCCTGGCAAGGATGAAAAGTCCACTGCAGGCTCAATTGCCGCCACGCGTCAGCCCACCACCGTAGTACTCCGGGTGACCTGCGGCTCGCCTTGAAGTCTGCGCGACGATGTTGTCAGGCCTCGTTGCCTCGAAGCTTCCGCCGGCCCATCCACCACAGCGTCAGATTCCAGGTCACGCAAGTGCCAAGCGCGACAGAGAGTCCGATAGCGGAGCCGAACCACACCACCGCGACGTGCAACACCGCGATCGCCATTCCGAATCCGAGCAGACCCCAGGCCGAATTGGCCAGTACGGCAGCAGTCGGCGGACCGCCGATGCGCGGATGCAGGATCACCATGATGCTGGAGAACACCACGGGATACAGCGCAATGATGCCGCTGATCCGGGGACCGACCCAGCCCGAGGTCGAGACGACGATGGCGACGAGCGTCGCGACCAGCGCAGCCCGCATCGGCACGTCGTACCAGCGCCGCGTCACCAGCGGCATCTTGACGTGGCGATAGCCCGCGAGCAGCGGAATGCAGATGCCGAATGCGATCAGATTGGCGGCGAGCCCGCCGGTGAGCGACCAGTCGAACTGCTTGATGATCGAAGCGAACACGATCCAGACCGCGACCGCGCTTCCGCAACTCACCAGAAGGCTGCGCCGCTGTGCCAGCACCACATAGGTAACGCACATGAAGATCGTCGCGGCATTGACCGGCAAGCTCGACAAAGCGCCCTGCGCGATGAAGGCGGCATCGTGGTCGAGCGCGAGGAAGACGTAGGATGGTCCGGCCGAGACCGGCAAGGTCGCGACCAGCGCGCCGATCACCGGCCCTGAGCGCTCGGTGATGATCGAGGCCGTCACGACGAACGCCGCCGCGACCATCATGCGCAGAACGAGGATGAGGATGAAGTGGAGCTCGGGGGACATTTTTTTCTTTTGTCGTCCCGGGCTTCGCCGAGACGACACGATTGTTGGGCGAGCGGCCTTCGCTCGCTACATCCGCTGCATCGAGACCGAGACCTTCGGACCGTTCTTGATGGTCTGATAGACCACGCAATAGCGCTCGGTGAGCTTGAGCAGCAGGTCGAGCTTGTCTTGCGGCGCATCAGTGTCGACCTCGAAGCGCAGACGGATCTCGGCGAAACCGACCGGCGTCTCCTTGTCGACGCCGAGCGTGCCGCGGAAATCGAGATCGCCCTCGGCGTAGACGTTGCCGGTCTTCAGCGGCACCTCGATCGCGGTCGCGACCGATTTCAACGTGACCCCGGCGCAGGCGACCAGCGCCTCGAGCAGCATGTCGCCGGAGCAGAGCTCGAGGCCGGAGCCGCCGGTTGCGGGATGCAGGCCGGCCATTGCGATGGCGCGGCCGGTCTCGATCTTGCAGGCGATGCCTTCGCCGTCGGTCGAGCCCTTGGCCTTCAACGTGATCATCGCGGTCTTGGGGTCGGTCTTGTAGCGCTCCTTGATCGGGGCCTGCATCTGGCGCAGTGCTGCGGCGTCCATTTTGTCTCTCCCGGGAAATCGTCTCTACGAAGTGCCGGATTGCGATGTACCGGCTCGGAGAGAAATTGTCACCACCACATGGCCTGACCGGGACCCTGGGTTGCGTCACGGTCGGGCACGCTGCGGTCGAGCGAACGGTCGAGTGACGTCAGCACACTTCGCTTGAAATTCTCGAACAGCGGCGAATTGCGGTCGCGTGGCCGGCCGAGATTGATCTCGATCTGGTCGAACAGCCGGCCCGGCCGCGGCCGCATGACCAGCACGCGGTCAGCCAGCACCACGGCCTCGTCGACATCATGGGTGACGAGGATGAGCGTCGGCCGCGTGTCGGCCCAGAGGTCGAGCAGATGATCCTGGAGGTCCCTGCGGGTGAAGGCATCGAGCGCCGAAAACGGTTCGTCGAGCAAGAGCACCTCGGGCTGCGGCACCAGTGCGCGGGCGATCGCGACGCGCTGTGCCTGCCCGCCCGAGAGCTCGCGAGGCCAGGCCTGCGCCTTCTCGGCGAGCCCGACACGCTCGAGCGCACGCGCCACCTTTTCACGCCGCTCGGTCGCGGGCCCATCGGCAAGACCAAAGCCGATATTGTCGGCGACGCTGAGCCAGGGCAGCAGGCGCGGCTCCTGGAAGATGATGCCGATCTTGGCATGCGGCGAGGCGATCGCCTCGTTGTCGAGCGTCACCGTGCCCGAGCTTGCGCGGTCGAGGCCGGCGATGGCGCGCAGCAGCGTGGACTTGCCGCAGCCCGAGCCGCCGATGATGGCGACGATCTCGCCTTGCCTGATCTCGGCGGAAAAGCGCGCCAGCGCCTGCACGCCGTTGGGATAGGTCTTGCTGACCCGGTCGAGCGCCAGCATCGCCTTATGCTCCCGTCGTACGCCCGAAGGCGTCCTGCCAGCGCAGGAAGGGCGCAGCCGCGATCTCGATCACCCAATCCGTGAGCTTGCCGAGGATCGCGAAGATCACGATGGCGGCGAGGATCTGCGCGGGCTTGCCGAGCTGCTGGCCGTCGAGCAGGAGATAGCCGAGGCCTTCGGACGCGCCGATCAGCTCGGCCGCCACGACGAACATCCAGCCCAGACCAAGTCCGACGCGCAAGGACACGACATAGGCCGGCAGCACCGCGGGCAGCAGGATCCGCCGGATCATGGCGGGTCCAGAGAGACGGAAGGTGCGACCGACCTCGACGATCTTGCGATCGACGATGAGGATCGCGCCCATCACGCCGAGATAGACCGGGAAGAACACGCCGACCGCGATCAGCGCGATCTTCGAGGTCTCGAAGATGCCGAGCCAGAGAATGAACAGCGGCACCCAGGCCAGCGATGGAATTGCGCGCAGCGCCTGCACGGTTGGATCGAGCAGCCGCCGCGCCAGCGACCAATAGCCGGATATGGCGCCGAGCAAGGTGCCCGCGACCACGCCGAACGCAAAGCCGAGGCCGACACGCCACAGCGTTGCGGCAATGTGACGGACCAATTCGCCGGAGCGGGCAAGATCAACGATGGTGGCGAACACGCGCGAGGGCGGCGGCACCAGCCGGCCGTTGGACCAGCCGAGCCAGACCAGGAACTCCCAACCGAGCGCGAGGGTGAGCGGCAGCAACACGCCCAGCAATGGACGCGCATAACGCGACAACCACGAAGGCGCGGCGGCGCCTTCGGCCGGTTCCGTAGTCTGTTGCAGGACTGGCGCGTCGGAGATCATGGCCGGTAGGAAGCGCGTCTTGTGCGAGATTGCAAGAGCGCGCGGCATTCTCAGCCGTCGTCCCGGACAAGCGCAGCGGAGCGGAGCGCAGATCCGGGACCCATAACCACGGGGCGAACTGGTTACGGGGAATCGGAGTTGCCCGTTGGCCCAGACTGCTCCTCTGGTTATGGGTCCAGGGCTCGCTTCGCGCCCCGGGACGACGACCGAGTTTGCCGCGCGCCTGCCTTTAGTTCGTCGGCAGCGGCACCCGATCGTCGATCAACGCATCCAGCGTTGCCTTCACATCGACCTTGGCGTCCACGACGCCGGCCTGTTGCAGGGCGAGGCCCGCGGCGAGGATCGACTCGCGCTGGGGCGCGCCGATGCGGCTGTGGGTCAGCTCCGTGCGCTCCTTGAGCTGCTTGTCGACGACAGGTTCCGGCAGCTTGGTCACGGCGATGAAGGTCTTCTTCAGCTCGTCGTAGTTCGCGAGCGAATATTTGCGCGCTTCCTCGTAAACGGCAAGCACGCGGCGGGCGGCGTCCGGATAGTCCTTCAAGAACTGCTCGCGCACATTGAGGATGCCCCAAGTGTTGGCGTCGGCCTTGCGGTAGAACAGTTTCGCGCCGTCCTCGATCTCGGCCTGCGCCATCATCGGATCGAGCCCGGCCCACGCATCGACGTCGCCGCGGATCAGGGCGGTCTTGCCGTCGGCGTGCTGGAGCAGCACCGGCGTGATGTCCTTTTCGGTGAGACCTGCGCCAAGCAGCGCGCGCACCAGGAAGATGTGCGGATCGGTGCCGCGCGTCACCGCGACGCGCTTTCCCTTGAGGTCGGCCACATCGGCGATCTTGGAATCCTTTGATGTCACCAACGCCGTCCATTCGGGGCGCGAATAGACATAGATCGACTTGATCGGGTTGCCGTTGATGCGGGCGACCAGCGCCGCCGAGCCTGCGGTCGAGCCGAAATCGATCGAGCCCGCATTGAGGAATTCGAGCGCCTTGTTGGAGCCGGCCGACTGCACCCAGGTGACGGTGATGCCGTCCTTGGCGAACTCCTTTTCCAGGAGCCCCTTCTGCTTCAGGACCATCGACACAGGATTATAGGTCGCCCAGTCGATACGGATTTCCTTGAGCGGATCCGCCGCCCGCGCCGCAGGGGACACCGCGAGAGCAGCCGCTCCCGCCAGCAGTATGCGTCGTGTAACTCTAGTCATGCCCGGCCTCCTCAAAAACTTCATTGTTTTTCAATGAGTTATATCTAGAGGTCAACGAGAAAATCCACCCCTCGAAAGCACGCCGGCTGAGAACAGCTTTGCCCAAAGCCGCACCTTTCCAGCATGGAACGACTATTGCGAGAGAATGGCGGGTGACAGCGCCTGCCGCCTCTTATATCCGGTGAGACATGGACAGCGTTGCGACTGAGCAAAAGGCCGAGGTGGACGATCGTTTCGACACCGCGCGGATCACCGCCGCGGTCGACGCGCTTGCCGAGAAGCACCAGGGACGCGAGGACGCGTTCCGCACGGCCATGGCGCAATTGCTCAAGGCCGAGCTGATTGCATCGCGCGCCGCGGCACAGACGATCCTGCTGAAGGACCGTCACGGCCGGCGCTGCGCCGAACGGCTGTGCCACGTGCAGGACGAGATCATCCGCATCCTGTATTCGGCCGCGACCCGCCATCTCTACCGCTCGCCGATCCCGAGCGGCGCCGAGCGCATGGCGGTGGTGGCGACCGGCGGCTATGGCCGCGGCCTGATGGCCCCCGAGTCCGACATCGATCTGCTCTTCATCCTGCCCTACAAGCAGACCGCCTGGGGCGAGCAGGTGGCCGAGGCCATCCTCTATTGTCTTTGGGACATGGGGCTGAAGGTCGGTCACGCCACGCGCTCCGTCGACGAGTCGATCCGGCAGGCGCGCGGCGACATGACCATCCGCACCGCGATCCTGGAGACGCGATTCCTCACCGGCGACCGGCCGCTCTATGACGAGCTGGTCGCCCGCTTCGACAAGGAGGTCGTGCAAGGCACCGCGTCCGAGTTCGTCACCGCGAAACTCGCCGAGCGTGAGGAGCGGCATCGCCGCGGCGGCCAATCGCGATATCTGGTCGAACCCAACGTCAAGGACGGAAAGGGTGCGCTCCGCGACCTGCACACGCTGTTCTGGATCGCGAAATACGTCTACCGCGTGAGCGACACCGACGAGCTGGTCGACCGCGGCGTGTTCGACGCGCAGGAATACCGCACCTTCCGCCGCTGCGCCGACTTCCTCTGGTCGGTGCGCTGCAATCTTCACTTCTACTCTGGCCGCCCTGAAGAGCGCCTCTCCTTCGATCTCCAGCGCGAGATCGCGGTCCGGCTCGGCTACACCTCGCATCCCGGCATGCAGGACGTCGAGCGCTTCATGAAGCACTATTTCCTGGTCGCCAAGGAAGTCGGCAACCTCACCGCCATCCTCTGCGCCAAGCTCGAGGACCAGCAGGCCAAGCCCGCGCCGGTGCTCAGCCGGATGATGGCGCGGCTGCGCCCCACCGCGGTGAAGCGGCGGGTGCCCGACAGCGACGACTTCATCGTCGATAACAACCGCATCAACGTCGCCGCGCCAGACGTGTTCAAGCACGATCCGGTCAATTTGATCCGCATCTTCCGCCTGGCGCAGAAGAACAATCTCGCCTTCCACCCGGACGCGATGCGCGACGTGACGCGTTCGCTTGGCCTGATCAACGCGCAGATGCGCGAGAATCCCGAGGCTAACCGGCTGTTCATGGAGATCCTGACGTCCGACAACGCGGAAATCGTGCTGCGGCGGATGAACGAGACCGGCGTGCTCGGCCATTTCATCCGCGCCTTCGGCAAGATCGTCTCGATGATGCAGTTCAACATGTATCATCACTACACCGTCGACGAGCATTTGATCCGCTGCGTCGGCTTCCTCCAGGACATCGAGCGCGGCGGCATCGAGGAATTCGCGGTGGCGAGCGACCTGATGCGCAAGATCCGGCCGGAGCATCGCTCCGTGATCTACATTGCGACGCTGCTGCACGACGTCGCCAAGGGCCGGCCCGAGGATCACTCGATCGCCGGCGCCAAGGTGGCGCGACGGCTTTGCCCGCGGCTCGGCTTCAGTCCGGCCGACACCGAGCTCGTGGCCTGGCTGATCGAGGAGCATCTGACGATGTCCACGGTCGCGCAGTCGCGCGATCTCTCCGACCGCAAGACCATCGAGAATTTCGCCGCCGTGGTGCAGTCGGTCGAGCAGATGAAGCTCTTGACGATCCTGACCACCGCGGACATCCGCGGCGTCGGCCCGGGCGTGTGGAACGGCTGGAAGGCGCAGCTCTTGCGGTCGCTGTACTACGAGACCGAACCAGTGCTGACGGGCGGCTTCTCGGAGGTTGACCGCGGCAAGCGCCTCACGGCCGCATACGCCGAATTCCGTAACGCCTTCGCGGAATGGCCGGCGGAGGAGCTCGATGCCTATATCGCCCGGCACTATCCGGCCTACTGGCTCAAGGTCGAGCTGCCGCGCAAGATCCGCCATGCGCGCTTCGTCCGCGCCAGCGAGCAGGCCGGCCACAAGCTTGCGATCAATGTCGGCTTCGACGAGGTGCGTGGCGTCACCGAGCTGACCATCTTCGCCGCAGACCATCCCTGGCTGCTGTCGATCATTGCGGGCGCCTGTGCCTCGGCCGGCGCCAACATCGTCGATGCCCAGATCTACACCACGACCGACGGCCGCGCGCTCGACACGATCTCGATCTCCAGGGAATACGACCGCGACGAGGACGAGGGACGGCGCGCCACGCGCATCGGCGAGATGATCGAGGACGTGCTGGAAGGCAAGCTGCGTCTGCCCGAAGTGGTGGCCCGGCGCACCGTGCGCGGCAAGGCGCGGCCGTTCGTGATCGAGCCGGAAGTGACCATCAACAACCAATGGTCAGACCGCTACACAGTGATCGAGATGTCCGGCCTCGACCGGCCCGGGCTGCTCTACGAGCTGACCACCGCGATCTCGAAGCTCAACCTCAACATCGCCTCGGCCCATGTCGCGACCTTCGGCGAGCGCGCCCGCGACGTGTTCTACGTCACCGACCTCCTGGGCGCACAGATCAGCGCGCCGACGCGGCAATCCGCGATCAAGAGCGCGCTGACCCACGTGATGGCCGGCGACAAGGCGGTTCAGCCCGCGGCGTGAGCGGGGAGACCTAAACCGCCACGCCTTCATGCCGCAGCAGCCAGCGCTTGCGCGCGAGGCCGCCGCCATACTTCACCAGGGAACCATCGGCGCCGATCAGGCGGTGGCACGGCAGCACCACGCTGATCGGGTTGGAGCCGTTGGCATGGCCGACGGCGCGAATGGCATTGGGCATGTCGATCCTTGCAGCGAGCGCGCCGTAACTCATCGTGGTGCCGGCAGGGATTTGCGTCAACGCATTCCAGACCTTCTGCTGGAACGGCGTACCGGCGATGCGCCAGGCGATGCCCGAGAGCTGACCGAGATCGCCGTCGAAATAGTCCGACAGCGCAGTCCGCATGGCCGCGGGCGCGGATTGGTCACTCAGCTCCACCACACCGTAATGCAGGCGCAAGAGCTCGCGCATGCGGTGCTCGTAATCCTCCCAGTCGAGCGCGCGCAAGGCGCCCGCAGCGTCGGTGACGAGCAGCGCAATCCCGATCGGCGTCGCCAGCCGATCGAGGCCGAAGCTTACAGGTGATTTGGTCGGTCGCGCGGGCATTGCGGCACCATGGCATCGAAACACGCCATCGCACTTGCCACGCCCACCGTGCTAACGTCCACCCGAAAGCTGGCGCTGGGGGAGCTCAACTTGATTTGGATCGCGAATATTTTGGTGGCGCTGGTCGCCGCACTGCACGCTTACTTCCTGATCCTGGAGATGTTTCTCTGGGACAAGCCGCAAGGCTTGAAGGTCTTCCGCAACACGCCCGAGAAGGCAGCGATCACAAAGGTGCTGGCCGCCAACCAGGGGCTCTATAACGGCTTCCTGGCCGCAGGCCTGGTCTGGGGGCTGGTGCACGGCAATCCGGCCTTCGCGTTCCAGATCAAGGCATTCTTCCTGCTCTGCGTGATCGTGGCCGGCGCTTATGGTGCAGCGACCGTCAGCACGCGCATCCTGATGGTGCAGGCGCTGCCGGCGGCGCTCGCGCTGTTAGCGCTGTTCCTGACGTGAGACGCTAAGGCGCGGCGCCGCGATCCTTGCGCGTCGCCTGCCGTTCCTCCACAATCTCCGACAGCGATGGCGACCGTTGGCAATCAACGGGACAAGACCGTCGGTCGGAAATTCCGTCAGGAGGAACACCCCCACATGAGCAATCGCAGAGCCTTCATCACTGCCACGGCGGCGCTCGCCTTCGCGTTCTCCGCCAACCAAGCTCTCGCCCAGAAGAAATACGACACCGGCGCGAGCGACACCGAGATCAAGATCGGCCAGACCGTGCCGTTCTCCGGGGCCTATTCCGTCTACGCCAATATCGGCAAGACCCAGGCCGCCTACTTCAAGATGATCAACGATCAAGGCGGCATCAACGGCCGCAAGATCAATCTGATCCAGTATGACGACGCCTATTCGCCGCCGAAGACGGTCGAGCAGGTGCGCAAGCTCGTCGAAGGCGACGAGGTGCTGTTCACCTTCCAGATCATCGGCACGGCCGCGAACGCCGCCGTGCAAAAATATCTCAACGGCAAGAAGATCCCGCAGCTGCTGGCCTCGACCGGCGCCGCGCGCTTCAACGATCCGCAGAACTATCCCTGGACCATCGCCTATAATCCCAACTACGTGTCTGAGGGACGCATCTACGCCAAGTACATTCTCAAGGAGCATCCGAACGCCAAGATCGGCGTGCTCTATCAGAACGACGACATGGGCCGCGACTATCTCGCCGGCCTCAAGAGCGGTCTCGGCGACAAGGCCGCCAGCATGATCGTCGGCGAAGTCTCCTACGAGGTCACCGATCCGACCGTGGACTCGCAGGTGGTCAAACTGAAGTCGTTGGGCGCCGATCTTTTCTATGATGCCTCGACACCCAAATTCGCGGCGCAGGCGATCAAGAAGGTCGCCGAGCTCGGCTGGACGCCGGTGCACATTCTCGACATCAACGCGAGCCCGATCTCGGCGACACTGAAGCCGGCCGGCCTCGAGATCTCCAAGGGCATCATCTCGACCCAATACGGCAAGGAGCCCGGAGATCCCCAGTGGAAGGACGATCCGGGCGTGAAAGCGTTCTTCGCCTTCATGGACAAGTATTTCCCCGAAGGCGACAAGCTCAATACCGTCAACACCTATGCTTATTCCGTCGCCGAATTGCTGACGCAGGTGCTGAAACAGTGCGGCGACGACCTGTCGCGTGAGAACGTGATGAAGCAGGTCGCCAACATCAAGGACTTCACCCCGAGCTTCGCGCTGCCCGGCATCAAGATCAACACCGGGCCGAACGACTACCGCGTCAACAAGCAGATGCAGATGATGAAGTTCAACGGCGAACGCTGGGAGCTGTTCGGCCCGATCATGGAGGATGCAGGTCCAGCGGGTTAGTTACTGGGTAGGGTGGGTTAGCGCAGGGTAACCCACCTCTTTGATTCCGCGGAAACAGAAGTGGTGGGTCACGCCCCGGATGCGCATCGCGCATCCGCCTGGGCTGGCCCACCTTATGAAGCTGCTACGAAGCCGCCCATGCTACGAACTGCGGGCGCACGCCCAGCTTGCGTTGCAGCAATGCCTCATCCACAATCGCCCTCAGCGGTGACATCAGGTGCGCACAAGCGCACCCGATTGATCACCGGCAATAAACACTGAGGAAAACGCGAATGAGGAATGGAATTCTGCATCTGGCCACGGCAACGGCGCTGACCCTGGCGCTGTCGGTCTCGGCGGCCAATGCCCAGAAGAAATATGATCCGGGCGCCAGCGACACCGAGATCAAGGTCGGCCAGACGATGCCGTTTTCTGGACCGGCATCGGCCTATTCGTCGATCGGCAAGACCCAGGCCGCCTATTTCAAGATGATCAACGACCAGGGCGGCGTCAACGGCCGCAAGATCAATCTGATCCAGTATGACGACGCCTACTCGCCGCCGAAAGCCGTGGAGCAGATTCGCAAGCTCGTCGAGAGCGACGAGGTCCTGCTGACCTTCCAGATCATCGGCACGCCGGTGAACGCAGCCGTACAGAAATATCTCAATTCGAAGAAGGTGCCGCAACTGTTCGCGGCGACCGGAGCCTCGAGGTTCACGGATCCGAAGAACTTTCCGTGGACGATGGGCTTCAACCCCAACTACTTCGTCGAAGGCCGCATCTACGGACAGTACATCCTGAAAGAGCATCCGAACGCCAAGATCGGCGTGCTCTATCAGAACGACGACCTCGGCAAGGACTATCTGAACGGCATCAAGGCCGGCCTCGGCGACAAGGCTGCCAAGATGATCGTGACTGAAGCTTCCTACGAAGTCTCCGATCCGACGGTCGACTCGCAGATCCTCAAGATCAAGGACGCCGGCGCCGATCTGTTCTTCAGCGCCACCACGCCGAAGCAGGCGGCCCAGGCGATCAAGAAGATCGCCGAGATGGGCTGGCATCCGGTGCAGATCGTCGACATCAACGCCACCTCGGTCGGCGCGGTGCTGAAGCCGGCCGGCCTCGACGCCGCCAAGGGCCTGATCAGCGTCAATTACGGCAAGGAACCGCTCGACCCGACCTGGAAGGACGATGCCGGCCTCAAGAGGTATTTCGACTTCATGGCCAAATATTATCCGGATGGGGACAAGGACTCGAACTTCAACACTTACGGCTACAGCACGGCGCAGCTGCTGGTCCATGTGCTGAAGCAGTGCGGCGACGACCTGACGCGCGAGAACGTGATGAAGCAGGCCGCGTCGCTGAAGGACGTGACCAGCGACACCGCGCTGCCGGGCATCAAGGCCAACACCTCACCGACCGACTACCGGGTCAACAAGCAGCTTCAGATGATGAAGTTCAACGGCGAACGCTGGGAGCTGTTCGGCCCGATCATTGAGGATGCGAGTCCGGCGGGTTAGTTCTGCACGGTCATTCCGGGCTGGCGCGCGAGCGCCAGACCGGAATCTCGAGATTCTCAGGTGCGCAATTGCGCACCTGGGTTCGATGCTTTCGCATCGCCCCGGAATGACATGGCTCTACTCCGGTATCTCGCCAAAGTTCTTCCCCACCGGCAGCACCGCATGCCGAATAAGCCGTGAATCCTCCACCGCGGCCTGCCTGTGCTTCACCGCTTCGCGATAGACGGGATCGCGGATCATCTCGACGAAGGCGGCGACGCTTGGGTATTCGGCGATGAAGCAATGGTCCCAGCGCTCAGTCTCGGGGCCGATCAGCATCAGCTCGAATTTGCCCTGCCAGACGATGCGGCCGCCGAGGCGTTCGAACACCGGACCACTCTCGCGGCCATAGGCCGCATAGGCTTCCGCACCGCTCGTCTTGCGGCCGTCCGGATAGGCCGCCTCCTTGCGCAAGCGTACCAGGTTGAGCATGTGGATCGGACCGGGGCGGTCGTTGTCCCGGAACTGCGCGAAAATCTCCTTGGTCGGATCGATGTGGCCCATCTGCGTTCCCTCTTGATTATGCCGACGATCCTAGCGCCGCCGACTGCCTAGCGGAACTGCGGCCGGCGAATGCCGCACCTCCTAATCGCGCGTTAAGTTCTGGGTAACCGGGCCTTAAACAGCGACCGCTAGCGTGCGGCGGGGCGGGCTGACCGGGCGTTTGCGTATGGGGTTGGGAAAGAAAAAGGGTGGGCGGAAGGAGCCGTTGTTCGGCTTGCCTGCAGCACTCGCCGATCTGCGCCTGACCGCGGCCGATCGTATTCCTGGCGGCGATGACAAGCCGAAGAAATCAGCGAAATCATCCGCCAAACGCAAGAGCGAGGATGTCGGCGACGAGCCGCCGCGCGAGCGGAAGGCGCCGACCGGCCGCGGCGGTGCCAAGCGGCGATCCAAATCGCGCATCGGCGCGAGCCTTGGTCGCCTGGTTTATTGGGGCGCGGT
This sequence comes from Bradyrhizobium sp. Ken01, assembly GCF_055807355.1. Taxonomy (NCBI): domain Bacteria; kingdom Pseudomonadati; phylum Pseudomonadota; class Alphaproteobacteria; order Hyphomicrobiales; family Nitrobacteraceae; genus Bradyrhizobium; species Bradyrhizobium sp. Ken01. The sequence goes on from NZ_JBVVPC010000004.1 coordinate 98,484, forward strand.
GCTGGGCCTGTGGGGCGCGATCGCCGTGATCGGCGTCGTGATCTATGTCGGCGCTCATCTGCCGCCGATCCAGTCGCTGGAAGTCCCCAAACGGCCGCCGACGATCCAGATCGTCGGCATCGACGGCAGCATGCTGGCGCAACGCGGCGAGATGGCCGGCGCCAACGTCTCGCTGAAGGATCTGCCGCAATATCTGCCCAAGGCGTTCATCGCCATCGAGGATCGCCGCTTCTATTCGCATTTCGGCATTGATCCCGTAGGCATCCTGCGCGCGCTCGTCACCAACGTGCTCCATCGCGGCGTGTCGCAGGGCGGCTCGACGCTGACGCAGCAATTGGCGAAAAACCTGTTCCTGACTCAGGAGCGCACCATGGCGCGCAAGCTGCAGGAAGCGGAGCTCGCGATCTGGCTGGAGCGCAAGCATTCCAAGAACGAGATCCTGGAGCTCTATCTCAACCGCGTCTATTTCGGCTCCGGCGCCTATGGCGTCGAGGCCGCCGCGCAACGCTATTTCGGCAAGTCGGCCAAGAACGTCACCGTCGCGGAGGCCGCGATGCTGGCCGGCCTCGTCAAATCGCCTTCGCGGCTCGCGCCGAACCGCAACCCCGAGGGCGCGGAAGCGCGCGCGAAAATCGTGCTCACGGCGATGGCGGATGCCAAATTCATCACCGAGGCGCAGGCGCAGGCCTCGATCGGCCAACCCTCCTACAATGTGAAGCCGGTCGGCGCCGGCACGGTCAATTACGTCGCCGACTGGATCGGCGAGGTGCTGGACGATCTGGTCGGCCAGATCGACGAGAGCATCAAGGTCGAGACCACGATCGATCCGAAGCTCCAGAGCGTGGCGGAAGCCGCCATCATCGACGAGCTCGCGGCCAAGAGCGTCAAGTTCAATGTCAGCCAGGGCGCACTGGTGGCGATGACGCCGGACGGCGCGGTTCGCGCCATGGTCGGCGGGCGGAACTACTCCGAGAGCCAGTACAACCGCGCGGTCACCGCCAGGCGCCAGCCGGGCTCCTCGTTCAAGCCGTTCGTATACCTGACCGCGCTCGAGCAGGGGCTGACGCCCGACACGCTCCGCCAGGACGCGCCGATCGAGGTCAAGGGCTGGAAACCTGAGAACTACACCCACGAATATTTCGGCGCGGTGACGCTGACCCAGGCGCTCGCGATGTCACTCAACACGGTCGCCATCCGCCTCGGCCTCGAGGTCGGGCCGAAGAACGTGGTGCGCACCGCGCACCGGCTCGGCATCTCCTCGAAACTCGAGCCCAACGCCTCGATCGCGCTCGGCACCTCCGAAGTCTCGATGGTCGAGCTGGTCGGCGCCTATGCGCCCTTCGCCAATGGCGGCCTCGCGGCGACGCCGCATGTCGTCACGCGGATCAGGACGCTCAGTGGCAAGCTGCTCTACATGCGCCAGGCGGACGAGCACAACCAGGTGGTCGACCCGCGCTATGTCGGCATGATGAACGCGATGATGCGGGAAACGCTGATCAGCGGCACCGCCAAGAAGGCGGAGATCCCGGGCTGGCCGGCGGCCGGCAAGACCGGCACCAGCCAGGACTACCGCGACGCCTGGTTCATCGGCTACACCGCCAACCTCGTCACCGGCGTGTGGCTCGGCAATGACGACAACTCGCCGACCAAGAAGGCGACCGGCGGCGGCTTGCCGGTCGAAGTCTGGTCGCGCTTCATGAAGACGGCGCACGAGGGCGTGCCGGTGGCAGCCTTGCCGAGCTCTCCAGGTGGCTGGGGCCTGTCGAACCTGGCGCAGGCAACGTCGCAAGTGTCGCCGCCAACAGCGGCAGCGCCCGCACCGGCACCTGCCAACAACGGCGGCTATCGGCCGCCGCCGACGCGCGCCAATGCCCGTCCGGAAGCAGCCGCAGGACTCGACGGCTGGCTGATGGACCGGCTGTTCGGCGGGAATCGATAGGTTCTGCGTGGGGTCGTTGTGGCCTCAAAACAAAAATCGCGAAAACAACCCCATGCACAGTAGCCAGTGATAGCGGAATCAACGGCTTACGCGAGTCGCAAGACGGCTGATTCCGGCAGCAAGGCCATTTGACACGTCGGGCAAAACAGAACCGTCCCGCCATCATCCCGAACGCGGCCGCTATCTCGGCTATCCCTGTTCGCCACCAGTGTCGTCTTCGGCAAGTCCTGCCTACCATGGCAAAATCGACCGGTCCCCGCAGCTCCCGGAACGCAAAAAAACCAGTCTCTTCAAGCTCGGGGCGGCGGCCCGGGATTTGCTCTCATAGGTTGAGCAAGTATCGGAGAGCGTTCCATGATGTCAGGTGTATCCAGCGCGGCGTTGCCTCATCTGCGGCCCGCATCAACGTCCGCTTCGAATAGGACATCGAGTCTTCAGCCGGCGGGACCGGATGCGACTGATGCTGCGACCGACGGCTTTCGGATCGACGTCTCGCAGGTCAAGCCCCTGACAGGCGCCAAGTCGATATCCGCGGCGGACAATCCTCACCTGCGCGACCTCATGGCAACGAACTGGCTGATGACCCATGACACGAGCGCGACTCAATCGGCCGTCTCGGACGGTGCACCGGAGAATACCTATGCTCAGGTGAAGGTCGACGGCAAGGTGGTCGCCACCCTGTACAATGGCGGGTCCTCGACGATGACCAACGAGGCGGCTGCAAAGATCGGCAAGCTGGAGGATCCACCCGGTCTGAGTGGACCGGATCTGGCGCAGTGGCGGGCCGACAGCTACGCCGAGCGGCTCGGTGGCACCGTTGAAAAAGCTTCCACCGCGATCACGCAATCGCAATGGACCCCGCGTGAAAGCAGCTCCGCAACCTATAGCCGCGATCAACTCGACGCGGCCTTCCAGGCGATGCTGACCGAGGGCCAGAAGGCGGCCGCGCAATTGCAGTCATCCTATCTCGCCTCGCGCACGCAGCCGGGGACAAGCGCGGATATCAGCGCCTGAGCAGAGGGATGAATTGAGTTCGCGCGGACGTCGCCGCATTCTCAACTGTCATTCCCGCGAACGCGGGAATCCAGTACGCCGCGGCCTCTCGGTTCAATAACAACCGCCTCGGAACACTGGATCGCCCGGTCGAGCCGGGCGATGACAGCGTCAGATGGAGGCTGGCAGCGAGGACCTAATCCTCGACCCCGTACCGGTGCAAATCGTTGCCGTACGTATCGAGCCACTTCTTGGCGCGCTCCATCGACGGGCAGACCTTGCCGCAGACGCGCCAGAATCGCGCCGAGTGGTTCATCTCGACGAGATGGGCGACCTCGTGCGCGGCGAGGTAGTCGAGCACGTAGGGTGGCGCGAGGATCAGGCGCCAGGAGAACGACAGCGAACCGGCCGAGGTGCAGGAGCCCCAGCGGCTCGATTGATCGCGGATCGAGAGCCGCTTGACCTTGACGCCGAGCTCGCCGGCATAGGCTTCCGCGGCACGCTGAAGATCGCGGCGGGCCTCGCGCTTGAGGAAGTCGCTGACGCGACGGTCCGCATGTTCGACGCCGCCGGCGACGCAGAGAATGCGCTCACCGCTATCGCGCACTTCCGTCCACACCGTACCGCGGGTGCCGGCGCGATGAACGATGCGATGAGAAACGCCGCGAAGCGGTATCACTGTGCCAGGCTGGAACGGTGCGGCCTTCGGCAAACGGCCGAGACGTGCCGCGATCCACGCGCCGTGGCGCTGCGCAAAGTCTTTTGCTTCGGCGAGCGTCCCGCGCGGCGGCATGGTGAGGATGGCTTCGCGATCGCTCGGATGAATTCTGAGCGTGTAACGACGCGCGCGGCGATGCCGGCGCAGCCGAATCGCAAAATATTGCGATCCATGGGTGATCAGGAGGGTCTTCGGCTCGTGGGGCCGGCGATAGAGGAGTGCGCGAGTGGCCATGTCTGTCAGTCCGGGGGGCAGGAGAGCGCCCGGATTCTGCCATAACCGCCGCCAGGGAAAGCGCTCGGCGCAAAAACAAATCATTTGCCCAATATACAGGGGTCTGGCGTCCGGGAGACCCTACAGACTGGGGTTGGAACCGGCTTTTTTCGCCCCCGTTCGGCGCATGCGGCACCCCCAAGGGGTGAGGTTGGACTCACTCCTACAAAGCTACCTGAATACCGCGAATCTGGCGGGAACTTGCCCCTGTCGGAGCCTCCGACAGGGCGTCGATTTGCAGCGGGAAAGCCGAAATATGCGATTATTCAGCCGCGAGCGCCTGCAATGAGCTCGGATTCGCCGCCGAGACCATGAAGTCATGGATGCGCGGCACGATTTCCGATTTGAAGCGCGAGCCGTTGAACACGCCGTAATGTCCGACGCCCTTCTGGACGTAATGAACGCGGCGATGATCGGGAATCGAGCTGCACAATGTGTGCGTTGCTTCGGTCTGACCGATGCCGGAGATGTCGTCGTTCTCGCCTTCGACCGTCATCAACGCAACGCGCGTGACCTTGGAGGGATCGACGCGTGTTCCACGATGGGTCATCTCGCCCTTCGGCAGCGAATGCTTCACGAACACGGTGTCGACGGTCTGCAGGTAATACTCGGCGGAGAGATCCATCACCGCGAGATATTCGTCGTAAAAGTCGCGATGCTTGTCGACGAGGTCGCCGTCGCCCTTCACCAGATTGGCGAACAGCTGCTTGTGGGCATCCATATGCCGGTCGAGATTCATGCTGATGAAGCCGTTGAGCTGCAAAAATCCCGGATAGACGTCGCGCATCATGCCCGGATGCGGGAACGGCACCTTGGTGATGACGTGGTTGCGGAACCAGTCGATACCGCGCTCCTGCGCAAGGTTGTTCACTGCGGTCGGATTGCGGCGGGTGTCGATCGGGCCGCCCATCAGAGTCATTGAGGTCGGCACGAAGGGATCACGGCGCGCTTCCATGATCGAAACGGCAGCGACGACGGGAACCGAGGGCTGGCACACCGCCAGCACATGCGTGTTGCCGCCGAGGACATGCAGCATCTCGATGACGTAGTCGATGTAGTCGTCGAGATCGAAGCGGCCGTCGCTGAGCGGCACCATGCGGGCATCGGCCCAATCGGTGATGTAGACCTCATGCGCCGGCAAGAAAGCCTCGACGGTGCCGCGGAGCAGCGTCGCGTAATGGCCGGACATCGGCGCGACGATCAGCACGCGCGGTTGCGGGCTGCGCAGCGGACGGGTGAACTTGCGATCGAAGTAGAGCAGGCGGCAGAACGGCTTTTCCCAGACCGAGCGAACCTCGACGGGGACGCGGATGCCGTTGACCTCGGTGTCGTTGAGGCCCCATTCCGGCTTGCCGTAACGGCGCGTGGTGCGTTCGAACAATTCGCAGGCCGCGGCAACCGACTTGCCGACCTCGGTGCGTGCCCATGGATTGAGGGGATTTTGAAACAGCAGCTTGGTCGCGTCCGTGATCGCACGCGCCGGATTGAGAGAGGCTTGCCCCATCTCGTACATCCAGTACATCGGCGTCGTCAGGACCGGACTGCCTTCGGCCACCAGGGGCGGCGCGCCGCCAAACTCACCAATCGGCATCGCTATATTCCTCTTCGCATCGCAGCATACTGCCGAATGCGTAATATTGCGTCAATGCATGGTTCCGTACATCTACGTGGCCCAGGTGCCCAAACCGGGCTGAATCCACGAGAAAGTGACGTTATTCGCCGCCTGACAGCAGCGAGCCCTGCATCCGGGCGCTGCGCAAAAGGGCAAGGAATGCCCCAAAAGATGCAACTAACAGCACCGCGTTGATGGCCAACGCGCTCAGCATCAGATCGGTCCTGAAGGTGTTTTCGATCAACAGCGCGCGCATCCCTTCGAACACATAGGTCGGCGGCAGCGTCCAGGCGATATATTGCAACCAGACCGGCAACACGCTGACGGGATAGTAGACGCAAGCGAGCGGCATGATTCCGAACATCAAGGTCCAGACGATGCTCTCGGCGCCAAGGCCGTTTCGCAGCACCAGGCCGGAGACGAAAATGCCGACCGACCAGCTCGTGAAGATCAGATTGCAGAAGAACGCGATCAGCGGCACCCCGAGCGCATAAACGTTGAAGTGAAACAGGACCAGCGCGAGCAGCGTCATCGGGATGACGCCGATCGCAAGCCTGATCAGGCTCATAATCATCAGCGACAGCAGAAACTCGATCGGCTTCAACGGGCTCATCATGAGATTGCCGAGGTTGCGCGCCCACATCTCTTCCAGGAATGAGATGGAGAAGCCGAGCTGCCCGCGAAACAGGATGTCCCAGAGGATGACGGCGCCGATCAGGGTGCCGCCGGCACGCGCGAAGAAGTTTGCATTCTGCGCGATGTAAAGCTGGAGAAAGCCCCAGGTGATGACCTGCAGCGCCGGCCAGTAGAGCAGCTCGAGCAGCCGCGGCCAGGACGACAGCAGGAGATACCAATAGCGCAGGATCATCGCGCCGATGCGATGGAGAGAGATGCCACGGTGGAGGGAGGAATCAATCATGGCCGCTCCGGGATCTGCACGCACCGTCATTGCGAGGAGCCCTTGCGACGAAGCAATCCAGAATTCTTCCGCGGAGAGATTCTGGATTGCTTCGGTTCGCTCGCAATGCCGAAAGAAGCGCCCCCGGCCCGTTCATCGCGCCGCCTCCTGCGCCCCGTTCACCCTTCCGCGTGCGACGTCCAGAAACACCTCTTCCAGCGTGGTGCGGTTGTAGCGTGCCATGATGGCTTCGGGCGTATCGTCGTCCTCGATACGGCCGCGCTTCATGATGATGACGCGGTCGCAGAGCCGCTCGACCTCGAGCATGTTGTGCGAGGCCAGCAGGATGGTGGCATTGTTCGCCTTGCGATAACGCTCCAGATGACCCCGGACCCAGTCGGCGGTGTCAGGATCGAGCGAGGCGGTCGGCTCGTCCAGCAACAGCAGCTCGGGCTGGTTGATCAGCGCCTTGGCAAGCGCAACGCGCGTCTTTTGTCCCGCGGAGAGCTTGCCGTTGGCGCGGTCGATGAACTCGGTGAGATCGAGGTCGCAGGCCAGCTCAGCGATGCGATCGGAAAGGTTCTTCACCGCATAGAGCTTGCCGAACACGGTGAGGTTCTGACGCACCGTGAGCCGCATCGGCATGTCGACATAGGGGCTCTCGAAGTTCATCCGACCCAGCACGGATGCGCTGTCCTCCGGCATCCGATGCCCGAGCACCTGGACGCGGCCGGAGGTCGGCAGCACCAGGCCCATGATCGTCGCGATGGTTGTGGTCTTGCCGGCGCCGTTGCCGCCCAGCAGCCCGGTGATGCTGCCGCCCGGTAGCGAAAAGGAGATGTCGTCGACGGCACGGGTCTGCTTGTAGACCTTGACGAGGTGATCGACCGCGATGGCCGCGGAGAGGCTGCGATCCGCGACAGTCGGCCAGCTTGAAGCCTGGTCATTCTCGGTCATGCTGGGCGTTCTTCTGCTATTGCAGCGGAGAGCGCAAGGCTTGTAATCCGGTGGTTCCGTGAGCCGCGCGCTTGTGATCGAGAAGGCACCGCCCCCTTGGCCGAAATGACCGAACTTGCCGCTTCCGACTTTCGCCCCGCGCAGCGGCATATCCGCCTGGATACGATCCTGCGGCTGCGCTGGCTCGCGGTGCTGGGCCAGCTCGCCGCGATCTTCATCGTGGCGCAGGGACTGGAATTCAATGTCGAGATCGTCCCCTGCGTCAGCATCATCGCCCTGTCGGCGGCGCTCAATCTGGCGCTCCAGACCGTGTCCAATCCGCTGCAGCGGCTGGAGCCGATGCAGGCGGCCGGACTGCTCGCGCTCAACATTGTGGAGTTGGCGGGTCTTTTGTTCTTCACCGGCGGACTCCAGAACCCGTTCTCGTTCCTGTTCCTCGCGCCCGTGCTGATCTCGGCGACCGCGCTGCCGGCCCGCTTCACCTTCGGCCTCGGCGTGCTGGCTGTCGCCTGCGCCTCGGTGCTGTTCTTTTTCCATCTGCCGCTGCCCTGGGATTCCGACGATCCGCTGGTGCTGCCGCCGGTCTATCTCGTCGGCGTCTGGCTCTCGATCGCGCTCGCGATCGGCGTCACCAGCCTCTACTCGTTCCAGGTCACCGAAGAGGCACGCAAGCTCGCCGACGCACTGGCCGCGACCGAGCTGGTGCTGACGCGCGAGCAGCATCTGACCCAGCTCGACGGCCTGGCTGCGGCCGCGGCGCACGAGCTCGGCACGCCGCTCGCGACGATCTTCCTGATCTCGCGCGAGCTGGAGAAGACGGTGAAGGAGCCGAACTTTGCCGCCGACCTGAAGACCCTGCGCGAGCAGACGCAGCGTTGCCGCGACATATTGAGCAAGATCACCCAGCTCTCCTCCACCGGCGCACCGTTCGACCGAATGAAGCTGTCGGAGCTGATCGAGGAGGTGGTGGCGCCGCACCGCGATTTCGGCGTCGATATCAAGGTGCGTATCGCCGTCGCCATCGTGGCCGAGCCGGTCGGCTCGCGCAATCCGGCGATCCTCTACGGCGTCGGCAACATCGTCGAGAACGCGGTCGATTTCGCCCGCACCACCGTCGAGGTGAATGCGTGGTGGAACAAGGACACGATCGAGCTCGTGATTTCCGATGATGGTCCCGGCATTCCGCCTGACATTCTGAACCGGATCGGCGAGCCCTATCTGTCGCGGCGGCGCAGCCAGGACGAAGGCGGCGGTCTCGGGCTCGGCGTGTTCATCGCGCGCACCTTGCTGGAGCGCACCGGCGCCAAGGTCTCGTTTACCAACCGGACCTTTCCGGACCATGGCGCAGTGGTCCAGATCACGTGGCCGAGAGAGCGTTTTGAGGCTATCGAGACCTTCGAACAAACAATAGGATAGGCCGCGACCTTGCGTCGCACAACGGGGCCGATCGACCATTGGCGGCCTTGGCACCGCCCGATTGCGAGGCCATATGTAGACGCGTTGGAGAGAGGACAAACCTTGAACGCCATCGCCGAACTGAATGAACAGACCGACCGCTCGCTGCTGATCGTGGAGGACGACAAGCCATTCCTGGAGCGGCTGTCGCGCGCCATGGAAACGCGCGGTTTTGCGGTGACGTCATGCGACACCGTCTCGGACGGTCTGGCGCAGATCGGCAAGGCCGCTCCCGCATTCGCCGTGGTCGATCTGCGGCTGGGTGATGGCAACGGTCTCGACGTGGTCTCGGCGCTGAAGAAGAAGCGCCCCGACGCCCGCGCGATCGTGCTGACCGGCTATGGCAACATCGCCACCGCCGTCACCGCGGTGAAGATGGGCGCGGTCGATTATCTCTCGAAGCCCGCGGACGCCGACGACGTGGTCGCGGCGCTGCTGTCGACCGGCTCGGACAAGTCCGAATTGCCGGCGAACCCGATGTCAGCTGACCGTGTGCGCTGGGAACACATCCAGCGCATTTACGAGATGTGCAACCGGAACGTCTCGGAGACGGCGCGGCGCCTCAACATGCACCGGCGCACGCTGCAGCGGATTTTGGCCAAGCGCGCGCCACGCTGATAGTCACGGCTACCGTGCCCCCGGACGCTGCGCAGCACGGAGTGATGCGCTGCCGAGCCGGGGCCCATGCCTCAGCTCGAATCGTCGCCTGCTGGGCCCCGGCTCTGCGCAGCAACGCGGAAGCGTTGCAGCGCGTCCGGGACACGAGGCCGGACTCACTCCCAAAGCTCCGCATGCCCCTGTGGATCGACCAGCCGGTTGATCCGCAACGCCGCCGCCATCGCGAACCGCACCGTCATCTGCTTGCGCGTGGCCGCGGCGAGCTTGTGCTCGGGCGCCTCGCATTGCAGGTGCGCACCATAGGCATCCGCGATGATCAGGCCGCTATCTTGCGGAAAAATCTCGCAAGGCAGGTCCTGCGTGAAGGCGAAGAACAGCCGGTCGCAATGCGCCCGGTATTCGTGCCATTTCTGATCGGCGCGCAAATCCTCCACCGACGATTTGATCTCGACGATCCAGATCTCGCCGCGCTCGTTCAGCGCGACGAGATCGGCGCGCCGCCCCGAGGGCAGCGGCAATTCGCTGATGCAGGTGAAGCCGAGCGAGCGCAGCAACCGCGCCGTGCCGCGCGCGATCGCCAGCGCCGTCTCGGATTGACGGCGGTCCGGCGGCGGCACGATGGCGATGCGGGCGGTGTTGTCCATGAGGGGGAGGATAGCCGATTCCTCAGTTGTCGTCCTGGCGAATGCCAGGACCCATTACCCCAAGCGATCGTTGGTGCACTAGCTGGTAACCACCAGTCCTCGTCAAATTTTGGCCTGGTAATGGGTCCTGGATCTGCGCTTCGCTTGTCCAGGACGACGGCGGAGTACGGAACCGCTCTCGCTCTTAACACTTATCACGCAGCCGCCGCACCTCGGCGGAACCACCGAGGCTGCGCGCGCATGATCGACGATCTCTGGTACAAAAACGCCATCATCTATTGCCTGTCCGTCGGCACCTATATGGACGCCAACGGCGACGGCATCGGCGATTTCAAGGGCCTGTTGCGCCGGCTCGATTATCTGCACGGCCTCGGCATCACCACGATCTGGCTGATGCCGTTCCAGACCTCGCCCGGCCGCGACGATGGCTACGATGTCGCCGATTATTATAGCGTCGATGCCCGCTACGGCACGCTCGGCGATTTCGTCGAGTTCACCCATGGCTGCAAGCAGCGCGGCATTCGCGTCATCATCGATCTCGTCGTCAACCACACCTCCGACCAGCATCCCTGGTTCAAGGCGGCGCGGAGCGACAGGAATTCGCCCTACCGCGACTGGTATGTCTGGTCCGACAAGAAGCCGGCCAACGCCAATCAGGGCATGGTGTTTCCCGGCGTTCAGAAATCAACCTGGACGCGCGACAAGGAAGCCGGCGCCTGGTACTTCCACCGCTTCTACGATTTCCAGCCCGATCTCAACACCTCGAACCCGCATGTGCAGGCCGAGATTTTGAAAATCATGGGCTTCTGGATCCAGCTCGGCGTCTCGGGCTTTCGCATGGATGCGGTGCCTTTCGTCATCGCGACCAAAGGCGCCAAGGTGAAAAAGCCGACCGAGCAGTACGACATGCTGCGGACGTTTCGTGAATTCCTGCAATGGCGGCAGGGCGATGCCATCATCCTCGCCGAGGCCAACGTGCTGCCAAAGACGGACATGGAATATTTCGGCCGCGATGCCGACCGCATGCATATGATGTTCAATTTCCAGGTCAACCAGCATCTGTTCTATGCGCTGGCCTCGTCCGATTCCCGCCCGCTGGGGAAAGCGCTGAAGGCGACCAAGCCGCGGCCCGCCTCGGCGCAATGGGGCCTGTTCCTGCGCAATCATGACGAGCTCGATCTCGGGCGATTGACCAAGGCGCAGCGCGACACCGTGTTCAAGAGCTTCGGTCCTGACAAGGACATGCAGCTCTACGACCGCGGCATTCGCCGCCGGCTGGCACCGATGCTGGGTGGCGACCGCCGGCGGCTCGAGCTCGCCTACAGCCTGATGTGCACGCTGCCGGGAACGCCGGTGATCCGCTATGGCGACGAGATCGCAATGGGTGACGATCTTTCGCTGCCGGAACGCAATTGCGCGCGCACGCCGATGCAATGGTCGACGGAGCCGCATGGCGGCTTCACCACCAGCGACAAGCCGGCCTTGCCCGTCATCGACGAGGGACCCTACGGTTATCCGCACGTCAACGTCGCCAAGCAGCGGCGCGATCCCAACTCGATGCTGAACTGGACCGAGCGCATCGTCCGCATGCGCAAGGAGGTGCCGGAGATCGGCTGGGGCGATTTTTCGATCATCGCGACGCGCGATCCCGCCGTGTTCATCATGCGCTACGACTGGCGCAACAATTCCGTGCTGTTCGTGCACAATCTCGACGAGAAGCCGCGCGAGATCGCGTTCTCGACGGGGCTGCCTGATGAGGCCGGCGCGCACCTGATCAATCTGCTCGCGGAAGACCACAGCCACGCCGACAAGCGCGGCCAGCACCGCGTCGTCTTGGAGCCCTACGGCTATCGCTGGTACCGCGTCGGTGGGCTGGACTATCTGTTGAAGCGGAGTGATATCGACAAGACGGTGCGGGGCAACAAGCATCCGGGGTAGGCGGTGCGAGCACACACTCCGTTGTCGTCCTGGCGAAAGCCAGGACCCATTACCCCAATCGCGCGTTGTCGTAGGAAGTGTTCACCACGATCTTCGCCAAACCACTCGCTGGGGTAATGGGTCCTGGATCTGCGCTTCGCTTGTCCAGGACGACGACTAAGGCTGCGGTGGCATCACCACCACCCCCTCATTGCCGCGCAAATCCAGCACGCCTTCGAGCCGCTCTCCCTCGCGATCCAGGAATGTCGACAGCAGAATCTCGCTGCCAAACTTGATCGCGCTGGTGGTGACCGCGATCGGCTCGGGGCCGAGATTGAGCACCACGATCACCGCCCTGCCCTCGGTCGCACGGCGATAGACCAGGAGATCGCCTTGTGCCGCGATCGGATGATAATCGCCCGCGACCAGCGGCGGACACCCTTGCCGCAACGCGATCAGGCGCTTGTAGAGCGTCAGGATCGAGCGCGAATCGGCCTCGAGATCGACGACGTTGTTGCGGATGTGATCCTCCGGCAGCGGCAGCCATGGCCTGACGTCCGAGAACCCGGCGAAGTTAGACGAATCCCACTGCATCGGCGTGCGACAGCCGTCGCGGCCGACACCGATGCCGGGTACGTTCTTCTCGAAGGGGTCGCGCACGAACTCGGGAGCGATCGCGAGCTGATGCATGCCGATCTCGTCGCCGTAATAGAGCGTCGGCGTGCCGCGCAGCGTCAACAGCAGCATGGCGGCGATTCGGGCCTGCTCCGGCCCGACGCGGCTTGCGACGCGCGGGCGATCGTGGTTGCCGAGCACCCAATTCGGCCAGGCACCCTTCGGCAGCGCCTTCTCGTAATCCTCGACGATCTTCTCGATCGACCGCGCGCTCCAGAGGGTCGAGAGCAGCGCGAAATTGAACGGCATCTGCGCGCCGGTGAGATCGTTGCCGTAATAGGCCATGAGGCGATGCAGCGGCAGATAGATCTCGCCGATCAGGACGCGGGCATCATAGGCATCCGTGACGCGCCGCATCTCGGCGATGACGTCGTGCACCTCCGGCTGGTCGGTGGAATATTGCGTCAGGATCTTTTCGTTCGGCGGCCGGCCCTCGGCATAATGCAGATTGGGCGGGTTGTCGCGGAACTCGGCGTCCTTGATCAGATGCCAGATCACGTCGACGCGAAAGCCGTCGACGCCCTTCTCCAGCCAGAACCGCATCACGTCGTAGATCGCCGCGCGGACATCGGGATTGCGCCAGTTGAGGTCCGGCTGCTGGGCGAGGAAGGCGTGATAGTAGTACTGACCGGTCGCCTCGTCGAACTGCCACGCACTGCCGCCGAACTCGGACAGCCAATTATTCGGCACGCCGCCAGCCTCGCCCGGGTCGCGCCAGATGTACCAGTCGCGTTTGGGATTGTCGCGCGAGGAACGGCTCTCGACGAACCAGGGATGCTGGTCCGAGGTGTGGTTCGGCACGAGGTCGAGGATCAGCTTGAGGCCGTTGTCGTGCGCGGCGGCAAGAAGCGCATCGAAATCCGCCATCGTGCCGAACAGCGGCTCGATGCCAGTGTAGTCGGAGATGTCGTAGCCGAAATCGGCCATCGGCGAGGGGAAGATCGGCGACAGCCAGATCGCGTCGACGCCGAGCGATTTCACATAAGGCAGCCGCTGCAAAATGCCGGCGAGATCGCCGACACCGTCGCCGTTTGAATCCTGAAAGGAGCGCGGGTAGATCTGATAGAAGATGCCGTCGCGCCACCAATTTTCGCCGCCCTGAGCCATACGGGAAATCCATCCAAAAACTGCTCGTCGCGCGGGAGAACGCGGAAGGCGCGCCCCGGTTCAAAACAGCAGGCGAATTGGGACGTCCGTGTGACGATGTCCGCGGCTGTTCCCGAGCCCGGGAGCAAATCTTTTGCTTGGCGTAATGGCAAAAATCGGCATTGTGGCGCCATGACCGAGCAAACCGAGACACAAGCCGAGGCAGGCGCGAAAGCGGGCGCGATCATCGTTCCCGTGACGCTGTTCGAGCAGAATTGCACCATCATCTGGGACGAGCCTTCCAAGAAGGCCGTGGTGATCGATCCTGGCGGCGACGTGCCGAAGATCCTGGACGCCATCAAGCAGACCGGCGTCACCGTGGAGAAGATCTGGCTGACTCACGGCCATATCGACCACGTCGGCGGCGCGGCCGAACTGCGCGACGCGCTGAAGGTGCCGATCGAGGGCCCGCATGTCGCGGACAAATTCCTGCTCGACAACGTGGTCGAAAGCGGCGCGCGCTTCGGCATGACGGGGGTGCGCAATTTCGAGCCGGACCGCTGGCTCGACGAAGGCGACAGCGTGGCGATCGGCGATCTCCAGTTCGAGATCTATCATTGCCCCGGCCACTCGCCCGGCAGCGTGGTGTTCTTCAACAAGGATCTGCGCTTCGCCCATGTCGGCGACGTCCTGTTCGCCGGCTCGGTCGGTCGCACCGATCTGCCCGGCGGCAGTCACGCGACCCTGATCGACTCGATCAAGACCAAGCTGCTGCCGCTCGGCGACGATGTCGGCTTCATCTGCGGCCACGGCGCCGGCTCGAGCATCGGCCAGGAGCGGATGACCAATCCGTTCATCACCGGCGAGATGTAGGCCCTACTCGGCGGCGTCCGCCAGCACTTGGGGCGCACTCAGATTGCGGTCGCCCCAGTCGCGGATCGCGGCGACCACCGGCACGAAGCTCTTGCCTTTGCGGGTGAGGCGATATTCCACCTTCGGCGGCACCTCGCCAAAATCCTTGCGATCGATCAGGCCGCTTTCAGTCAGCGCCTTTAACTCCCGGCTCAGCACGCGCGGGGTGATCTCGGCGCTGCCTTCCGTGCCGCGCAACAGGCCGCTCCTGATCTCGCCGTAGCGGCGCGGGCCGTCCTTGAGGTCCCAGACGATGCGCAGCTTGTACTTGCCGCTGATCATCTTCTGAAAGGCCGCGACCGGACAGTTGCGCGCGGGGACTGGCTTTGTCCTTTCCCTGGCCATGTCGTTTCCTCCATGTGGGAGGTGAGCATAGGAGCGACGCCGAAAAAGTCCATACTATCAATTTTGTCCATACTTGCAGGTTCGCGCCCAGCACGCAGACGATGACGCACAACGAGAACAGGGAGCGTCACATGAAGCACTTCATGATCCGGTACGAATTCAAGAACGGCACGACGGAGGCCTGGCACCAGGAGGTCGGCCGCTTCATCAAGGCGATCGACGGCGATCCGGAGTTGAAAGGACGGATCGGGTATCGCGTCCTGAAGAACCGCGACAATGGCAGCTATTTCCATCTCGCCAGCGTCAGTGACGATGCCGCGCAAAAGGCGCTGCAATCGCGCGACTTCTTCAAGGCCTATCAGGAGATGACGCGCAAGGTCGCCGGCGGCGAGGTGACGGCGACGCCGATCGAATGGATCGGCGCGACGGCCTGAATTATTTCATCAATCCCGCGGCCGTGAGCGCGCGCGTGATGATCTGGCCGAGATCGAAGCCGCGAGCCTCCTCGCGCTTCGGCTCGGCCGTCTCTTCGGCGACCGCGGCGCGGATCGAGCGTGCCAGATGCGGCGCGGGCGAGCGGGCCGGCGTCGGCTTTGGCTCGGCCTTCTTCGCCGCGTCGGGAATCCAGCCGGTGAGGCCGAAGAATTTGGCGATGTGATAAGACGAGGAGATGCCGGCCTCGATCAGGAACGCGCCTTCCACGCCATAGCGCTGGTCGTTATCGGCAAGGCCGAGCGGCGTGCCGTGGGCCATGTCGGTGATGGCGTAGGACTCGACGAGCGTCTCGCCGTCCTTGTTCCACCAGGCCTGGCGCGGATAGCCGTCGATGTCAGTTTCCGCCATCGGCGCCTCGGGCAGATCGTGCAAGTCGAGCCATTGCTTGACGATCTCGTTGGCATTTCCGGGATTGACGGTGCGATCTGCGCTGCCGTGCCACACCGAGATCCTCGGCCAGGGCCCGCGATGATTCGAGGCCCGCCGCACCAGATCGCCAAGTTCGCGCGCCGGCCGCTCCGGGGAATGAAACATGCCGTCGAGCGCCTCGCGCAGATTCGTCGCGATGCCGTACGGAAGGCCCGCGATGACCGCACCGGCCGCGAACACTTCAGGGTAGGTCGCGAGCATCACCGACGTCATGCCGCCGCCGGCCGACAGGCCCGTGATGAAGATGCGCCTGGGATCGACGCGATGCGTTTCGATCATGTGCGCGATCATCTCGCGAATCGAACACGCCTCGCCGCTGTCTCGCGCCGTGTCTTCCGGATTGAACCAGTTGAAGCAGGTGTTGCTGTTGTTGACGCGCTGCTGCTCGGGCATCAACAGCGCGAAGCCGTAGTGCTCGGCGAGCGTCGACCATCCGGCGCCGAGGTCGTAGCTTGCCGCCGTCTGGCCGCAGCCGTGCAAGACGACGACGAGCGCGCGCGGCTTCTGCAGTTGCGGCGGCACGAACGCGAACAGGCGCAGATTGCCGGGGTTGTCGCCGAAGCCCGTAACCTCCTGCAACGGACTGGACGCATCGGCGCTCCGGCCAAACTCGGCGAAGCGCAATCCGTCCAGCTTTGGCAGACGTCTCAAGAGGTCGACATTTCTGGTTAACGACACGGCAGCTCCTGGCAGGCGACGTTCAACGTCCACCCAAACCAAATAGTTGCTGCAGCGCAAAATAAAAAGACCGTGTGCTGTCGATGGCGCGCTAAATCACGGGAAACCTGCAGAAATCCGCACGTATTAACCGCAATGCCTCAACTTCGTGCAGATGCCAGGCGCATCCACGCCAGGAATGCGGCGCAGATCATGATTAATGTCGCGAACAGCGCAAGCGAGACGAGGAAACCTGCGCGCACTGATTGCAGGGAAGTCAGGCTGAAGCCGAGCAGGCCGGCCAGAAAGAACTTTTGGTGCCCTGGATGTCGCTCACCGCTCGCGCGACGAATCGACTTGCTTTGTGACGGTTTGATCGCTCCATCGCATGGCTGCATTCCACCGCGCGGGACATCCCGCGATTGCGTTCGCTGTCTTCAGCACGTAGCTTCGCGCCACAAACAAACAAAAAATGTAAGCCGGAGAGAACGCCATGGCGGGCCTGAAGTTCGGAGCCTTCCTTGCCCCGCATCATCCGATCGGGGAGCATCCGATGCTCCAGTTCCGGCGCGATCTCGACCTCGTCGAGCAGTTAGATAGCCTCGGCTATGACGAGTTTTGGTGCGGCGAGCATCATTCCTCCGGCTGGGAGATGATCGCCTCGCCGGAGATGTTCCTGGCGGCGGCCGGCGAGCGCACCAAGCGGATCAAGCTCGGCACCGGCGTGGTGTCGCTGCCCTATCATCATCCCTACAATGTCGCGCAGCGCATGGTGCAGCTCGACCACATGACCGGCGGCCGCGCCATCTTCGGCTCGGGTCCCGGGGCGCTCGCCTCCGACGCGCATACGCTCGGCATCGATCCGATGACGCAGCGCGACCGCCAGGACGAGGCGATCGGCGTGATCCGCCGTCTCTTCGACGGCGAGCGCGTCACTGCGAAGAGCGACTGGTTCACCATGAACGACGCCGCGCTGCAGCTCCTGCCGCTGCAGGAGGAAATGCCGTTCGTCGTGGCCTCGCAGATCTCGCCCTCCGGGATGACGCTCGCCGGCAAATACGGCATCGGCATCATCTCGCTGGGTTCGATGACGACGCAGGGACTGATTTCGCTGCAGCAGCAATGGCAGTTCGCCGAGGATGCGGCGAAAAAGCACGGCACCAAGGTCGATCGCGCGAACTGGCGCGTGCTGCTGACCTGGCACATCGCCGAAACCCGCGAGCAGGCGCGCCGCGAGGCCGGCGCCGGGCTGATGCGCTGGCACAACGAATATAATGTCGGCACGCTGCAACGACCCGGGCTCACCGCGTTCGCCTCACCCGACGAGGCCGTCGACAAGACCGCCTTCGTCGAGGGCGCGGCCTCCGTCATCGGCACGCCCGACGATCTCGTCAAGATGATCAAGAACGTGATGCAGGTCTCCGGTGGCGTCGGCGCCGTCATCGGCTTCGTGCACGACTGGGCCAATCCGGAGAACACGCGCCGGAGCTGGGACATGGTCGCGCGCTACGTGGTGCCCGAGATCAACGGCTACATCGACGGCTTGCGCAAGTCGCAAAAGTTCGTGATCGAGAACCGCGCGATCTTCGAGCGTGCGGGACAGGCCGTGATGGCCAAGATCATGGAAAACGAGAAGGCCGCCGAGGCGTTGAAGGTGACCGGCGCCGGCCGCGTTGCGATTCCGGCCGTCAACGCGCCGGATTTGCAGAAGGAAGCGGCGAAGCGATAAGTTCACGGCCCGCCGGCCCCCGGCGAACGCCTCGTCCTTCGAGACGACCCCTCCGCGGTCTCCTCAGGATGAGGCTAAGCGGCATCGGAGTCCGTTGAAACTGCTGCCGCACAACGCTGTCCTCATCCTGAGGGCCCGCCAGAGGCGGGCGTCTCGAAGGATGGCCCCAGCGAAGCACCGGCGCATCAGCGGACCGGGATTGTGTTATGTTGGGTCCAGCCAACCGGAGCGACCGTCATGTCGATACAGAATGTAGCCGCGCCTGCGCTCGGCTTCACTCCGCCCAAGCGCAACGAGCTGACACATATCCCCGGCGACGAAGGCTGGCCGATCATCGGCAAGACCTTTCAGGTGCTCGCCGACCCCAAGGGACACATCGAGTCGAACGGCGCCAAGTACGGCCAGGTCTATCGCACGCATTTCTTCGGCGAGACCAATGTCGTGCTGCTCGGCCCCGAAGCCAACGAGCTCGTGCTGTTCGACCAGCAAAAGCTGTTCTCCTCCACCCATGGCTGGAACAAGGTGCTCGGCCTGTTGTTTCCGCGCGGATTGATGCTGCTGGATTTCGAGGAGCACCGGCTGCACCGCAAGGCGCTGTCGGTCGCATTCAAGTCCGGCCCGATGAAGTCGTATCTGAGCGATCTCGACGGCGGCATCGCCGCCCGCGTCGCGCAGTGGAGGGCGAAACCCGGCGAGATGCAGCTTTATCCGGCGATGAAGCAGCTCACGCTCGATCTCGCCGCCGCATCCTTTCTCGGCGCCGATATCGGGCCGGAGGTCGACGAGATCAACCGCGCCTTCGTCGACATGGTCGCCGCCGCCGTCGCCCCGATCCGCCGGCCCCTGCCCGGCACGCAAATGGCGGCAGGCGTCAGGGGGCGCAAGCGCATCGTCGCTTATTTCCGCGAGCAGATTCCGCTGCGACGCGGCAATCACGGCGGCGATGACCTGTTCTCGCAGCTCTGCCGCGCAACCCACGAGGACGGCGCGCTACTGTCGGAACAGGACATCATCGACCACATGAGCTTCCTGATGATGGCGGCGCACGACACGCTGACCTCGTCGCTGACGTCGTTCATCGGCGAGCTCGCGGCAAATCCCGACTGACAGGACAAGCTTCGCGCGGAAGTCATGGCCCTGGGACTCGCCCCTGGTGCGCCGAGCAGCTTCGACGATCTCGAAAAGATGCCGCTGTCGGAGATGGCGTTCAAGGAAGCGCTGCGGATCAAACCGCCGGTGCCCTCGATGCCGCGCCGCGCCATGCGCGATTTCACCTTCAAGGGTTTTTCGATTCCGGCCGGCACCGCGATCGGCGTCAATCCGCTCTACACCCACCACATGAAGGACATCTGGCCGGAGCCGGACCGCTTCGATCCCTCTCGCTTCACCGAGGAGGCCCAGCGCAACCGACACCGCTTCGCCTGGGTGCCGTTCGGCGGCGGCGCGCATATGTGCCTCGGCCTGCACTTCGCCTACATGCAGGCCAAATGCTTCGCGCGGCACTTCTTGCAGAACATCGAGGTGTCGCTGGAGCCCGGCTACAAGCCGGACTGGCAGATGTGGCCGATCCCGAAACCGCGCGACGGATTGCGGGTGCGGGTAAAGGCGGTTTAGCGCTCCACTTGCGTGTCCCGGACGCGCGAAGCGCGAGCCGGGATCCAGAATAGTGAGCCACGTTCCGTGCGAGAGATGGGCCCCGGCTCTGCGGAGCGGCACTTCGCGCCGCGCCGCGTCCGGGGCACGAGACCAACCTCCTACGCCCCCTGATCGAACGCCTTGCGCAACGCGACATAGCCCTGCTGCTGCTGGCTCCAGTTGCGGCCGCCGGTCATCGCGCCGTCGATGACGAGGTCATGGCCGTTGATGAAGCTGGATTCGTCGCTGGCCAGGAACACCGCTGCATGGGCGATGTCATCGGGAAGGCCGGCGCGCGGGATTGGCTGCGCGGTCTTGTAGACCTCGCGCATCACCGCCGGCGTCTTCTCCGCCGCGTCGGTCGAAAGGCCGAGCGCCTTGCCGAAAATGCCGGTCGCGATGGCGCCGGGCGAGATCGAGTTGACGCGGACGTTGGACTCGCCGAGCTCCATCGCCACGCATCTGGTGAGGTGGATCACCGCCGCCTTGGCCGCACCATAGACCATCGACGACGAGAAGCCGGCAAGACGGCCGGCGATGCTGCCATTGTTGATGATGCTGCCAAATCCCTGCTTCTTCATGTGGGGCGCGGCGTGCTTCATACCGAGCATGACGCTGCGCAGCAGGGTCGCCATCGCCGCGTCGAAGCGCTCGACCTCGAGGGCTTCGATGCCGCCGGTCTGCGCCGGGCCCCCGGCATTGTTGAACAGGCAGTCGATGCGGCCGAATTTTTCGATCGCCAGCGCAATCAGCGCCTGCATCTGCGTTTCGACTGTCACATCCGTCTGGCGGAAGACGCAATTCGCGCCGAGCTGCTTCGCCAGCGCCTCGCCTTCCGGTATACGCCGACCCGCGATCACAATTTTGGCACCTTCGGCAACGAAGACTTCAGCAGTCCGCAACCCGATCCCGCTCGTCGCGCCCGTGATCACCGCGACCTTGCCATCCAGCCTGCCCATGGAATGTCCCTGTTTTCGAACCCCTTGACGCCAAATGGCGGACACCGATCGACGACGGCGCCACGACGGTCGGCGCCGCAGCAGGCACTATTCCTGCCGGCTTCCGACAAGGCAAGCTTTGCTTGGAGCCGGCGACATGCGTAACATTCCTGGCGACCGCTCGATTGTCGAACGCATATCGCGACCGGACTGCGCATGGGGAAGCTGATCGACGAATTCCGCAAGGGCTGGCAGGGCGTGGCACCGCCATCCCTCGGCCTGAGCCTTGCGTTTGCGGTCGCCTGCCTGCTGGTTGCGACGCTGGCGCGCTGGGCTCTCGCCCATGTGCGGCCCGACGTCTATTTCACGCCGTATTTCCCGGCCGTGTTCTTTGCGGCCGCGTTCGGCGGCTTCCGCATCGGCATCATCACGGCGCTGGTCGGCGGTGTGCTCGGCGTCGTCGTGAATTTTGGCGATGCGCTTGCCGATAACGCGCGATTCGCGCTGCTGGCACTCTATTGGGCGGTCTGCGCGCTCACGATCTGGGGCGTCGAGCACTATCGCTCGCTCCTCGTCGAGCAGCGCCGGATTTCCAGACGCCTGATCGAGGAAGAAGACTACCGCAAGCTGCTGGTCGACGAGCTCCAGCACCGGCTGAAGAACAAGCTGTCGACGGTGCATGCCGTGCTGCATCAGGTGCTGCACGATCAGCCGCAAATCTGGGCCCGGATCGATCCGCGGCTGCGATCGCTTGCAGCGACCGACGATTTGATCTCGCGGATCGACAAGGGCGGCTGCGACATTCGCGACCTCCTGATCTCCGAACTCGGCCCTTATGGCCATGTCCGCTTCACGCTCAACGGCGACCGGCTGTTCCTGTCGCCGAAGCTTGCGGTCACGCTGTCCCTGATGTTTCACGAGCTCGCCACTAACGCGGGCAAATATGGCGCGTTTTCCGCGCCGCGAGGATTGTTGCAGGTGTCATGGACCGTCAGCGACGACCGCCTGACCGTGACCTGGGATGAAACCGAGGGCCCGAGTGTCGACAAGATCTCCGAGCCCGGGTTCGGCACCAAGCTGTTGAAGTCGGCGCTGTCGGCCTTCGACGGCAAGACGGAGGTCTCCTATCTCAGGACCGGACTTCATTGCACCATGCAATGCCGTATCCCCAAGGACGGTTAGACGCGGCGCAAACGAAACCCGCTCACGCGCGTCGTTCGCGGTTTCGCCGGACGCGTTGACGCCCTGTTAATGACGATGGGCTGCGCGCGTCGCATCGCCGCAAAACACCACCGTAATTCTCCGGACCCCTTAACCAAACTTAAGAGGGAACCGCGCAAGATCGCGGCCATTGCAAAAGCGCGCTGAAACAACAAGATTCATGACTTCTATGAACGACAACAAATATTCCGGCGCGAGCGAAGCCGAACTCGGATTTCTCAAGGAAATCGTTAGAATGCTGCCTGCCGGCCTGACCGTGCAGGACGCGCAAGGCGAACTTCTCCTGGTCAACGATGTCGCGGCCGCCCAGCTGGGCATTGACGGCAGCCGCCCCTCGCGCGATCTCGCGTCGCGCCTCGAAGCCTGCCGGCAGGCCCTGAGCTCCGGCCAGGCGGTCGTCGCCGAGGAAGCGCTCCACGACGGAGCCGCACGCCAGGTGCTGCTGACCACCCATCGTCCGATCCGTCTCGACGGACGCGAGCTGCTGATCTCGGCCTCCTCCGACATCACGGAGCAGAAGAATTTCGAGGACCAGCTGTTCCGCTCGGCCTATTTCGACGAGCTGACCGGCCTGCCCTCGCGGCGCGTGATCGAGCATCGCGCCGCCAGCCTGCTCGCGCAGGGGCTCGCCGGCGAGCGCTTTGCGCTCGCCTTTCTCGACGTCGACAATTTCAAGCACATCAACGACTATTACGGTCACACCGTGGGCGATGCCCTGCTGGTCGAGCTGTCGAAGCGGCTTGGACGCGGCTTGCGCGATTCGGACATGCTGTCGCGCATCTCCGGCGACGAATTCCTGCTGCTGCTGTCGCCGATCCAGAACCAGGAGGAAGTCGCCGAATTCATGCAGTCGACCCTGGAACGGCTGACGGCGCCGTTCTTCATCGACAATTCGGAAGTGTTCGCCTCAACCTCGGTCGGCATCAGCCTCTACCCCGAGCACGGAAGCAGCTTCGAGACACTGCGCCAGAATGCCGACATCGCGATGTACCGCATCAAGAATGACGGCAAGGGATCGGCGGCCTTCTTCGATTCCAGCATGGAGCGCGAGGCGCTGGCCCGGATGAAGATCGAGCAGTCGCTGCGGCAGGCCATCCTCGAGAAACGCTTCTGCTGCGCCTTCCAGTCCAAGGTCGACATTCGCACGCAGGAGGTGAAGGGCATCGAGGCCCTGGTGCGGCTGCGCGACGACGAGGGCGTGATCCAGGCGCCGGGCTCGTTCATCAATCTCGCCACCGAACTCGGGCTGATCGACGAGCTGACCCATCTCGTGCTCGCCGAGATCGTCAAGTCGATCGACCTGATCAACGAGACATTCGGTGCGGAAGCGACCATCAGCATCAACGTCGCGGCCAAGCAGGCCGGCAACCCCGAATTCATGCGCAGCTTTGCCCAGGCGCTCGACCACACCGGTTTTCCGCAGCGCTTCATGATCGAGGTGACGGAAGACGCCTTCGTCGCCAAGAATCATTTCCAGGCCGAGATCCTGCCGATGTTCCGCAAGCTCGGCGTCGCCATCTCGATCGACGATTTCGGTACCGGCTATTCCTCGCTCTCGGCGCTCGCCGACATCACCGCGGACGAGATCAAGATCGACCGCTCCTTCATCACCGATATCCATAAGCGTCCACGCAACCAGGGAATCCTGCGCGCAATCGAATCCCTGAGCGAGGCGCTCGGCATGACCGTGATTGCCGAAGGCATCGAATCCTACGAGGAGCTCGCCTACCTCCAGGCTGCGACCAAGATCCGCTACGCCCAGGGCTATTATTTCTCCCGGCCGATCTTCCTGGAGGAGCTGAAGCTCGCAACGCCCATCTCCAGCGAAGCACGCGCCAGCGTCACAAACCGCGCGACGCAACAGAACCGGCAGGGCTATTCCCGCGCGAACGGATACCGGCGGTAACCCGGGCCTGATCGTTCCTTTTCAGAGCTTGAGCAACCCGTTCCACGGGTGAGGTCGACAATCGCTTCTGCCGATTTCCTCGGCGGAAGCGATCCGGCGCGGCCGGACCGAGACAGTATCACACACGCCGTTCCCGTGGTTCGCCGGAAGGTGGAATTGCAATGTCTGCGTGGTTGTGCAAATCGCTATGGCCAAAGCATTTCATCAGGAGGGACCACCGTGCGTCGATCACTCGTCATGGCAACCACCATCCTCGCCCTCGCCGCGGGCACCTCCGCACAGGCCGACGATCTCAAGGTCGCGCTGATCTATGGCAAGACCGGTCCGCTCGAAGCCTATGCCAAGCAGACCGAGACCGGCCTGCAGATGGGTTTTGAATACGCCACCAAGGGCACCATGACGCTCGACGGGCGCAAGATCGTCGTCATCACCAAGGACGACCAGGGCAAGCCGGATCTCTCCAAGGCCGCGCTCGCGGAAGCCTATCAGGACGACAAGGTCGACATCGCGATCGGTACGACCTCGTCGGCCGCCGCACTCGCGATCCTGCCGGTCGCCGAGGAGAACAAGAAGATCCTAATCGTGGAGCCCGCGGTCGCGGATCAGATTACCGGCGAGAAGTGGAATCGCTACATCTTCCGCACGGCGCGCAACTCGTCGCAGGACGCGATCTCGAACGCGGTCGCGATCGGCAAGCAGGGCGTCACCGTCGCGACGCTGGCGCAGGACTACGCCTTCGGGCGCGACGGCGTCGCAGCCTTCAAGGAGGCGCTCGGCAAGACCGGCGCGACCCTCGCCGCCGAAGAATATGCCCCGACTTCGACCACCGACTTCACCGCGGTCGGCCAGCGCCTGTTCGACGCGCTGAAGGACAAGCCGGGCCGCAAGGTGATCTGGGTAATCTGGGCCGGCGCCGGCAATCCGCTGGCGAAACTCCAGGACATGGATCCGAAGCGCTACGGCATCGAGCTGTCCACCGGCGGCAACATCCTGCCGGCGCTCGCCGCCTATAAGGGCCTGCCCGGCATGGAAGGCGCGACCTATTATTTCTACGCGATCCCGAAGAACCCGGTAAATGACTGGCTCGTCGCCGAGCACCAGAAGCGCTTCAACGCACCGCCGGACTTCTTCACCGCGGGCGGCTTCGCCGCCGCGATGTCCGTCGTCGCCGCCGTCACCAAGGCGAAGTCGACCGACACCGAGAAGCTGATCAGCGCGATGGAAGGCCTGGAGTTCGACACGCCGAAGGGCAAGATGATGTTCCGCAAGGAAGACCATCAGGCGCTCCAGAGCATGTATCACTTCAAGGTCAAGGTCGATCCGAATGTCGCCTGGGCCGTGCTCGAGCCGGTGCGCGAGCTGAAGATCGAGGACATGGACGTTCCGATCAAGAACAAGCGCTGAGTTTTTTGACTTCACCTCTCCCGCTTGCGGGAGAGGCCGGGAGAGGGCTCTATCCTCTTGGGGTTCTCGATTGCCGAGACACCCTCTCCCATAGCCGATGCTCCGCATCGGCGTTCTTTCAAGAACGGCGGCCGAAGGCCGCCTGTGCCTCCCCCGCAAGCGGGGGAGGGGGCGCAGCGCGGCCGCTGATACATCTCATTTCATCATTTGCCAGATCGTCCATGACGCTGACCCTCGAAACCCGCGACCTCACCATCCGCTTCGGCGGCCATGTCGCGGTCAACAGTGTCACCTGCAGCTTCCGCCCGGGCGAACTTACCGCGATCGTCGGTCCGAACGGCGCCGGCAAGACCACTTATTTCAACCTGATCTCCGGTCAGCTCCGCGCATCGAGCGGCAGCATCCTGTTCGACGGCACCGACATCACCCAGCATTCCGCGCCGATGCGTACGCGCGCAGGCCTGGGGCGCGCCTTCCAGCTCACCAACCTCTTTCCGAATCTGTCGGTGGAGGAAAACGTCCGGCTCGCCGTGCAGGCCGCCGACGGCACTCACTACGATATGCTGCGGCCCTGGATGGTCCGCCGCGATCTGATCGCCCGCGCCGATGCTATCCTGGATCAGGTCGCGCTCGGCGGCCGCCGTGGCGTCGCCGCGACCGCACTGTCGCATGGCGATCAGCGCAAGCTCGAGGTCGCGCTGATGATGGCGCTCGAGCCAAAGGTCTTCATGTTCGACGAGCCGACCGCAGGCATGAGCATCGACGAGGTGCCGGTCGTGCTGAACCTGATCGCGCAGCTCAAGCAGGACAAGAGCAGGATCATTCTGCTCGTCGAGCACAAGATGGACGTGGTGCGATCGCTCGCCGACCGCATCATCGTGCTGCATAACGGCCAACTTGTTGCGGACGGCCCGCCGGCCGAAGTGATCGCGTCGCCGATCGTGCAGGAAGCCTATCTCGGCGTCGCGCCGAATAAAGTTGGAGGGAGCGCAGCATGACCGATCTGTTGAAGCTCTCCGGGGTGCACACCCATATCGGCCGCTATCACATCCTCCAGGGCATCGATCTCGCTGTCGCGCAGGGGCAGACCACGATGCTGCTCGGCCGCAACGGCGCCGGCAAGACCACGACGTTGCGCACGATCATGGGCCTCTGGCAGGCCTCCTCCGGCGAGATCAGCCTTGCCGGCGAGCGCATCGAGAGCCGTACGACGCCCGACATCGCGCGGCTCGGTGTCGGCTACGTGCCGGAGAGCATGGCGGTGTTCTCCGACCTCACGGTGAAGGAAAACCTGGTGCTGGCGGCGCGCGACGGGCCGCTCGACGACGCCCAGCTCGACTGGATCTTTGGCTTCTTTCCGGCGCTGCGCCGGTTCTGGCTGTCGCGCGCTGGAAGTCTCTCGGGCGGGCAGAAGCAGATGCTGTCGATTGCCCGCGCCATTATCGAACCGCGCAAGCTCCTGCTGATTGACGAGCCGACCAAGGGACTGGCTCCGGCGATCGTGATGGCGCTGATCGAGTGCCTGAAGGAGATCAAGCGCAAGGGCGCCACGATCCTTCTGGTCGAGCAGAATTTCTTTGCCGCCCGCGAGCTCGGCGACGACGTGCTGGTGATGGACAACGGCACCATCGTCCATCGCGGCGAGATGGCGGCCTTGGCCTCCGACGTGCCGCTGCAGGAGCGGCTGCTCGGCCTCAGCCTGGAGACGCATCAATGACCGAGCTCGCCGCAACCGATCCGCTGCCGAAGCCGAAGCGTGACATCGCGCCGATCCTGCTACCGATCGCGGTCGCCCTGGTGATGATCCCGCTGATCGGCTCGCCCAGCACCTGGCTGACGCTGACGGCCGCGAGCCTCGCGATGGGCATGATGATCTTCATCATGGCCTCCGGCCTCACGCTCGTGTTCGGCCTGATGGACGTGCTCAATTTCGGCCATGGCGCCTTCATCGCGGTCGGGGCCTATGTCGCGACCCTGGTGCTGGCCCCGTTCGCGGCCTCCCTCCAGGCGGATTCGCTGTGGATCAACCTCGCGGTGCTGGCGCCGGCGGCACTGCTGTCGATGGCGGTCTCCGGCGCGCTCGGCCTCATCGTCGAGCGGGTACTGATCCTGCCTGTCTACGGCCAGCATCTGAAGCAAATCCTGATGACGACGGGCGGCCTGATCGTCGCCGAGCAGACGCTCTATGCGGTGTGGGGGCCGCAGATCATTCCGACGCCGCTGCCGACGTCACTGCGCGGCTCCTTCATCCTCGGCGATGTCGCGATCGCGAAATACCGCGTGCTGGCGACGCTGATCGGCCTCGCCGTCTTCATCGCGATCCAGCTCGTGCTCAACCGGACCAAGCTCGGGCTTCTGATCCGCGCCGGCGTCGAGAATCGCGAGATGGTCGAGGCGCTCGGCTATCGCATCCGCCGCCTGTTCCTCGGCGTGTTCATGACGGGATCGGCGCTGGCCGGCCTCGGCGGCGTGATGTGGGCGCTGTATCGCGAGCAGGTTCACGCCTCCATGAGCGACGACCTCACCGTCCTGATCTTCATCGTCGTCATCATCGGCGGCCTAGGCTCGATCGGCGGCTGCTTCATCGGCGCGATCCTGGTGGCGATGATTGCCAATTACGGCGGCTTCCTGGTGCCGAAGCTCGCCCTCGTCTCCAATATCCTGCTGATGGTCGCCATTCTGATGTGGCGGCCGCGCGGCCTCTATGCGGTGACCAGCCGATGATGATCCTGTCAGGCGACCCGCCGCGCAGCCGCGTGCTCACGCTCATTCTCGTCCTCATCATCCTGGCGCTGCTGGCGACGCCGTTCCTGTTCCCCGGGGCGAAGGCGCTGAACGTCGCAGCCAAGATCTGCGTCTTCGCCGCGCTGGTAGCTTCCTACGATTTGCTGCTCGGCTATACCGGCTCGGTTTCGTTCGCACACACCATGTTCTACGGGATCGGCAGCTACGCGATCGCGATCGCGCTGTACGGGATGGGCCCGAATTGGGGTGCGGTTGCAACCGGCATCGTGGTCGGCCTGCCGCTTGCTGCGCTGCTTGCGCTTGCGATCGGACTGTTCTCGCTGCGGGTGGCCGCGATCTTCTTTGCCATGATCACGCTCGCGGTCGCATCCGCCTTCCAGGTGCTGGCCTCGCAGCTGTCCTGGCTGACCGGCGGCGAAGACGGGCGCAGCTTTCAGCTGCCGGAGCTGCTCAGGCCCGGCACGGTGCTGATCTCCAGGAACGTGCTCGGATTCGAGCTCAACGGCCGCATCCTGACCTACTATCTGGTGTTCGCCGTCTCTGCCCTGATGATCCTCGCTTTGCTGCGGGTGGTGAACTCGCCGTTCGGGCGCGTGCTGCAGGCGATCCGCGAAAACCGCTTCCGCGCCGAGGCGCTCGGCTTCCGCACCGTCTTCCACCTGAGCTACGCCAACTGCATCGCCGCACTGGTCGCCGCCGGCGCCGGCATTCTCAATGCACTGTGGCTGCGCTATGCCGGCCCCGATACCTCGCTCAGCTTCTCGATCATGCTGGACATTCTCCTGATGGTCGTGATCGGCGGCATGGGCACGATCTACGGCGCGATCATTGGCGCCACCATCTTCATCCTCGCCCAGAACTATCTGCAGGCGCTGATGGGCGTCGCCTCCAAGGCGGCTTCGGAAGCCGGTCTGCCGCTGCTGCCGGGGCTGTTACATCCCGACCGCTGGCTGCTGTGGCTCGGGCTGCTCTTCATCGCCAGCGTCTACTTCTTTCCGACCGGCGTGGTCGGGCGGCTGCGCAATCTCGGCGGCGACAAGAGCGCGGGCAGCTCGCATTAACACGCGATTCATGATGCAGCGCGGCAGCTCGCTGGACACGACTGCGATCGCGCAACGGGATTAACGCTCAGGTAACTGGCTTTCCTAAGCTTTACGCCATTTGTGTGCTGTATTCCTGTCCCTCCAGGGAGGGGGAATGCGCCAGGTCTTTGCAGGAATTGCAGCCGGAATGTTCCTAGCCGCGAAGCACGGCTGGGAGGCAGCCGTTCGGCGCGGACCGGTGCTGTGGCTCACTTTGTGCGGCGTGTTGCTGGTCGCCGGGATCTTCGCCGTGACCGCCATGGCCGTCGGCGAATTTCGCGAACGTACCCTGGCCAACCGCGAGCGCGAGCTGGAAAATACGGTGCAGCTGATCGCGCGGCACTTCGATCAGCAATTCGAAGATTCCGACGTCGTCGCCGCCGATGTGATCGGGCAGATGAACCTGCCGGAGATCAGTTCGGCCGCGATGTTTCGCGAGCGCATGTCCGGGCCCGCGACGAACCAGATGCTGCGGAGCAAGATCAGCTCCGTGTCTTACCTCGGCGACATCGCGATCTACGATGCCGACGGCGAACTGATCAACTGGTCGCGGGCCCAGCCGCTCCCCAAGATCAACATCACCTCGCGCGGATACTTTCAGACGTTCAAATCCAATCCGACGGCCGAACCAGTGATTCTGGAGTCGGTCCGCAGCTTCATCATCGGAAAATGGACCACGGTCGTCGCGCGCCGGCTGAACGGCGCGGACGGCAGCTTCTATGGCGCGCTGGTCCGCCGGATCGATCCGGACAGCTACCAGAACTATTTCGCATCCGTTGCGCTGGCGGAGGGCACGGCGATCTCGCTGTTCGACCGCAATGGCAGGATGCTGTCGCGCTACCCGCATGTCGAAGAGCTGATCGGCAGGGACTTCAAGGACGCGCCGCTGATGCGCAAGATGCTGATCGAAGGTGGCCGGCACACCCTGCGCGTCAGGGGCCCGATCGACGGCGACGAGCGCCTCGGCTCCGGGGCCTCGCTTTCGCATTTCCCGCTGATCATCGTCGCGACCAACACCACGAGCGCGGCGCTGGCCGACTGGCGGCAGCAGACCGGTTTCATGGTCACCACCGCCGCGCTTTCGGCAACCGTGATTGCGCTGATCCTGTTCCTGATCGTTCGCCAGATCAACCGGCAGAACCGCGAGGCACAGCAACGGCTGGAGGCTGAACGGGGGCGGCTCGACACCGCCTTGAACAACATGTCGCAAGGGTTGATCCTGTACGATGCCGCCGGATACATCGTCACCTGCAACCGCCGCTACGCCGACATGTTCGGCCTCTCTCACGACGTCATCAAGCCCGGCTGTCACATCCGCGAGGCGATGTATCATCGCAAGGAGCGCGGCGCGTTCGAAGGCGATGTCGAGGCATTTTGCGCCGACGTCATGAGGATCGTCGCGGAGGGCACGGTCTCCACGAGAACCCATCAGTTGCCGAGTGGCCGAGCTTTTCAGGTCATCAATACTCCGCTCGCGCAGGGCGGATGGGTGGCCACGATCGAAGACATCACCGAGCGCCGCAAGCTGGAGCAGGAACGCGACCGCAACTACATGTTCCTGCGCGAGATCATCGACCACATCCCATCGCAGATTACGGTGAAGGATGCTCAAACGCGGCAATATCTGCTGGTCAACCGGACCGCCGAAGAGCAATTCGGCCAATCGAGTGAAAACATCGTTGGCAAGACTCCCTTCGACATCTACCCGGATGCCTCCGCCAGGATCGTCACCGACGACGACAGCAAGGCGCTGAAGTCGGGCGAAAGATTGTTCAAGGACGAACATGCCTGGCAGAGCCAGGCCAAGGGGATGCGCTACATCACCTCGACCCGGATCGGAATCCGCGATGAATCCGGCGAGCCGCGTTACCTCATCAACGTCGTCGAGGATGTCACCGAAGGGCGGCGCGCCGACGAGAAGATCGCGCATATGGCGCATTACGATGCGCTCACCGACCTGCCCAACCGGACGCTGTTCCGCGAGCAGATCGAGCGCGAACTGGAGAAGATCGGCGGCGGCAATCAGTTTGCGCTACTCTATATCGACGTCGACGAGTTCAAGGGCATCAACGATTCGCTCGGCCATCACGTCGGCGACGAGCTGTTGAAGGGGATCGCGGCCCGCATCCGCGGCTGCCTCGGACCGGGCGACCTGATCGCGCGGCTCGGCGGCGACGAATTCGCGGTAATCCAGACCGGGATCAAATCATCCGCCGACGTGGTGTCATTCGTGACGCGGATCTTCGAGGCGATCCGCCGGCCCTATCACTGCTTTGGCCATCAGCTCTCCACCGACGCCAGCATCGGCATCGCCATGGCGCCGCAGGACGGCACCGATCTCGACCAGCTCATCAAGAATGCCGATCTCGCGATGTACGGCGCCAAGGCCGAGGGACGCCGCACCTACCGCTTCTTCGAGCCGGAGATGGATGCGAGCGCCAAGGCGCGCCTGAGCCTGGAGCAGGATTTGCGGCAGGCCCTCGTGAACGGCGGTTTCGAGATCCACTATCAGCCGCTGGTCGACCTGCGCACCAACGAGGTCTCGGGCTGCGAGGCGCTGCTGCGCTGGCGGCATCCCCAGCGCGGCATGGTGTCGCCGGCAGAGTTCATCCCGATTGCCGAAGACACCGGCCTGATCAACGAGCTCGGCGACTGGGTGCTGCGCATGGCCTGCAACGAGGCCGCGACCTGGCCGGCGCATGTGCGCGTCGCGGTCAACGTCTCGCCGGTACAGCTCAAATGCTCCACGCTGGCACTGCGGATCGCCGGCGCGCTCGCGGATTCCGGACTTGCCCCGTGCCGGCTTGAGCTCGAGATCACCGAGGCCGTGCTGATCCGCGACGACGAGGCGGCGCTCTCGATCCTGCACCAGCTCCGCGCCATCGGCGTGCGCATCGCGCTCGACGATTTCGGCACCGGCTACTCCTCGCTGAGCTATCTCAAGCGCTTCCCGTTCGACAAGATCAAGATCGACCGCTGCTTCGTCGCTGATATCGCCGAGGCGAGCGGCGCGCCCGTGATCGTGCAGGCGGTGGTGAACATCGCCGCCGCCAGCAACATGACCACGGTCGCGGAGGGCGTCGAGACCGAGGCGCAGCGCGAGATGCTGCGCGCGCTCGGCTGCACGGAGATGCAGGGTTATCTTTTCAGCAAACCGAAGCCGGCCAGCGATGTGCGAAAGCTGTTCGGCCCAAACCATGCCTTGCCGGTGGCGGCGGTGGCCTGAGATGGCGATGCCGGGGAAAGCGCCAGCCAAGACGGTCGACGTTGCGGATTCCTATGCCGTGCGGCTGATGCAGCATCTGGTGGTGCCGACCTTCGTGATCGACCCCAAGCGCCGCGTCGTGATCTGGAACAGAGCCTGCGAGCGGCTGACCGGCGTCGCCGCCTCCGAGGTGATCGGCACCAATAAGCACTGGCAGGCCTTCTACGAGACCAGGCGCCCTTGCCTCGCCGACCTCGTCGCGCTCGACCGCCCGGAGCAGCTGCCGGAGTTCTATTCGGAGTATGCCGCGCGCGGCCATAACGGGCTCGGCTTCAGCGCCGAGAATTGGTGCGTGATGCCGAAGCTCGGCAGCCAGCTCTATCTCGCCATCGACGCCGGCCCCATCCACGACGAGGCCGGCCATCTGATCGCGGTGGTGGAGACTTTGCGCGACCTTACCGATCAGAAGCGCGCCGAGATGGCCCTGAAGGAGCTCGCCAGCAAGGACGGGCTGACCGGCCTGTCGAACCGTCGTGCGTTCGACCAGATGCTGATGAGTGAATGGGCCCGCGCCCAGCGGACGCAGAAGCCCATGGCGCTGCTGTTCGTCGACGTCGATCATTTCAAGCTGTTCAACGACCGCCACGGCCATCAGAGCGGCGACGAATGCCTGCGCGCGGTCGCGTCCGTCGTCAGCCGCTATGCCGTGCGCCCGCTCGATCTCGCCAGCCGCTATGGCGGCGAGGAATTCGCGCTGATCCTGCCGGACATGGATTGCGATCTCGCCTGCGCCATCGCCGACGAGATCCGCTGCGCCGTGATGGCCTTGCGGATTGCCCATGGTGCCATCGGGGCCGGCGACCACGTCACCCTCAGCGTCGGCGTCGCCAGCCACGTTCCCGGCGAAACCGACGGCAGCCCCGACCGGCTGCTGGGCGCCGCCGACCAGGCGCTCTATGCGGCCAAACGGCTCGGCCGCAACCGCATCATCTGCGCCGAACGGCTGCTCGCCGAGTTCGCCAAGCTCGGGCGGGACGGCGTGCCGGTTCCTGGCCGCACGGCCCGTAAATCAGCCTAGCCCAAATCAGCCTGGCGGGAGACGGCGGAAGCGGTTGCCCGCCCCTCGCCAATCGGCTAAATGAACCTCGACTAGCACCCGTAGCTCAGCTGGATAGAGCGTTGCCCTCCGAAGGCAAAGGTCACACGTTCGAATCGTGTCGGGTGCGCCAGTCTCTTCCAGTGCGCGCTGGAGCTCCCCTCGCCCGAGCTGCCTTGTTACCGCTCGCGCTGGAGTCATCGCCTGCTCAGCCGAGCACTCGCTCAGGTCAGCATCGAGATAATCGCCTGGATCTGGTCGGAAGCCGACGTCACCAGTCCGTCATATGACGTCTGGCCGTGTGCGGCAGCCTTCAAAATGCATTCGGCGACGGCGGCCTTGAGACCGAACACCGACTGATGGGCCGGGACGTTTGCCATCACGGTCTCGAGTGCCTGACGCATCGTGTGAACGAGCTCGGAGCTGTATTGCATGTGCTGTCCTCCGCCAGCTCATATTAGGTCGCCCGCCGATGCTTGCCACTCACAAGCCTGAGATTGTTCTTTGATGAACTCTGGACTGAACGTCTCAATTCAAACGCCAGATGGCCGCATTGAGCACGCCGGCAAACGCGACCCAGGCTGCGTAGGGCACGAACAATGCGGCGGCCAGCCTGTCTCGTGATGCCTCCAGACGGATGTAGGTCACGATCG
Organism: Bradyrhizobium sp. Ken01; assembly: GCF_055807355.1. Lineage (NCBI taxonomy): Bacteria > Pseudomonadati > Pseudomonadota > Alphaproteobacteria > Hyphomicrobiales > Nitrobacteraceae > Bradyrhizobium > Bradyrhizobium sp. Ken01. Next base: position 132,721 of record NZ_JBVVPC010000004.1, read on the forward strand.
CGACGAACAGGCAGATGAGGATGACGAGCGCAGCTCCGATCCGATGCATCGTGAACATCACCGGCGACCAGGCTAAATTGAGGATCAGTTGCGCGGCCCAGGCCTGCATCGCTTTGCCCATCATCGCTTTGCCCATGGGTTCACGGCTGGGTTCACGGCGGAAGGTTCGCCAGCCCGCGACCGCGATCATGATATAAAGGATGGTCCACGCCACCGGAAACGCCCAGTTCGGCGGCACGAAACCCGGCTTGGCGACAGCCGCATACCAGTCTCCGGGGAGATTGGTCGCGCCGATCAGCCAGCCGAGTCCGACCACTCCGACGACGAAGACCAACAGCTGAAACATCCATCACCTCGCGCTTCACCTCGCGCAATTGTATCATCTTTCCATGAGCGAATCCGACACGGCGACGGGCGAGGCCTCGCCCGCCCGCAAGATCATCCATATCGACATGGATGCCTTCTACGCGTCCGTGGAACAACGCGATAACCCGGAGCTGCGCGGAAAGCCGGTCGCGGTCGGAGGCTCGGCGGAACGTGGCGTTGTCGCGGCCGCCAGCTATGAGGCCCGCGAATTCGGCGTTCGCTCTGCCATGCCATCCGTGACGGCGAAGCGACAATGTCCCGATCTGATCTTCGTCAAGCCGCGCTTCGAGGTCTACAAAGCGATCTCCAGGCAGATCCGCGACATCTTCGCGGAGCATACCCCGATCATCGAGCCGCTGTCGCTCGACGAGGCCTATCTCGACGTGACCGAAAACCTGCAAGGCATCCCGCTGGCGCGCGACATTGCACTCAGGATCCGCGGGAGGATCAAGGCCGAGACGGGCCTCAACGCTTCGGCCGGCATCTCCTACAACAAGTTCCTGGCCAAGCTCGCCTCCGATCATCGCAAGCCCAACGGTCAGTTCGTGATCTCACCGGAGATGGGACCCGCCTTCGTCGAGACGCTGCCCGTCGGAAAATTCCATGGGATAGGCCCGGCCACGGGCGCGAAGATGAACGCGCTCGGCATGTTCACCGGTCTCGATATTCGTCGTCAGACGCTGGAGTTCATGAATGCGAATTTCGGCAAGTCGGGCGCCTATTACTACTGGATCTCGCGCGGTGTCGACGAACGGCCGGTCCGGGCCAACCGGGTCCGCAAGTCCATCGGCGCGGAGACCACGTTTTCAAGCGATCTCACCGAATTCGACACGCTGGTCCCCGAGCTCAAGCCGCTTGTCGATAAGGTGTGGCGCCATTGCGAGGCGACGGGCAGCCGTGGCCGCACCGTCACCTTGAAGATCAAGTTTGCCGACTTCGAGATCATCACGCGCAGCAGGTCGGCCCCTTCGCCGGTCGCAGGCCGGGACGATCTTGAGCGGCTGGCTTGCGGCCTGCTCGAAGGCGAGATTCCGCTGCCCAAGAGCGTCAGGCTGCTGGGAGTCTCGCTGTCTTCCCTCCAGGCCGGGGACGATGCGGAGCCGCCGCAGCTGACTCTCGGCATCTGAACCAATCTAACGGGCTTTCGGCGAACGCGGACAGCTGCGCAGAGCGCGCTCACTCCGTGAATGAACGGCGGCGGGCTTTCAGCCTCGCCACCGAAGGTCGATCCGCTGGGCTGGATCAATGCCTCACGTGCTCGAACACGACGATCACGCCCGTCGGCTCGGGCTCGTGCGCCATCAGGCGGGTCAGCTCGGAATCGCCCCAATCGGCGAGGCTGACGACTTCGCCGCTCTGGCGCTCGGTGCCGGGTGGCGCCGTGGGCTCGACGACCTTCAGCCCTGTCTCGTCGACGAAGAAAGTATGCTCGCCGAACATGCTGTTGAGCTGCGGCATGGCGGGATGCTCGTCGGGCAGCACCTGAGCGCCGAGCTGGTTGACGGTCTGCTTCACCTGTTCGGATGTGAGCTTCATGAGCTGCTCCGTTTCTGTCACGTCGGTTTCATTGAGCTGAGCCAAAGCGGGCGTTCCCTGCGCCGATGTTCGCCTGGCCCAATCTCCCGAACAGGTGCTACGCACAAATGTTCCGGAGAAATGCATTTCGTGATCGCGTGTCGCGTCTGCCGCGCTTGCGGCACGAGATCGCCACAGGACGCACATGATTCGACATCCCAAGAGCCAAATTCCAACAGCTGAATTCCAAGAGCCGAGTTCGCTACTCGCTTCTGTTCTCGCCGACGGACAGTGCGCAGATGCGTGACAGATATGTGTAGGACAGCCCGGTCTCCTCGGCCCAGGCGTTGAACTGCGCCTGCACTTTTGCCAGATCCCCCTTCGACTTGACCTCTTCGGCAATATCGAGACCGGCATCGCGCAGGCACGCCACGACGTCCCTGGACGTCACAAAGCCGTCCCAGCCGACGAACCGCAGCAGCATCTGGCCGGTGTTGCCACCCAGCCGGCTGCCGCGCTTGCTCAGGAGATCGAGCAGGCCGATCTGGTCGGACGGCGGCCATTTCGCCAGAAACTTGCCGAAACTACCGTGCTCTCTTGTGATCTCCTGGATGAAGGCGGCGTTGTCGCGCACCGACATGATCTTGGCACCGTTGCGCACGATGCGCGCGTCGCGCAGCAGGCCCTCCCAATAATCCTCCGGCTGGAAGGTGAGCTTGGCCGGCTGGAAACGCAGGAAGGCGTCTTCAAACCCGTCCCATTTCGTCTCGATCACGCTCCAGGCAAAGCCCGCGCAAAACACACGCTTCGTCATCTCTGCGAGGATGCGGTCGTCGCTGCGTTTGACGAGGCCCTTCAGGTCGGGCTTTTCGGGCATCAGCTTTTCGAGCGCCTTGGGCCCGCCCTTGCGTTTTTCGGCGCGAGCACGAATGGTCTTGAAGGAGGTCATGCGGACACGAGCTGTTGGGGATACGAGCTGTTGAGGGTACGCCACGACATCAGAATTCGATGATCCGGTCCAGCCCGGCGACGCTTCGATGCTTGCACCCGCGGATGGGCCGCAGCATACTGCCCGCATTGAATTGGCGAGAGATGCGGCTGGTCTGCTTCTTGCGTTCAGATATTTTGCAATCCCTGAGCATTTTTGACGTCTCACCCCTGGATTTCCAATGCGCTGCCTGGTCGTGGCCGACCTGCACTATTCGCTGCCTCAGCTCGACTGGCTCGTCAGCGCCGCTCCGCAATTCGACCTCGTGATCTTCGCCGGCGATGCACTCGACATCGGCTCGATGGTGGATTTTCGCGCGCAGATCGTGGTGGTGAAGAAGTACCTTGCGCTGCTCGCCACGAAGACCCGGGTGATCCTGTGCTCCGGGAATCACGATCTCGACGAGCGCAATGCGGAAGGCGAAAAGATCTCGCGCTGGATCTCGGAGGTGCGCGAGTTGGGCATTGCCTGCGACGGTGACAGCCTCACCGTCGGCGACACGCTGTTCACGGTGTGCCCATGGTGGGATGGGCCGCTGGTCAAGCAACGTCTCGTCGCGCAGCTCGGCGCCGCCGCGGCCAACCGGCCGCAGCGCTGGATCTGGATCCATCACGCGCCGCCGGCGGATTCACCGACGAGCTGGGGCGGCAAGCGCTTCTTCGGTGACGTCGAGCTGGTGCAATGGATCATGCAGTACCAGCCCTCGATGGTGATCTCGGGCCATGTGCATCAGTCGCCGTTCATTACCGATGGCTCGTGGTTCGACCGGCTCGGCCAGACCTGGGTCTTCAACACCGGCCTGCAACCCGGCCGCCCGCCGACATATATCGTACTGGACCTCGATGCGGACAGGGCGTTCTGGCTTGCGGCCGGTGAGGCGCAATGGATCGATCTTGGCGCGCCGCTGCAGCGGCCCGCCGCTCCGATCGAGGCGGCGCCCGACTGGCTCACATTCTTGGATCGGATTGCCGATCCGAGCCTGGCGAGACCTCGAGCGGCGGCAGGTTGATCATGCTCTGGAGCACCTCGCCGACCATGGCCAGATGCGTGCCGTGGCCGGCATATTGCTGCTTGAGATCGGCGAGATAGGTGTTGGCCACATTGAGCCGCTGCGCCAGCATCTTGGCGATCAGAAGCGCCACGCCCGCCTCCTGCTTGAGGAACGAGGCGGCGTCCTCGAATTCGTAGACGACGGAATCAGAGCAGGCCCGTACGGTCGCGGTGTGCGGCTGCCCCAGCAGCACCGACATTTCGCCCAGCACGGCGCCGGGCTCGGCCACCGTGGCAACCACCATCTCGCCCTTGAGCACTTCGAGCTTGCCCCGCATCAGCACATAGAGATGACCGGTGGTGCCGCCCTCGGCGACGATAAGCGTGCCGGCCGCAACCTGCCGCTCCGTCCCACCGGTGCAATAATCCAGAACTGCGCGCATCCGACCAAGCTCCCGTCGTAGGGAGATACTAGGGCACGATCAGCGTCGCGCGCTTGCTCAAATTTGTGGCAAGACCCGCACCCGCGACAGACGCTTCGCGAGATGGACCGACTGCCAGTCTCCGAGACCGGTGTCCTCGAATCCTGCCTTCTTCGCAAGGCCGCGCATCTCGGCGTTCACGCGCGCGGTCTCGGCTGCAATCATCTCGTGACCGAGATCGCTCGCGTGCTTCTCCATGGCTGTCATCATGCGGAGGCCGACGCCCTTGCGCTGAAAGACATCGGCAACGGAGATGGCGAAATCACCATGCCGGGCAGCCGCATCGTAGGCGTATCTGGTTTCGCCGATGATCGTGCCTTGCCCTTCCTGCCTGATCTCGGCGAGCAGGGTGAAATGACCGGGATGGCTGGTCTTGGCGACGCACTCGGCCGCGACCACGCCAAGGTCCGCCCGCGCGCCCATGAAGCGCTTGTTGCGTGATGTCGTGGAGAGGCTCGTGAAATAAATCGAGAGGCCCTCGACATCGGACGCGCTGGCCGGCCTGATACGGACCGTGGCGCTGGCTTCGGCTGACTCGACAACGGCATCCAGCAATGACTGTGACATGCGCGAGGCTCTCGGCAGGTTGCATTGAATGCAGACCTAGCCGGGACCGCCCGCTTAGCGCTTGGACGGGGCTGCCAATCTTGCGGCCGAAAGCGAACTGTTTCGCGCCTCAGTGCCGGGCATCACACGCGAGAGAGTGAAGGCACCTCCTCCGGCACGATCGCCTGGAGCCCGCCGAAGCGGCGCTCGCGGCCGTGGAAGGAGACCAGGGCCGCAGCGAGATCGCCCGCGTCGAATTCGGGCCACATCCGTTCGGTGAAGTGCAGCTCGGCATAGGCACCTTCCCAGAGCAGGAAGTCCGACAGCCGTTTCTCACCCGAGGTGCGGATGATGAGGTCGACGTCGCGCAAACCGGCCTCGCCGGTGACGAGCTGCGAGAACGCCTCGCGGGTGAGACTCGTCAGCGCCGCCGCCTTCGCCGCCGCGTTGAGGATGGCGTCGCGGGCGGAATAGTCGACCGCGATACGCACATGAAGCGTGCTGCCTTGCGCGGTGGCGTCTTCCGCACGCGAAATCGCATTGGCAATGCCGTCGGGCAGACGGTCGCGGCGGCCGATCACGGTGAGGCGCACGCCGTTCTTGACCAGGCTTTGCACCTCGTTGGCGAGGTAGAATCGCAGAAGCGTCATCAGCGCGGCGACCTCGGCCTTCGGCCTTCGCCAATTGTCGGTGGAGAAGGCGTAGAGCGTCAGCGTCCCGATGCCCTGCTTGGGCGCGGCTTCGACGATGCGGCGGATCGCCTCGACGCCGGCCTCATGGCCGCGAACGCGCGACAGGCCGCGCCGCGTCGCCCATCTGCCGTTGCCGTCCATGATGATGCCGACGTGAAGCTTCTCGTTGAGGGACGCAAGGTCACTTTGCATTGCAAAGTCTCCGGTCAAAAAAGGGGGAGGATCAGGTCGAGACGATACCGAGACGGCCGAGCGGCGCCGCCTCGCGGCCGGCGGCCTTGGCGGCGTCGCGCACCAGGCGCTCGAGCACGGCGAGATAGTCGAGGAAGCGGCGGCGGCCGGCCTTGGTCAGGCGGCAGGTGGTGTGCGGGCGATTGCCCTCATAGCCCTTGGTCACCTCGACGAGGCCGGCTTCCTGGAGCACGGCGAGATGCCGGCTGAGATTGCCGTCGGTGAGGCCGCAGAGCTGCTTGAGATCGGCGAACGCCAGACCCTTCGGATGCGCCATCAGCGAGGTCAGAAGTCCGAGCCTCGCCTTCTCGTGGATCACGCGGTCCAGTCCTTCATAAGAGAAGGGTGCGCTGTCAATCTTCGACATCATGGTCTCCGGATGCGAAATGCAGAATGCCCGCCATCACCGACTGCCCGATCACAAAGGGCAGGCCCATGGTCCACGGCGACAGCGTGTGGGTCTGGCTCGCGAGCACGACGACTGCGAAGCCGGAGATGAAATACCAGGCGCCGGCGAGCGCCACGGTGCGCGGCAGCGAGCGGACGGAGGCGAAAATGCCGAGCGACACCAGGATCTGCCACAAGCCTGGCAGCAGCCACAGCGTTTCGCCCGCGAACTTCCACATCACCACCGCAAGCAGTACACCGGCAACGCCTGCCGGCAGGAACTGCTCGACGGCCTGGTGGATCATGGCATCGGCGAGGCCCGAATGATGGCGGCGCGAACGCGCGCGCATCTCGATGCCGATGATCAGGGCGGAGAGCCCGGCGGCGATGAACCAGCCGAAGAAGAAGCCGAGCGGTTCGCTGGTGGCATCACCAAGCAGCCAGAACTGCAGGATTGCGGTGAGAAGCGCGACCGCGCCGGTCGCCGCCATGGTGGCCGGGCCGTAGCCGCGGAACGCCGTGCCGGCCGCAATCTGGCTGCGGATCGCCACGATGTCAGCCAGTGCCTTGTCGAGATCGCGCATTGGCAACGCCAAAACCTCGCTCCGCCCATGCTTGCCAGGACTATCGGTCCTGGTACACTTTGTACTGCAAAGTATATCGGATCGCAAAGCAAAGGCAAGCCCGAACGTCGCCTCTTGACACTAATCCCCCACCAGACAACTGCCGGTTGCGCGACACCTCCTCCCCCAGATAAGATGCGCGGGAATGCGCTCTGGGGGAAAAGTATGTGGCTTAAGTCATTCATCGTTGCGTCTTTATTGCAGCTGAGCGTCGTCATCGGAGCGCATGCGGCCGGGCCGTTCGGCAGCGTCAAAATCGGCAACTGGGTCGGCGGTGCGTTCAGCAATGACGAAACGGGAGCCTTCTCGCATTGTGCCGCGACGGCGCCTTATGCCAACGGCGTCATTCTCGTCGTCGGCCAGAATTCTGGGGGCTCGTGGATATTGAGCTTTGCGAGTCCCAGCTACCGCTTCACCAAGGGCGAGAACACCGCGATCGACGTCATCTTTGACGGACAGGAGCAGGCCAGACTGTTCGCCACGGCCAACCAGACGAACATGCTCAGCTCCGTCATGCCTGCCAACGTGGTACGAACGTTTCAGAAGGCGAGCCTGATGGTCGCGACGAGCGGCCGCACCGTGCTGAATTTCGACCTGACCTCGGCCGGGCCCGTGATTGCGGCATTGGCCAATTGCGTCACCAGGGTCAAAGCCGACGGGCTGAGCAAGGCCGGCGATTTCACAAAGGTTGCCGCCAAGCCGCAGGCCACGCCGGACAAGCAGGCACCGCCAGCCAACGGCAGCAAACCTGCCAGAGCCAAGAGCGGCACCGGCTTTGTCGTGAGCGCCGGCGGACACATCGTCACCAACAACCATGTCATCGATGGCTGCGTCGGCGACATCAAGGGCAACCTCACCGGCGACGCCTCGATGGTGCTGCGCGTCGTGTCGAGCGACGCCAACAACGATCTCGCTCTGTTGCAGGCGCCGTCGACGGCGACATTCAAGGACTATGCGCGGATACGCGACCGCTCCATTCGGTCCGGCGATTCCGTCGTCGTGATCGGCTTTCCCTTTCACGGATTGCTGACCTCGGACTTCACCGTAACGACCGGGATCGTGAGCTCGCTCAGCGGCTTGCGCAACGATTCACGTTTCCTGCAAATCAGCGCGCCGGTGCAGCCCGGCAATAGCGGCGGACCGCTGTTCGACACCACCGGGCAGATCGTGGGCGTGGTCACCGCAAAGATCCCTGCACTGCGCATCGCCGCTGCGACCGGCAACATCCCCGAGAACGTCAACTTCGCGATCAAGACCGGCGCGCTGCGCGATTTCCTCGACAACTCCGTGGTGCCCTACCAGACTGCCGAACCGAAGGGCGAGATCAAGACCACCGACATCGCCGGCAACGCGCGGCCCTATACAATGCTGATCTCGTGCAACGGCACGGAGCAGGCCGAGGCGAAGCGGTAGCGGCAACGCAGGCCGCGTCTGCGCGGCCGCGGATGGCGCGAATGCGATCCGGGCTACCAGTCAAACCGCGAGTTCCTCAATACGGCGCGACGGGCCGCGTGCGACGCGGCTGCCGCGGTTGCGGCAGGGATGATTGACCGTAGGCGACGAGCGGGTTGGCCCCGCAGGCCATGAGCCGGCCCGACACACTGGCCTGACATTGTCCATAGGTGCTGTAGGTGCAATCGCCTGGATAATCGTAGCCGCCACCCTGGGCACACCAGGGATAGTCGTGCGCCGCTGCGGGCGTGACGGCGGCGAGGCCGGCAAGGACCGTCGCGCCGAGGCCCAGCAGTGCCAATTGCGTCTTGCGCATGATCCCAACTCCTATCCTCACGGCGCGAGATACGCGCCATACAACATCAGGTTTCGCCACGCCGTTTTATTCCAGATCGACGGACGCTGACACGCAAGAAACCTTGATACGCAAGAAAAAAGCCCTGCCGAACGGGCAGGGCTCCAGTCACGGACGTCACAAGATCGCTACTCGACCTTCAGGCCGGCGAACTCGACGACCTTCTTCCATTTCTCGGTCTCCGCCTTGATCTCCTCGCCGAACGCCTCGGGCGTCTGCGCCCGCGGCTCGCCGCCGAGCTCGACCAGGCGCTTGGCCATGTCCGGCTCCTTTATCAGCGTGTTGATCTCGCTGTTGAGCTTGGCGATGATCTCCTTGGGCGTATTCTTCGGCGCACCCATGCCGAACAGCGCGCTCGCCTCGTAGCCCTTCACGGTCTCGCCGATCGCCGGCACGTCGGGCAGCTGCGGCGAGCGCTCCGCCGTGGTGACGCCGATGGCGCGGAGCGAGCCGGACCGGATGTGCTGGATGATCGAGGGCATGTTGTCGAAGATCACCTGCACCTGGCCGCCGAGCATGTCGGTGATCGCGGGCGCGGCGCCGCGATAGGGCACGTGCTGCATCTTGCAGCCCGTGAGCGCCATGAACATTTCGCCGGACAGATGCACCGAGGTGCCGTTGCCGGAGGAGGCCATGTTGACCTTGCCGGGATTGGCCTTCACGTAGTCGATGAATTCGGCGACGGTCTTGGCCGGCACGTCCTTGTTGACGGTCATCACGTTCGGCACGCGCTGGAACGAGGCGACCGGCGCGATGTCGCGCACGAAGTTGAACTTCAGGTTGCTGTAGAGCGAGGCGTTGATGTAGTTGGCCGGATTGACCAGCTGCAGCGTGTAGCCGTCGGGTTCGGCGTTGACGACCGATTCGGTGGCGATATTGTTGCCGGCACCCGGCTTGTTTTCGATCACGAATTGCTGGCCGAACTTCTCCGACAGCCGCTGACCGATCAGCCGCGCCAGGATGTCGGTGGCCCCGCCCGGCGGATAGCCCACCACCCATTTCACCGGGTGGGTCGGGTAATCGGCGGCAAGCGCCTTCGACAGCGGGCTGGCTGCAAGCGGACTGGCGGCGAGCAGGCTCAGCGCGGTACGGCGAGTGATCATTTCAAGGGTTCTCCCAACGTGTTGTTCTTGAAGCCAGATAGCTTGAAAGTGGCGTCGGCGCGGTTGTAACAAAGCTTGCCGCAGGCGGAAAGTGCACGAGGCGCATCACGACGAAAGGATAAGGCATGGCGGTCAAGGTCGAAGCCCTCGATCATCTCGTGATCAACGTCGCGGACGTGGCAGTGACCGCCGAGTGGTACGGCAAGATTCTCGGCATGGAAGTCAAGGTGTTCGACCCCGGCGGCGGCAAAGCGCCGCGGACTTCGCTTCAATTCGGTAACCAGAAGATCAACGTCCGGCCGCGCGATGCCGACAAGGTGGAGTGGTTCACCGCGGACCACCAGACCGCGGGCAGCGAGGATCTGTGCTTCCTCACCTCCGCCAGCCCCGACGAGGTGGTGGCGCATTTGAAGGCACATGGCGTCGCGATCGAACAAGGCCCGGTTCTCAAGCAGGGCGCCCGCGGCACCCTGCGCTCGGTGTATTGCAGAGATCCGGATGGCAGCCTGATCGAGATTTCGTCGTATGAGGACGGCGGCCGGTAAGGCGCTTCGAGCCACGCACTCCGTCGTCATGCCCCGGGCTTGTCCCGGGCATCCACGTTCTTCGTACCATGCGTCAACGCGTGGATGGCCGGGACAAGCCCGGCCATGACGGCAGAGAGAGCACGGCATTTGCGCCCCGCGCCGTCCGATGGCAGGAAGACGCAATAAAGAAAACGCAGCCGCCGGCAAGATGCAGGCTGCACGGGAGGAGCCATGCCAGTTCAACAAACCGCCGCCGGAATCGTAGGCCCGTTCGACGGGCTCGACGTGCCCCGGCTGCTGAAGATGCGGGCCGAGGTGCGCAGCTCGCATCCGTTCCTGATCTGGGCGCCGTTCGACGCGCCCGCGCGGGGCTGGAGCTATGGCGAGTTTCACGAGCGGGTCGGCGCGCTCGCGGCGGGACTGGCGAAGCGCGGCGTGAAGCCGGGCGAATATGTGCTCATTCACCTCGACAATTGCATCGAGGCGCTGCTGGCCTGGTTCGCCTGTGTCGAACTCGGCGCCATCGCGGTGACCACCAACACCCGATCGGCGCCGGCCGAGCTCGACTATTTTGCCGATCATTGCGGCGCGGTCGGCGCGATCACGCAGCCCGCCTATGCCGAGATCGTCGCGCAGAACTGCCGCAACATCCGCTGGATAGCGGTGACCTCGCATGATGCGGGTGCGGCTCCAGAGCAAGCGAGCTCGCGCGGCGATGGTTTCGAATCGCTGTTCGCCGACAGTGCCGACCGTCCCAGGCGCGCGACCGATCCGCGCGCGCCGTGCAGCGTGCAATACACCTCGGGCACGACATCGCGCCCCAAGGCGGTGCTGTGGACCCACGCCAACGCGCTGTGGGGTGCCAAGATCAACGCCGCGCATGAGGACCTGCACGCAAGCGACGTGCACCAGGCCTATCTGCCGCTGTTCCACACCAACGCGCTGGCCTATTCGATGCTGGCGACGCTATGGGTCGGTGCCACCTGCGTGATCCAGCCGCGCTTTTCCGCCAGCCGGTTCTGGCGCGCCGCGCGCGAGCACGGCTCGACCTGGACCTCGACGATCCCGTTCTGCATGAAGGCGCTGCTCGAGCAGGACATCCCGCGCGATCACAAATTCCGTCTGTGGGGCACCGCGATCAACGAGCCGCCGGCCTTCGCCGCCTTCGGCGTCAAGATCATCGGCTGGTGGGGCATGACCGAGACCATCACCCACGGCATCCTCGGCGAAATCGACCAGCCCAACATCCCGATGTCGATCGGCCGCGCCGCGCCGGAATATCAAATCCGCATCACCGACGACGACGGAAGGCCGACGCGGGTCGGCGGCACCGGAAATCTCTCGATCAAGGGCATTGTCGGCCTGTCGCTGTTCGCCGAATATCTGCACAACGAGAAAGCGACACGCGAGAGCTTCGACGAGCACGGCTTCTTTCTCACCGGCGACCGCGTCGTGCGGCTGGAAAACGGCTATATCCGCTTCGCAGACCGCAGCAAGGACATGCTCAAGGTCGGCGGCGAGAACGTCGCCGCGTCCGAGATCGAGCAGGTGGTCGCACTGGTGCCCGGCGTGCGCGAGGCCGCCGTGGTGGCGAAGACGCATCCGATGCTGGACGAGGTGCCGGTCGTCTTCGTCATCCCGCAGGGCGGCGTCGCCGCTGCGCGGCCCGATCTGCACGAGGCGGTGATGGCCGCCTGCCGCGCCGGCCTCGCCGACTTCAAGGTGCCGCGCGAGATCCGTTTCGTCGACGACATGCCGCGCTCGACGCTGGAGAAGGTCGCGAAGGCGGAGCTGAGGAAGATGGTGGGATAGGTAGCACGGGCGATTACCACGACGTCGTCCTGGCGAAAGCCAGGACCCATACCGCGTGATCTATGCACTGGCCCGGATGGTCGTTGCTACAGTCTTCGCCAAACGAGCGCTCGGGGTAATGGGTCCTGGCTTTCGCCAGGACGACATCGAGAGATCAGAACGACCCCAGCGCCACCGGTCGGAACGCTTGCAGCAGCTGCTGGTCCAGCTTGCCGCCCATGCCTTCCATCATCGCAAACGCGCGCGCGTGGGTGAAGGGCATGCGATAGGCGCGCTTCTCCACAAGGGCCGCGTAGATGTCAACGATGGTCGTGACCCGCACGATATCGCTGATCTGGTTCGATGAGAGATTGTTGGGATAGCCGGAGCCATCGAGGAATTCGTGGTGATGCAGCACGACGTCCAGCATCTCCGGCGGGAAGCCGCCTTGAGCCGCGAGCGCGTCATAGCCGCGGCGCGGATGCTGGCGGACTTCGGCCATCTCCTCGTCGGTGAGCTTGCCGGGCTTGTCGAGCAGCGCGGAAGGAACGAACGCCTTGCCGACGTCGTGCAGCAGCGCGGCACGGGTCAGCCGGCGCTGGTCGTCCTCGCGCATGCCGAGATGCTGGGCGAAGGAGACCGCAAATCCGGTCACGAACAAGCAGTGCCGATAGCTGCCGACATGGTGGCAGCCCACCGTGGTGAGCCACTCGCGCAACGAGGAGTGCTTGATCGCCTTCAGGATCTTGCTCTCGGCGGCGATGACGTCGTCGAAGGTCAGGGGCACGCCGAGCGGCAGCTTCTCGAACATCTTCTTCAGCACCGCGTGCGCGGCCTCGACGCCGCGGTTGAGCGTCTTGCCGCGATCGGTCGCATCATAGACGGCGGTGTCGGGGAAGGCCGCGCGGATGCGCTGCAGGATGTCCTCGGGCTGAAGCGGCCGCGAGATGGTGTCGGTGGCGCCCAGCGCCCAAGCCTGCATGGTGCCGTGATGCAGGGCGTCCGCAAGCACGAACAGCCGAGGCATCGAACGATAGGCATCGCCGCGTAGCTTGTTGCGCACCCGTTGCACGCTCTCCGGCGAACGCAGATTGATGTCGACCACGAGGCCGGAGAGATCGCGCGAGGGCTGCTCGGGGAGCTCCTGCGTCGTCACCGTCGCGACGTCGCCGACCGCCTTGAGGATGCTGGCGAGCTCGCTGCTCTCGTCGCTCCGGTCGGAGGCGAGCAGAAGCCGGCGTTTGGCGGCGGGTTTGGCTGAGGCGTTCATGGCTTCCCCAAGAGCACGGGCGTGTTTCGGGCCAAAGCCTATGCCGGATCAGGTTCTCCGGCCCTTAAGAGGCGTGCTCAAAGGAACCCTGCGGAATCAGGGACAATTTTACGGAGTTCGGCTCCTCCCGGTTCCAATCAGAAAAACGTCGAAAACAACCCCATGCACAGTAGAGATGTGCTTGCAAACACAAAGCTTTTTTAACGACAAATCCGCCGGGGGACTGCCCCCCGGCGGATCATGTCAGGTCAACAATCGCAACCAGCCTTACGCCTTCATCGCGCCCTTCACGGCTTCGGCCGTGATCGGCAGGGCACGGACGCGGGCGCCGGAGGCGTTGAAGATGGCGTTGCCGATCGCCGGTGCGATCACCGTCACCGCGGGTTCGCCGACGCCGGTGGCCTTCTCGCCATTGGCGATCACGGCGATCGCGACCTCGGGCACCTGGCTCATGCGCAAGGGCGTGTAGCTGTCGAAATTGGTCTGTTCGATGCCACCATCCTTGAGCGTCGCCTTTTCGTACATCGCCAGCGACAGGCCCCACAGCGCCGCACCCTCGACCTGGGCGCGGATGTTGTCGGGATGCACCTGCGTGCCGACGTCGGTGGCGACCGTGAGCTTCTTCACGGTGACCTCGCCCGACGGTGCGACGGCGACGTGGGCGACGCAGGCCGTCCAGCTGGCGGTCGCGCGCTCCTGCGACGAGACGCAGGCCACGCCCATGCCCTCACCTTTCGGCAGCTTCCTGGTGCCGTAGCCGGCAAGGCCCATCGCGGCGAGCAACGTGTTGCGCAGCCGCTGCGCGCCGCCGTCGTTCTTGCCGGCGCCGTCGAGCAGCGAGATGCGGAACTGCGCGGGGTCCTTGCCCGCCGCCGCCGCGATCTCGTCGATCATGCTCTCGACCGCCCAGAAGGTCCAACCCGGCGCGACCGAGCGGAGCTGGCCGGACGGCGTCGCGTTGTGCGCCATCTCGTTCTTGATCGCGCGCACATGATGGTTGGGCACGGTGTAGAAGAAGTCGGCCCCGTTCACCGTGAAGGAGTCCAGCGGACCCTTCTTGTCGACCGAGGGCGTCAGGAAATCGGGAATGCCCCAGCGCTGAGTCGGCCAGGCCGAAACCACGTCGTGGCTGAGCGCGACGAGCTTGCCGTCGCCGTCCACGCCCGCCTTTACTTTTTGATAGGTGAGCGGACGCGAGAAATCCATCGTCATGTCGTTCTCGCGCGTGTAGATCACCTTCACCGGCCTGCCGATCGCCTTCGCCGCCTGCACCGCCGGAATCATCATGTCGGCATCGAGCCTGCGGCCAAAGCCGCCGCCAAGCCACATCTGATGCATGACCACGAACTTCGGATCGATCCCGGCCGCACCCGCCGCGATCGCGCCGGAGCGCGTTGCGAACTGGTTGCCGGAATAGATGTGCAGGATCTCGCCCTTGAACTCCGCCGTGGCGTTCATCGGCTCCATCGGCGCGTGGATGTTGATGCTGGTGGTGTACTCCGCCTCCAGCACCTTGGCCGCCGTGCCGAACGCCGCCGCAGGATCGCCGTCCTTGACGAAGAACTGCCCGGAATCCTCCTGCTTCTGAAGCCGCTTGGCCTCGTCGAGCAGCGACTGGCTCGACACTTTCGCGTTCGGACCGCCGTCATAGGCGATCTTGAGCGCCTGCGCCGCCTTCTTGGCGTTGGCGTAGGTGCTGGCGACTGCGACGACCCAGCCCGAGGTCGTTCCGGTCTTGTCGTCGAGGGTGACGGCCTTGATGAAGCCCGGCACTTTCTTGGCGGCGCTGTCGTCGACTGATTTCACCGTGGCCCCGAAGCGTACCGGAGGCGTCACCACCGCGCCATAGGCCATGCCCGGCAGCATCACGTCGATGCCGTATTTGGCCGTGCCGTTGGTCTTGGAGGGGATGTCGAGCTGCGGCACCGACACGCCGATCATGGTGTATTGATCCGGCGTCTTCAGCACGATCGCCTTGAGCTCGTCCGGCGTGAAGGTTTTTGTCGCCTTGCCGCTCTTGACGACATCGGCGAACGACATCGTTTTCTTCGACTTCGGGTGCGAGATCATGGAATCGCGCACCACGAGCTCGGATGCCGGCACGCCCATCGCGGCGGCTGCGCCTTCGGTCAGGGCCATCCGTCCGGCGGCGCCGGCGCGGCTCATGGCCTCGAAGTTCATCATGGTCGACCAGCTGCCGCCGGTGATCTGCGCGCCGAGCACGGGATCGTTGAACTTCGGATCATTGGAGGCAAGCTGAACCCGCATGTCGCTCCATTTGGCGCCCAGCTCTTCGGCCACGATCTGCGCCATGGTGGAGGCGATGTGCTGGCCCATGTCGGCCTTGCCGCAGGTGACGGTGACGAGACCATCGGGCGCGATCGCGTACCAGACGCTCGGCTCGAAGTTCTGCGGCGCAGCGAGCGCCTCACCGATGCCGGGCACGCCGGCATAACCGAGCACGAGGCCGGCTGCTGCAGTGCCGACCAGGAAGGAGCGGCGGCTGAGATCTGATGTCTCAGGTGAGACGCTCTTGATGTGCTTATTCATGTGGGCCTCCGCTCGTTGCCGGTGGCGGACGCGGTGCGCATCTCGGTTGCGGCGCGCATGATTGCCTTCTGGATCCGTGAATAGGTCATGCAACGGCAGAGATTGCCGTCCATATGCGCCACGACTTCTTCCTTGGTCGGGTTGGGATTCTTCGCCAGCAGCGAGGCCGCCTGCATGATCTGCCCGGACTGGCAGTAGCCGCATTGCGGCACCTGCTCGGCGATCCACGCCTTCTGCAAGGGATGGTCGCCCTTGGCGGCGAGGCCTTCGATGGTGGTGATCTTCTTGCCGGCGACATCGCCGACCATGGTCTGGCACGAGCGCACGGCTTCGCCGTTGACGTGCACGGTGCAGGCCCCGCACAGCCCGGCACCGCAGCCGAACTTGGTGCCGGTCATCTGCAATTGCTCGCGGATCGCCCAAAGGAGCGGCGTATCGTTCGCCGCATCCACGGACAGACTCCGCCCGTTGATGGTGAGAGTTGGCATAGGCGTCTTCCCCTGCCGGTGCATGAAGCCGCTTACGACGGCAACTTGTATTGGCGGACGCCCACCGGGCCGGCGCCAGCCTTGATCGCAAGAATGATCGCGTTCGAGCGCGGAGGCAAATGCAATTTGGAATCGGTCGAACAAACGCGACGCCTGCTCGTTGTGCGTCGCGAGAGCGGCGGTGATGCAGCGACTGAACGCAATAGAGTGCACGCCAAGCATGCAGGCCATCGCGGCACGGCAGTTTCCTCCGAGTAACCGACCGAGTTAGGATGAGCGAAGAAGCGAGTTAGCAGGGTGGATGCAATGCCTGGGATCGATCGGGACGGCGTCAAAATCTACTACGAGGTCCATGGCGAAGGTCCGCCGCTGCTGCTGACCCACGGCTACTCATCGACCTCGGCGATGTGGCATGGGCAGGTCGAGGCGCTCGCGAAGGACCACAAGCTGATCCTGTGGGACATGCGCGGTCACGGCCAGTCCGACTATCCCGACGATCCCGCCGCCTACAGCGAAGCACTCACGGTCGGCGACATCGCGGCGATCCTCGATGCCGTCGGCACTGAGCGCGCCATCATCGGCGGGCTGTCGCTCGGCGGCTACATGTCGCTTGCCTTCGCTCGCGCGCATCCAAAGCGCGTTCGCGCGCTGCTGATCATCGACACCGGCCCGGGCTTCAAGAAGGACGATGCACGCGAGGCCTGGAACGCGCGGGCGCTCGCCACTGCCGACAAGCTCGATCGCGAAGGGCTCGACATGCTGAAGGCGGCGACGCGCGAGCGCGCCACCGCGAGCCATCGCAATGCCAGGGGATTGGCGCTCGCCGCACGCGGCATGCTGACCCAGCGCGACGCGCAGGTGATCGAGCTGCTGCCGGAGATCAAGGTGCCCAGCCTGATCGTGGTCGGTGCCGACGACACACCGTTCCTCGCAGCGTCGGACTACATGGCCGCGAAAATTCCCGGCGCACAAAAAATCGTGATTCCCGCCGCCGGACATGCCGTCAACATCGACCAGCCGCAGGCTTTTGTTGACGCGGTGCTGCCTTTCCTGAAGAACTTGCCGGAATAGGTCGGAAGGGAACAGTGGCGATGAAGCGAACGATGTTGGCTGCGGGCGCGGTGTTGCTGTCGGTATCCGCGCAGGCCGAGCAATTCGGCGGGACACCGCCCCGCCTGCCCTTCGTCGCGACCTTGTCGAACAACACGCCGCTCGCCTTCGGCATGGATGCCGGGCAAACCGCGCGCGCCCTCGGCCAGCCGCTGCAATACGTGCGCGGACGCCCCGGCAACGAGATCTATCTCGCGCTTCGCAACATCGGCGGCGGCGGACTGATCTCCAACCGTCACCGTCTGTTCCTGCAATTCCGTCATGGCCGGTTGGCGGGATGGAAGGAGGATTACGGCGAGAACTGGATGTGGGAGTGAGAGTGGCTTTTCATGACGCAGAGCAATCCTGTCTGCGCCATCATGCATTGAAGCTGCCACATGGCCGGGCTTGTCCCGGCCATCCACGGTCTTGCCTGCCTCACCAAGAACGTGGATGCCCGGGACGAGCCCGGGCATGACGAGTTTGTGGAACGAGCGGAACCCGCAATCGAAGACTAACTAAAAAGGACAACCCGCGTGGGACAAGACATCAAGCTGACGGCTTCCGACAATTTCCAGCTCAGTGCCTATCGCGCTGACCCCGCGGGCACGGCGAAGGGCGCGGTGGTGGTGATCCAGGAAATTTTCGGGGTCAACCATCACATCCGCTCGGTCTGCGATCGCCTCGCCGGGGAAGGCTATGTCGCGATCGCGCCTTCGATCTTCGACCGGACGTCGCCGGGCTTCCAGTCGGGCTACTCGCCTGACGAGATCGCGGAAGCGCGCAAGTTCGTCGCCAGTCCGGATTGGGACGCGATGCTGCGCGACACGCAGGCGGCGATCGATGCGGTGAAGAGCGTCGGCCCGGTCGGCATCATCGGCTTTTGCCTGGGCGGCAGCGTCGCCTTCGTCGCGGCGACGCGGCTGTCGGGCCTGAAGGCCGCGATCGGCTATTACGGCGGCGCCGTCGTGCGCTTTGCCGATGAGACACCCAAAGTGCCGACACAGCTGCATTTTGGCGAGAAGGATGCCGGCATTCCCCTGACCGACGTCGAGACCATCAAGACCAAGCGGCCGGACGTGGAGGTCTTCGTCTATCCGGGCGCGCAGCACGGCTTTCACTGCGACGAGCGGGCGAGCTACGACAAGGCCAGCGCCGACATCGCCTGGCCGCGCAGCATGGAATTTTTCGCGAGGCATTTGAAATAGAAGCGCGCGCGGCTGTCTTCGCTGTCATTTCGGGCTCGTGCTTCGCGCACCCGGAATGACGAGCAGGAATCGGGTGGCTGCATCCTGCCGCACGGCGATAGAGCTGGCTGATCAAGCCAACCCACGCCGGGAGATCGTGATGCAGCAAGCCAATACGAACATCGTCATCCGCAATCCGTTCGGCACCATGGACGTGCCCGCGCCGGATGATCGCGACGTCATGGATTACGCCGCAATCGCCACGCTTGCCGGCGATGTCGCCGACCTCAACGCGGCGGCTTGGGCAAAAATCGCGGCACAGTCAGACCCGCTCGACGGCATCTGGGCCAGCCGCTGGAATGGCGGCGCAGATCCGACCATTGCCGGCGATACGGCGCAAGCCTGGAAAGAGGGACGCGCGGAAGTGCGGGTCACAGGCGAGCGCATCTTCTTGCGCTTCGACTGGGACCATGGCCGCCGGCACGGGCTGATCGATGCGGCGCGCGATTGCGCGGGTCGCCTGGTCGGGAAATATATCAACCTGACCAATCCGGCGATCACACGGCCATGGGTTGGGCTGGTGGTCGATGCCACCAGGATCGACGGATGTTTTCCGAACGGGCGGCTGGATTTCAGGCGGTGAGCTAGAGCTTCGCTCGAAAGCGCTCTAGAACCAGCGCTCGCCGACGAACACGGTGTCGCCGGGACTCAAGGGAGTGCCAAGCGGCACCACGGCGCGCATGGCGCCGCCGGCTTCAGTGTGGGTGACGGTGACCACGTCGCGCTTGGCGCGGGGCGAGAAGCCGCCGGCAATCGCGACGGCGCTTTCGACCGTCATGTTCGGCACATACGGATACTGGCCGGGCGCGGAGACTTCGCCGAGAATGAAGAACGGGCGATAGGCCTCGATCTCGACGGCGACCGAAGGCTCGCGGATGTAGCCGTTGCGCAGCCGCGCGGCGATCTCGCCGGCAAGGCCCGCCGGGGTGCGGCCGCGTGCCGGCACGCCGCCGATCAGCGGCATCGTGATGGAGCCGCCGGCGTCGATCGCGTAGCTGTTGGTGAGACCTTCCTGGCCATAGACCACGACGCGCAGCCTGTCGCCGGCATCGAGATGGTAGGAGGAATCATAGCGAACCGGCGCCGCCATCGGCGCGGCATAACCGACCGGCATGGGTGCAGGCGAAGAGGCAAAGGAATTGCTGAGTGCTGCGATGGCACCCCCGCCACTGCCGACGACGACCGGCTGCGGCGCGTTGTACGGCTGGCCATAGGCCATCGAATCGAGATCGGCGCGCGGCTGCACATAGGCGACGGGACCAGCGGTTTGCATGCAGCCGCCAAGGGTCAGCGCGGCGGACGCTGCCAGGGACGCTGCCGAGATCGACCATCGAAACGCGCGTGCAACCGGCACCGGACCTATCCCTCGAAACGAGACAGCTTCAGTGATGCACCGGTTATGGTTAATAAAGCGTTGAGGGGGTGGGTGGCGTGACAGCAGCGTGCGCAACGGGACCTGGTGCGCTCCCTCTCCCGCTTGCGGGAGAGGGTTGGGGAGAGGGTCTCTCCATGACGGGACAATCCCCCAGAGGATAAAGCCCTCACCCGCCGCGCTCTTCGAGCGCGCCGACCTCTCCCGCAAGCGGGAGAGGTGCAGCGAACTCGTGGTTAGACCTACGCGCTCACGCCCACTCCGATCGGGCAGGACACGCCGGTGCCGCCCAGGCCGCAATAGCCGGCGGGATTCTTGGCCAGATATTGCTGATGATAATCCTCGGCAAAGTAGAATTCGCCGGCGGGTGCGATCTCGGTGGTGATGGTGCCGAGACCTTTTGCGGCAAGCGCCTTCTGATAGAGCGCCTTGGATTGATCGGCCGCTTTCTTCTGCGCGTCTGAAGTGGTGTAGATCGCGCTTCGGTACTGCGTGCCGACATCGTTGCCCTGGCGCATGCCCTGCGTCGGGTTATGGCTCTCCCAGAACGTCTTCAACAGCTTCTCGTACGACACCTTGTTCGGATCGAACACGACCAGCACCACTTCAGTGTGACCGGTGCGGCCCGAGCAGGTCTCTTCATAAGTCGGGTTCGGCGTGTGGCCGCCGGCATAGCCGACGGCGGTTGTGTAAACGCCATCGCCAAGCTCCCAGAACTTGCGCTCGGCGCCCCAGAAGCAGCCGAGCCCGAACACGGCCTGCTCGAGACCTGCGGGATAAGGCGGCTGCAACTTCGCGCCGTTGACGAAATGGGTGGTCGCGGTCGGAATGGCTTGTGCACGGCCCGGCAGCGCTTCCGTGGCGCTCGGCAATGCGGTGGTCTTGCGCATGAACAGCATGGACGGATCTCCAAGAACGAGCTGTCCGTCGCCTGGGGGCAAGGCGATGAGCCAAGCGCTCAGGCGGCGTGCTCGCGATCAGTTGGGAATATAGGTCTTTACGCGCAAAGGGGCAGCCCTGTTACGTGGCGCACGGGCCGGCTCTGTCGCGCGAAGCGAAAGCTCAATCTCGGGAATAGCCGATCAACGGCTTGCGCGGGCGGAACAGAATCATCAGGAGGATGCCGAGAATGCCGAGGACGGCGAAAACCGGCTGATCCAGCACCAGGCGGATCACCGAGGTCCAGAGCCAGGGCGCCTTGGCCTCGACCCAGGTCCGGAATGCCGTCTGGCTGGCCTGATTGATGTCGTTCCAGAACTGGCCGAAGCGGGTGAACCGCAGGGTCTGGTCGGCGACCCAGCGGGCGCCGTCGTAGACCATGAAGATGAACCCGCCGGCGAGCAGCAGCAGCCCAATCAGTCGGAAAAAGCCGCGGATCATGCCTCACCCTCTATAGTCGTCCGATCGGACGACCCTTGGAACGCCGCCAGCCAATACAAGGGAAACGGCAGAAATTCAACCTCTTCAGGGCGTTACGGCATTCATCCCCACCCCGAGAGGCTGCTTGTCCAGCCCGGGAAAGCGTTGACGGTGCCAAAGACCCTCTCTATAAGGGCGCCAACTGGCGGCGGGCGCAATCCTGCCGCCGCTGTTCTTTGAGCAGTTGCAGGCTCCTTGGGCTTAGAGGCTCCTTGAGCTGAGAGGCTCTTTGGGCCTCAGAGACAGCCGCAAGGCCGTCGCTCTTGTTCCAGGAACAGCCTAGCAACCGAACACCCTAATTCCGAGCGTCGATTACGCGGTCAAGCAAGCCGGCGCTACCCGACCAAGACGCGACCGGTACCCGCAAAGGACATTGAGACCATGGCCAATACCACTTCCGCCAAGAAAGCGACGCGCAAGATCGCCCGCCGCACCGCCGTCAACAAGTCGCGCCGCACCCAGATGCGCGGTGCCGTGCGTAACGTCGAAGAAGCGATCAAGACCGGCGACCGCGCCGCAGCCGTGACGGCGCTGGCGAACGCCGAGCCCGCCTTGATGCGCGCCGCGCAGCGAAACATCATTCACAAGAACAATGCCAGCCGCAAAGTCTCGCGGCTCACCGCGCAGATCGCCAAGCTCGCCAAGTAAGCTCGCTAACTAACCTCGCGAGTGATCTAGCAGCATTCGTTCGATCGGACGATCCGGTCGCACATCGCATACGTCAAACAGCCCGGCACAGCGCCGGGCTTTTTTGCTGCCTGTCATATTCACGCAAGCAGTCACGCGTCGAGCGACCTTCGATCGGAGGATTGCGACGTTTGCACCATGATGCGTCCCGTAGTTTTACCTGCGAATGGTTTTGCAACAGCGGAAACTTCCACCGCGGTGCAAAAAGTCCTTGCGGGGCGGGCTCAAGTTGAATTCGCGGCGCCTGCGAGTTCTGCACACCGTAGTTTCCCCGGATCGCGAGACGCAATGGAGTTACCCTGTCAAACGAGACTCAAAAAACGATGTCTCGCTAATCACTTATCGACATAGTGAGGCCAAGCATTTGGAAAATTCGCCAGCGCGTCGTGCGCGTGACGCTTTTGTAAAAAATTTTTGGCGGTGGCGGAGAATTGTCACATGAAACGTGGCGTCTTCGATTCTGAGCACGATTCCAAAAACTTGCTCTGAAGCCTGTGCACAAGTCCGCGTGGCGTTAACGCAGATCAAGATTTTTGATGCCTCAAGTGTGAATCAATTCCGTTGCGAGTCTTCCCGCATAGTGTATTCCTTAAGAGGTCAGCGGCGCCCACGATCTTGAGACCAGCGCGGTATCGGAAACGGGGCGAGCGTGCAAATCGGCGGCGATGTGCACGTAGGCGGCGCTTCAACAAGCGATTGTCGGATCAAAACCCACAGCAATGTGGGAACGGTAGCTTTTTGTCTGAATGTCTCCAAGCGGGATCTTTCTCTCGCGCTTAAGGGACATCTTGAAAGCTGCCCCGACAGGCATGATGGCGAGGCCGAGCGGACTAGTACACGGGCAGGCATCCGATGACGACGCGGGTGTCGTTTGGACACGCAGGACCTTGTCGTGAGCAATCACGGCAGGACGGGGAGGTATCATGTCTTACGAACTCAACGCGGTATTGAAACACATTTCGACTTCCAGAATTTCGACTTCCAGCGATGCCGTTTTAGATTCGTCGGACACCAAGCCTCCCGCGTGTCACGGAGCGCCGAGTACGCGCTGACCTCGCGACCCCTCCATCTCTAGACATTGCTGATCGGACGCGGCGTTTCCGCCGAACGGTCGAACCATGCCTGCAGATGAAATCGCTTGAGGTCCCGCCATTGCAAACATCCCTGGGCAGGTATCCCTGGCAGGAACTCTGCATGGCGCTCACCACGCAACCTTATCTCTCAAGAAAAGTTCTCAAATGATGACAACCCCGGAACAGGATCGCTGGTCACGCGTGAAGAGTCGGCTGCGCTCGAACGTTGGCGAGGACGTCTATACGAGCTGGTTTGCGCGCATGGATCTGGAAGGCGTCCAGGACGAGAGCGTGCGTCTGTCGGTGCCGACCCGCTTCCTGAAGAGCTGGATCCAGGCCCATTATGCCGAGCGCGTGCTGTCGTGCTGGCAGGCCGAGATGCCGGAAGTGCATCGCATCGATCTCACCGTGCGCTCGGCCGTGCGCCCCGTGGTTCAGCAGAAAGAAGCGCCCGCGCCGGTCGAAACGCGCCGCTCGCCTGCGCCGGAGCTGCGCTCCACCGCGACCGCGCCAGTCTCGGCCAATCATGATGCGCTCGGCGGCTCGCCGCTCGATCCGCGCCTGACGTTTGCGAGCTTCGTCGTCGGCCGCTCCAACACGCTGGCGCATGCGGCTGCGCGTCAGGTCGCCGAGGGGCGTCGCGGCGATCCCGTGATGTTCAATCCGCTCTACATCCATGCGGGTGTCGGTCTCGGCAAGACGCATCTCTTGCAGGCGGTGACCTGGGCCGGCAATTCCGGCAACGAGCGCAAGGTGCTTTATCTCACCGCCGAGAAATTCATGTACGGCTTCGTCGCCGCGCTGAAGACGCAGACGGCGCTCGCCTTCAAGGAAGCGCTGCGCGGCATCGACGTGCTCGTGATCGACGATCTCCAGTTCCTGCAGGGCAAGTCGACCCAGGCTGAGTTCTGCCACACGCTGAACGCGCTGATCGATGCCGGCCGCCAGGTCGTGATCGCGGCCGACCGTCCGCCGTCCGACCTCGAAAGCCTCGACGACCGCGTGCGCTCGCGGCTGGCCGGCGGCCTCGTGGTCGAGATGGCCTCGCTCGGCGAGGAGCTGCGACACGGCATTCTCAAGTCGCGCGTCGCCGCGGCCCGCGCCCATCATGCCACCTTCGAGGTGCCGGAGGAGGTGCTGACCTATCTGGCCCGCGCCATCACCCATAACGGCCGCGATCTCGAAGGCGCGATCAACCGCCTGCTCGCACACTCGAAGCTCAACAACCGGCCGGTGACGCTGGAGATGGCCGAGCACGAGGTGCGCGACCTGATCCGGCCGCAGGAGCCGAAGCGGATCAAGATCGAGGACATCCAGCGCGTGGTGGCACGGCAGTATAATGTCAGCCGCTCCGACCTCTTGTCCTCGCGCCGGACCGCCAACGTGGTCCGTCCGCGCCAAGTGGCGATGTATCTCGCAAAGACGCTGACCCTGCGATCGCTGCCGGAAATCGGCCGCCGTTTCGGCGGGCGCGACCACACCACCGTGCTGCACGCCGTTCGCAAGATCGAGGCCCTGGTTTCCAAGGACACGGCGCTGTCGGACGAGGTCGAATCGCTCAAGCGCCAGCTTCAGGAATAAACGCCTAGCCCTTATCCTTCCTTCCCGCCGCCCCGGCCCTGCCTGGGCGGCGGCCTTCTTCTGCCTGGGCGGCGGGCCCCGTCTTTGCGGGTAAATCGTGGGGAACTGTCGCGCAATCCCTTGAAACGGATGACTTTCCGCGCCACCTTGCGCGACCCTGACGGCTTTGGTCATATCGGCTGGATGATCCGGCCTTCCGGGGTCTTCGGTGCCGTGGCGCGCGTCCCGCCGCCCGGCTTTTCCAAATGTGTGTTTCCTTGGGGATCGGGCGAGTAGTGCAATGAAGGTTACGGTCGAACGCGCGCAACTCCTGAAGTCGCTGGGCCACGTCCACCGCGTGGTCGAGCGCCGCAACACGATTCCGATCCTCGGCAACGTGCTTGTTAGGGCCGAGAACGCGAAATTGTCGCTGAAGGCGACCGACCTCGACCTCGAGGTCACGGAAACGCTCGCGGCGGAAACCGCGACCGCGGGCTCCACCACCGTGCCGGCGCACATGTTCTATGACATCGTGCGCAAGCTGCCGGACGGTTCGCAGATCGTGCTCGAGGCCGACGGCGACCGCGCCGTGCTGGCGATCCGCGCCGGCCGCTCCCGCTTCACGCTGCAGACCCTGCCGGAGAATGATTTTCCGGATCTCGCCGCCGGCGACATGTCGCACTCGTTCAATCTCGCCGCCAAGGACGTCAAGCGGCTGATCGACCGCACCCAGTTCGCGATCTCCACGGAGGAGACCCGCTATTATCTCAACGGCATCTATCTGCACGCCGCAGGCTCCGCCAAAGCCGCCACCCTGCGCGGCGTCGCCACCGACGGCCACCGCCTCGCCCAGCTCGACCTGGTCCAGCCCAAGGGCGCCGAGGGCATGCCCGGCGTGATCGTGCCGCGCAAGACCGTCGGCGAAGTGCAGCGCCTGATCGAGGACAACGAGGCCGAGGTCACGATCGAGCTGTCGCAGGCCAAGATCCGCTTCACCATCGGCAATGTGGTGCTGACCTCGAAGCTGATCGACGGCACCTTTCCCGATTACGGCCGCGTCATCCCGCAGGGCAACGACAAGGAGCTCGTCGTCGACAAGAAGGATTTCGAGAACGCGGTCGACCGCGTCTCGACGATTTCCAGCGAGCGCGGGCGCGCCGTGAAACTCTCGCTCTCGCCGGGCAAGCTGGTGCTGTCGGTGACCAATCCGGATTCCGGCAGCGCGACCGAAGAGCTCGAAGTCGAATACGCGTCCGACGCCCTCGATATCGGCTTCAACTCCCGCTATCTGCTCGACATCGCCGCCCAGATCGAAGGCGACGTCGCAACGCTCCGGCTCGCCGACCCGGGCTCACCGACCCTGGTGCAAGACCGCGACGACAAGAGCGCGCTGTACGTGCTGATGCCGATGCGGGTGTGAGGGCTACCGGCGCCCCTTCGCATCGACTACATCCGTCATGGCCGGGCGTAGCCGTCTGAAGGACGGCGTCGCTTCGCTCGCCTATGTCCCGGCCATCCACGTCTTTGGAGACAAAACGTGGATGCCCGGCAATGACAAAGACAACATGACCCCCTCCCGCATTCATCGCCTGACGCTGACGCATTTTCGTAATTACCGGGCGGCGGGGCTCGAGGTGAAGGCTGACATGGTGGCGCTGGTCGGGCCGAACGGAGCGGGCAAGACCAATTGCATCGAGGCGATCTCGTTCCTGTCGCCGGGACGCGGCCTGCGGCGCGCGACGCTGGACGACGTCGCCGACAACCAGGGCGACGGCTCCTGGGCGGTGTCGGCACAGGTCGAGGGCGCGCTGGGCCTTGCCACGCTCGGCACCGGCATCGATCCGCCGCACGCAGACAGCCCGGTCAGCCGGCGCTGCCGCATCGACCGCGAACCGGTCAATTCGGCGGCGTCGTTCGGCGACCACATCCGCATGGTGTGGCTGACGCCGGCGATGGACGGGCTGTTCATGGGCGCGGCGTCCGAGCGGCGGCGCTTCTTCGACCGCCTGGTGCTTGCCATCGACAGCGACCATTCCAGCCGCATCTCCGCGCTCGAACGTTCGCTGCGTTCGCGCAACCGCCTGCTCGAGACCCGCAATTGCGACGACCATTGGTGTGACGCGATCGAGCGCGAGACCGCGGAGCTTGCGGTCGCGGTCGCCGCGACCCGGGGCCAGACCGCGGCGCGGCTGACCGGCATGCTGAATGCCCGTGCGCAGGCCTCCGCCTTCCCCTCGGCGCAGATCGCGCTCAACGGCTGGATGGAGAACGCGCTGCTCAACGAGACCGCGACGTCGGTCGAGGACCGCTACCGCCAGATCCTGCGCGACAACCGTCCGCGTGACGCCATCGCCGGCCGCACCACGGACGGTCCGCATCTCACCGATCTCCAGGTGATCTACGCGCCGAAAAGCATGCCGGCGCGCGATGCCTCGACCGGCGAGCAGAAGGCGTTGCTGATCGGTCTGGTGCTGGCGCATGCAAGCCTGGTCGCCGAGATGACCGGCATCGTGCCGCTGCTGCTGCTCGACGAGGTCGTCGCGCATCTCGATCCTAATAGGCGCGCGGCGCTGTTCGCCGAGTTGCGCAAGCTCGGCGCGCAGGTGTGGCTGACCGGCGCTGACCCCGCCGCCTTCGCCGACATCGGCGCCGGGGGCGAGATCTTTGACGTCGAAAGCGGACAGTTATCGGCCCGGCAGTAGTCCCGCCGTTGAACCAGCCCCATTTCCGCCGCGACTAGTTGCGGGATGCGGCGCCGACGCTGTCGCAGCCGGTTTGCAATCGCGCAATGACATCACGCGCGAACCCCTGGAGAGTGAGATGCGGACGGTAGGGTCCGGGGCGCAGGCTCCGGCACGATGGTGGGCGTTTGCATGCGGCCTCGTCTTGCTCGCGACGTGCATGCTCGCGGCAAGCGCCGGCGCCTGGATGCCGCATCTCGCGCCGATGTTTTCGGCCGAACTCACGCCGGATTCCGATACCAGGCTGCCCGCGCCGACCCGCTACAGCTTTCGAGGAATCCACACCACCCTGATGCAGGGCGTCGAAGCGCCGCTTCGCGTCAAGCTCGAAGCCACCGTGCCCGCCGAGCTCGGCGACGTTCTCGCCTTCTACCGCAGGGAGCTCGGAAAGCTCGGCTGGCAGGAGCAGCACGATGGCGCCGTCCTCTCCGCTGATCACGTCCGGCTCGCGTTCGTCTCTCCGCTCGGGCCGGCCATGCTGGAGCTCGGCCCAAGGAGAGCAACACCTCGGTTCATCTCGTGCAGAAGAACTCGGATACAGCAACCCTGGCGAACGTCATGCCCGAACCGGGTCAGGCGAAGCTGGTGTTCAGCAATATCGGCGAGACGGAAGCCGTGCTCGGGATCAACGCGCGGATCATCAAGCGCGCCGCCGGCGCCAACGCCGTCTCGCTGGATCTGGCGCCCGGCCAATATTCCTACGAACTGGGCGTGCCCGGCCGTCCGGCCCACACTGACATCCTTAACCTCGCGGCCGGCGACGCCTGGGAGCTTACCGTCGGGCGCGACGGCGAGGCATGGTCGCCGCTCCAGCTGTATTGACCGGTCCGGAATCTTTGAACCTGCCCGGTTCCTGCCGCGACTTCTGGTCTGAGGCCCCCCCGACGGCGTCGCAGCCGTTGCAATCGCGCGCGCCCAAGCGCCCCGCGGCATCCTGGAGACGTAACAATGGCGATGGTCCCGCGCGGGATGCAAGTCCCGGCACGATGGCGGCTGCTTGCATGCGGTCTCTTCCTGATGGCGAGCTGCTCGATCGCGGCCGGCGCCGACGAGGGAATCGTCGACGTCCACGCGCTGCCGCAGCTCGAAGGTGCGGTGGAAGACACCTCGCGCCCCGATCCCTATCGCGTCGAATATCGCGTACCGACGCGGCAGGCCGTGACACTGCCCGCGGTCCAAAAGCTTCTGAGCGACAACGGCTGGGTGCCCTATGTGATGCCGCTGGAGGAGAAAAGCACGCTGCTGAAGTTCAGGAAGGGACGACAGGGTCTCTCCGTTCATTTCACGCAGGCGCTCGGACGGCCAGACCAGTCCGTGGTTTATTACACGACCGACCGGATCTACGGGAACGTGCCGTTTCCGGAAGGCGCCAGCGATATCGTGTTCGACGGGACCCGGCCCTACCTCGGCTGCATCGCGCCGACGCCGCTCGATGCAACGTCGGATTTCTATGCCAGCCAGATGACTGCGATCGGCTGGCAGAAGCTCACGCCGGAAACCGCTGCGCGCTGGACCACCAGCCTGGATGAGACCGTTCCCAACGGCCTGCGCGCGTTCTACGCGCATGCCGATAGCAAGGAGACCGGCTTCTATCAGCAGAAGCCCGTGATGCTGACGCTGACGCGCCGCGACGATGGCCGCACCCATGTCGATATCCGGGTCGCGCCCTTCGCGCTGCCCAGCGAGCTCAAGGCCGATAGCGATCTGGCCGGCCTGCCGCGGCCAAGCCCGACCAAGACGGCCAGGGGTCTCGGCGGCGCGAGCGACAACAAGCGCGAAATGTCGGCCGCCGCGATGGCCGAGTTGCCGGCCGTACTCGCCTTCTATCACCGCGAGTTCGCCGCGCGCGGCTGGCGGGAGGACGGAAGCGCGCCGCTCGCACCCGGTGATGAGGTCGCGATCAAGATCTCTTCGGCGGAGGAAACCGGCGTGCTGCGGCTCGGCCGCAAATATGATTTCACCATGGTCAGCCTGACCGCGCAGGTGAAGGACTCCGCGCTTGCCGCCCGCGCGAAGGCGAAGAAGGAGGCCGACGAGAAGTTCCTTGGGGATGCTTTAGGTGCGGCCAAGCAGCTCATCACCGCCGACGAAGCCAGACGCAAGGTGCAGGCGGCCGCATTGTCCGACGCGCCGCTGAATGCGCTCCCCGACAGCAAGACTCCGGTGCCGCTGCCCGAAACCGCCGAAGGCGTGACATTTGAGGGCGACGACGGCAGGCTTGAATTCTCCTCGACTTCGAGCGTGAAGGCGCTTGCCGCGTTCTATCGCGCATCGCTCAAGCCAGCGGGCTGGAAGGAGCAACCTTCCGTCATCAACCAGCCCAACATGGCGGTGATGGAATTCTCCAAGAGCGGCAAGTCGATCTCGATGACCGTGATGCAGATGGGGCCGAAGGTGAACGTTAGCGCCAACGGCTCCGGTCTTGTTATCGTCGCGGCCAAGCCCGTCGAGGCCAAATCGACCCAAGCCAAGGCGGTCCAGGCCAAATCGAAGGAGCCGCTCACGCCCGATCCCGATTCGGCCCTGCCGGTGCCGACGCAGCACAGCTCGACCGGCATCAGCTCCACGAAATTTCCCGGCAGCGACCAGTCCTTCCGGACCGAGCTCGAAGCCAGCATCCCCGCCGAGCTTGGCGAGGTCCTCGCCTTCTATCGCGCGGAGCTGGCCAAGCGGGGCTGGCAGGAAAAGACCGACGGCGCGACCGTCACTGCCGAGCGGGCGGAGCTCGCGTTCACCTCGCCGCAGGGACCAGCCGTGCTGAAGCTCGGCCGCGCCAGGGATGAGACGACGGTCAGCCTGGTGCAGCGGAATCCGCAGGCCGCGGCCAAGGCCGACATCATGCCGAGGGCGGGACAGGCGAGGCTGATGCTCGGCAATATGGGGCCGAAGGAAGCATCGCTGACGATCAACAATCAGACCGTGAAGATCGCGGCCGGCGCCGGCGGTCCGCAATCGCCGAAAGGCCCGATGCTCGATCTACCGCCCGGCAAGTACCAGTACGCGCTGCGTCTGCCGGGACGCCCTGCTCGCACCGAGACCCTCACCGTTGCCGCCGGCGATGCCTGGGGCCTCCTGGTAGGGCCAAACGGAGACGTGCTGCCGCTTCAGATGTATTGAGCTGCAAGGCCGTTCCGGGGCGTTCCAGGCGCTTCGGAACGCCCCTCCTCCCCGCAAAATCCACGCCTTCCAGAGCCCGAAACGGCGCCTCGAATCGCGCTTTTCCCAAGCCGCCGAATCGGCCTTCGAAGGCCTTGAAAATCGGCCGAAAAATCCCATCTAATCAAAGGCTTGCCGGGAGATACTTTGCGCTAGGCGCAATCCGTCTTTCGTGGCACAAATAGCCCGCATATCAGCGCCTTTTGCGCCGCTGATTCGGGCGACATCTCGAAGGCCTCTCATGACAGAACCTGCTCGGCAGACGCCTGCCGAAAACGAACCCTCAAATCCGAGCGATTACGGGGCGGAATCGATCCGCGTGCTCAAGGGTCTCGACGCCGTTCGCAAGCGCCCCGGCATGTATATCGGCGACACCGATGACGGCTCGGGCCTGCATCATATGGTCTACGAGGTCGTGGACAACGCGATCGACGAGGCGCTCGCGGGCCACGCCACGCGCGTCGACGTGATCCTCAATGCCGACAATTCCGTCACCGTGCGCGACGACGGCCGCGGCATTCCGGTCGACATCCACAAGGGCGAAGGCATCTCGGCAGCCGAGGTCATCATGACCCAGCTCCATGCCGGCGGTAAGTTCGACCAGAATTCCTACAAGGTTTCCGGCGGCCTGCACGGCGTCGGCGTCTCTGTCGTCAACGCGCTGTCGAGCAAGCTCGGCTTGCGCATCTGGCGCGACAACAAGGAACACTATATCGAATTCGCCCATGGCGATGCGGTCGCGCCGCTCAAGGTGGTCGGCGATGCGCCCGGCAGGCGCGGCACCGAGGTGACGTTCCAGGCCTCGACGGAAACCTTCAAGAACATCGAGTATGACTTCGCCACGCTGGAGCACCGGCTGCGCGAGCTCGCCTTCCTCAACTCCGGCGTCAACATCGCCCTCTCCGACATGCGTCACGCGGTCGAGAAGCGCGAGGAGATGCATTATTCGGGCGGCGTCGAGGAATTCGTCAAATATCTCGACCGCAACAAGAAGGCGATCGTGCCGGCGCCGATCATGGTGCGCGCGGAAGCCAACGGCATCGGTGTCGAGGCCGCATTGTGGTGGAACGACAGCTACCACGAGAACGTGCTGTGCTTCACCAACAACATCCCGCAGCGCGACGGCGGCACCCATCTCGCCGGTTTCCGCGGCGCGCTGACGCGCCAGGTCAACGGCTATGCCGAGGCCAACGCGAAGAAGGAAAAGATCGCGCTCACCGGCGACGATTGCCGTGAAGGCCTCACCGCCGTGCTGTCGGTGAAGGTGCCCGATCCAAAATTCTCGTCGCAGACCAAGGACAAGCTGGTGTCCTCGGAAGTGCGGCCCGTGGTCGAGAACGTGCTGAACGAGGCGCTGCAGGCCTGGTTCGAGGAGCATCCCTCCGAAGCCAAGATGATCGTCGGCAAGGTGATCCAGGCGGCCGCGGCCCGCGAAGCTGCGCGCAAAGCGCGCGAGCTGACGCGCAAGAGCCCGCTCTCGGTCTCTTCGCTGCCCGGCAAGCTCGCCGACTGCCAGGAGAAGGACCCGGCGAAATCCGAGCTCTTCATCGTCGAGGGTGACTCGGCAGGCGGCAGCGCCAAGCAGGGCCGCAACCGCGAATTCCAGGCCGTGCTGCCGCTGCGCGGCAAGATCCTCAATGTCGAACGCGTCCGCCCCGACAAGATGCTGGGCAGCGAGCAGATCGGCACGCTGATCACCGCGCTCGGCACCGGCATCAGCGACGAGTTCTCGATCGAGAAGCTGCGCTATCACAAGATCATCGTGATGACGGACGCCGACGTCGACGGCGCCCACATCCGCACGCTGCTGCTCACTTTCTTCTACCGGCAGATGCGCGAGATCATCGACGGCGGTTATCTCTATATCGCCCAGCCCCCGCTCTATAAGGTCAACCGCGGCAAGTCCGAGCAATATCTGAAGGACGAGCGGGCGCTGGAAGACTATCTGATCGATACCGGTCTCGACGACTGCGTCTATATTCCCGGCAGCGGCGGCGATCGTACCGGCCGCGACCTGCGCTCGCTGGTCGACGACGCCCGCGCCGTCCGCGGCATCCTGCGCAGCCTGCACACCCGCTACAATCGCAAGGTGATCGAGCAGGCCGCCATCACCGGCGTGCTCAACAAGGCGATCTACGGCGATCCGGAGAAAGCTGCCGCGGCCGCGCAATACATCGCCGCCCGCCTCGACACTCTCGCCGACGAGGTCGAGCGCGGCTGGGTCGGTCAATATGTGGAAGGCCAGGGCTTCCAGTTCGAGCGCACGGTGCGCGGCGTCAAGGAAGTCGCTCTCATCGACGACGCCTTCCTGGGCTCGGTCGAAGCCCGCAAGCTCGACGAGTACACGGTGAAGCTCCAGGACGTTTATGCCCGCCCCGGCAAGCTGCGGCGCAAGGACGTCGAGCACATGGTCTACGGGCCGGTCGATCTGTTCGAGGCCGTCACCGACGCCGGCCGCAAGGGCGTCACGCTGCAGCGCTACAAAGGGCTGGGCGAGATGAACCCGGAACAGCTCTGGGAGACGACGCTGGATATCAATGCGCGATCGCTGCTCCAGGTGAAGGTCAAGGAGGTCGACGAGGCCGACGACATCTTCACCAAGCTGATGGGCGACGTGGTCGAGCCGCGCCGCGACTTCATCCAGGAACATTCACTGAGCGCGACGATCGATATCTGACGTCGGAGGGCTATGGCTTGGACGGTCGTCATGCCCAGGCTTGTCCCGGGCATCTACGTTCTCCGTGCATCTGGCAAAGGCGTGGATGGCCGGGACAAGCCCGGCCATGACGTGGAGACACCTCGGCTGAACCTCCGCTCCCGCCCTCGCAACAAGTGCAGAATTGATACCGCGCTCAATTCTCTGTAGCTTCCGCCTCGAAAACCCGCCCCACCCAACACGACAGCGAGAGACCCCGTGGCGCCCATCCAGTACATCGTCGAGGGCGGTCACCGGCTCTCGGGCTCGATCGAGCCGTCCGGCAACAAGAATGCGGCCCTGCCGATCATCGCGGCAGCCCTGCTCACCGAGCATCCGGTAATGCTGGAAAACGTGCCGCGGATCCGCGACACCGAGACGCTGGTCGAACTGATCCGCTCGGTCGGCGCTGCCGCGGAATGGACCGCCCGCAACACGCTTCATATTCACGCCAAGAGCATCCGCGCCGCCGATCTCGATCCTGAGCTATGCGTGCGCATCCGCGCCTCTATCCTGCTCGCGGGTCCCCTCCTCGCCCGCTGCGGCGAAGTGATGCTGCCGCCGCCTGGCGGCGACGTCATCGGCCGCCGAAGGCTCGACACACATGTGCTCGCGCTCGAGCAACTGGGAGCCAAGGTCACCGCGACCGACCGGCTCGAATTCCGCGCTTCGAAGCTGACCGGCGCCGACGTGTTCCTGGACGAGCCCAGCGTGACCGCGACCGAAAACGCGCTGGTCGCGGCCGTGGCCGCCGAAGGCACCACCTATTTGCGCAACGCCGCGTCCGAGCCGCATGTGCAGGACCTCGCCAACTTCCTGGTCGCGCTCGGCGCTGAGATCGAGGGTATCGGCACCAACACCATGATCGTGCACGGTCCGGCGACGCTGGGCGGCGCGACGTACCGGATCCAGCCTGACCACATCGAGGTCGGCTCGCTGATCGGGCTTGCCGCCGTGACGCGTTCGCCGCTTCGCATCGTGCGCGCGGGCGTCGAGCATCTGCGCTCGATCCGCATGGGGTTCGAGCGGCTCGGCATCGTCTGCCGCATCGAGGGCGACGATCTCATCGTGCCCTCGAACCAGACGCTGAAGATCCAGGACGACTTTGGCGGCCACGTGCCGAAGCTGGAAGACCAGCCCTGGCCGGCGTTCCCGGCCGATCTGATGTCGATCGCGATCGTCACCGCCACGCAATGCGAGGGCGTGATCCTGATGTTCGAGAAGATGTTCGAATCGCGGATGTTCTTCGTCGACAAGCTGATCGCGATGGGCGCGCGCATCGTGCTGTGCGACCCGCATCGCGCCATCATCGCCGGTCCAAGCCGGCTGCACGGCGCGACGATGACCTCACCCGACATTCGCGCCGGAATGGCCATGCTGCTCGCGGCCGTCTGCGCCGAGGGCACCTCCACGATCAACAACGCCGACCAGATCGAACGCGGCTACGAGCGCATCGACGAACGGCTGAATGCGCTCGGCGCGAAGATCAGGCGCGTGCCCGAACGGAAGGGCTGAGGCGCTTCGGCTCCCAATCCGAAAATGGTCTCGTGCCCCGGACGCAGCGCAGCACGTCAGTGATGCGCTGCTGAGCCGGGGTCCATGCGGCCAGGAGCCGTGCCCGCAACTTCTGGATCCCGGCTCGCGCTTCGCGCGTCCGGGACACGAGGGCCATGTTTTCGTCGCTCGGTGATGCTATTGGGTGATCATGCTCGACACCGTTCAGCCTCGTGCGCAGCCGCAAGCCGGCGTGCCGCCAAATCTTCTCGCCGACGAGTTCGTCGCGACGCTGCGGCTGGCCGTGCCGATGATGCTGACGCAGCTCGGGCAGATCGCGATGATCACGACCGATCTCGCGCTGATCGGGCGACTCGGCGAGAGCGCGGTCGCAGCAGCGGCGCTGGCGCATACAGTCTATTTCGTCAGCTTCACTTTCGGGCTCGGATTAATGGCGGCGGTGTCGCCGCTGGTCGCGCAAGCCTTTGGCGCCGGCGATATCAGGCGCATCCGCCGCTCCTTGCGCGTCGGCTTGTGGGTCGCGTTGCTGATCTCGCTGCCGATGATGGCCTCGCCGCTGTATGGCGAGCACATCCTGGTCGCACTCGGTCAGGCGCCGCATTCGGCCGCGCTCGCCCAGCGCTATCTGAATGGCCTCGCCTGGGGCATCGCGCCGGCGCTCGGCTTCATCGCGCTGCGCAGCATGATGAGTGCGGTGAACCGTCCGCAGGCCCCGCTGTGGATCACGCTCGCGGCGATCCCCATCAATGCCGCGCTGGTCTACGCCCTGATCCACGGCCTGTTCGGCCTGCCGGAGCTCGGCCTGTTCGGCGCGGGGCTTGCGACCACCATCGTCAATCTCGGCACGTTCGTCGCCACGCTCGCCATTGCGGGGCTGCGCAGGCCGTTCGCGGATTATCGTCCGCTTGCCCATCTCTGGCGGATCGACTGGCCCCTGATGCGCAAACTCATCGCGATCGGCGCCCCGATCTCGTTCTCGCTGCTGCTGGAATATGGCCTGTTCTCTTCGGCCGCGCTGCTGATGGGACTGATCTCGACCACGGCGCTCGCGGCGCATCAGATCGCGCTCCAGGTCACCGCCGTGCTGTTCATGGTCCCGCTCGGCATCGGCATGGCGGCCACTGTGCGGGTCGGCCATGCCTTCGGCCGCGGCGACCCGGCCGGGGTGAAGCGCGCAGGTCTCGTCGCAGCTGTGATCGGGATCGCGTTCGTCTCTGCCCTGACTGTCGCGATCATCTTCGGCCGCTATCAGCTCGGACGGCTGTTCTTCGGCAGTGGCGAGGTGAGCATGCCGACCGTCGAGCTGACCGCGAAGCTGCTGCTGGTCGGCGCGACCTTCTTCATCGCCGATGCCATCCAGACCATCATGGGCGGCGCGCTGCGCGGCATCAATGACACCAGGATGACGTTGGTATTCGCCGCGATCGGCTATTGGTGCGTGGGCTTTCCCATCGCCTGGTACCTCGCTTTTCACGCCGATCTCGGCGCGGTCGGTGTCTGGATCGGACTGTCGATCGGATCGTTCGTCTATGCCGGACTTCTGATCTTGCGCTTCTGTATGCTGACGCGCAAACTGGCGGGATGAACGGAACCGTCCGCGAAGTTACCCCCGATGTCGACGCCGGCACGCTGCTGGCCGGTGCGCAGTTCATCGACTCCTTTCGCGTGGAGATCGGCCCAGCACCGGTGAATGCCCGCGAGGTCTGCACCAGGATGGTGTTGCACGGACCGCGCTGGATCGCTGCACTGACACGCCTGCGCAACATTTTGGTGACGCCCTTTGGATTGAAGACATCGGGCGAGGGCGCACCGGCGCCCGGAGGTTTGATCGGCCTGTTTCCGGTGCTGAGTGAAACGCCCGAGCAGCTGGTCGCCGGCTTCAATGATTATCATCTCGATTTCCGCATCGTGGTCGATGTGGCCGGCGAAGCGGTGCCGCGCCACGTCACCCTGACCACGCTGGTGCGGACCAACAATCGGCTGGGCCGCGCCTACCTCGCGCTCATCACGCCCTTTCACAAGCTCGTCGCCCGCAGCATGATGGGGCGGCTCGCGGAGCCGGCGCGATGACGCTCTCCCTCGACCTCTTTTACTCCTTTCGCAGCCCGTTCAGCTATCTGGCGCTGCCGAAAACGCTGAAGCTGGTCGAAACCTACGATCTGGCGGTGAATTTACGGCCGGTCTATCCGCTCGCAGTCCGTGTGCCCGGGTTTTTCAAGAAGGCCAGCCCGAACTTCATTCGCTATGTGGTGCTCGACAGCACGCGCGTGGCGCAGCACGAAGGCATTCCGTTCCGCTTTCCGAGGCCCGATCCGATCGTGCAGGACAAGGTTACGTTCGACGTCGCGGCGGAGCAGCCCTACATCCACCGCCTGACCCGGCTTGGTGCCATGGCGCAGCTCGAGGGACGCTCGCTCGCATTCACCGATGCGATCGCCCGCGTGCTGTGGGACGGCTCGGTGGCGGGCTGGAACGAAGGCGATCATCTCGCGCGCGCCGCCGACAAGGCCGGCTTCGATCTCGCCGCGATGGATGCCGCGATCACCGCCGACCCGGATCGCTACGAGCAGGTGATCACGGGGAACGAGAAGGACCACGCCGCCTCCGGCCATTGGGGCGTGCCGACCTTCGTGTTCGACAACGAGCCGTTCTTCGGCCAGGACCGCATCGATTTGCTGGTCTGGCGCATGGAGAGCAAGGGGCTGGCGAAGCGATAAGCCGCGGCCGTGAACCAACCTCTGCGTGCGTGCGACTGAGACGTTGCGCCCCAATCCCGGCGGCGCCTTCGGAGCTCGCATGCACCTGGCAAAATTCTTCCACCGTCCGCCCGGCGACGACGATCGCGAGTTGATGCTGATCCCGGGTAGAGATCCCATGGTGATCGGTATCAACATGAACTGGAGCGGCGATCCCGATGCGGATGAATTTCTGCGCGAGAAATTCTCCAACATGGCGGACGCTGCCGCGGCCTTTCGCCGCCATATGGCCGACCTCGTCGCTGCCGGCTACGTCGAGACTTGCCACACCCAATATACGCTGCGCGAGCTACCGCCCGATCCGCAGGTCAAGCCGGACTGGCAGAAGGGCCTGGACGAACTCATGGTGCTGGCGCTGAGCGCGCCAATGGAACAGCAGGCAAGGCAGCTCGAGACGCTGAGGGGTACACCCGCCGTACATGAGCCGCTATATCTCTGGCATGACGCGCGTCGCGGCTACGCTGCCGGAGACGATGCGGCACAGGCAGTGCACCTCGCCGAGCAGGCGCGCGACGCTCTGGTTGCACGGCGCGCCGCCGAAAAGCCGCATTATGCGTGGTCAATCTACGAAGGAGATCTCGAAGGAAGCATCCTGGAATTGCTGAGCGATGCCTATATCGAGGCCGGCAATCCCGCGGCCGCGCTAGAGACGATCGAGCATCTCTGCAAGGTCGCCCCGAGCCAGACCCGCATCGTCAAGCGCGCCGAGTTGCTCTGCAGCCACTTTCCCGAGCGGCGCGAGGAAGCCTTCGACGATGCTTATCAATGGTCCGAGTTCGGCGGCTTCGAGGAGATCATGGCGCTGCCCGGCTATGCCGAACATGTGGCGCAGCGCAAGGCACACAAATCTGTAAGAGGCTGGCGCTGGAAACGCGGCACGCCGGCGAGCGAAGCTGACGTCAGCGCGGCGGAGCAGGCGCTCGGCGCCCCGTTGCCGCGCGATTATCGCAAATTCCTGCTGAGGCGCGGCGAGACCGAGTTGCTGGTACGGCTGCCGGAATCCTCGTCCGAACTCCGCTTCTATTCGCCGGGCGAGCTCACCGCACAGCGGCGCAATGTCCTGAACTTCATTGCCCATTCCGAGGACGAGCTCGAAGAAGCCTGCGCCTATTTCCGCAAGACATATGGCGTCTCGCTCAAGCATCTGATCCCGGTTGCCGAACCGTCGCAGCTCAGCCGCTGTCTGCTGCTCCATATCGAGCCCGGCGAGCGCTCTGGCCAGTGTTTCCAGTGGGATCACGACGGCGGATGGGAGCTGGAACAAAGCCAACCGAGTTTCGACGTTGCATTGAAGACGTTGACGGACGGCATCACGCGGCGCGATGCGACGGCGCTCGCGTTCTTCGAGCTCTGAACTCTATGCCGACGCGTTTTTCTTACGCGACACGATAGCCACTTCGCTCGAAAACGCTCCGCTCACTCCACCACGCGCGCGGGCTTGTCGGCCGGGGCCTCGGACCATTCGCCGACGACGCGGTCGAGATCGCAGAGATTCTGGTGCATCTGCTCAAGCGAAAAGCCGAGTGCGAAGAAGCGCTCCGCGGTGTCGCTCGGCTGGCCGCGGATCAGGCCGTCCTGGCGCACGGCGGCAACCGCCTCGGCGTAATGCTGGAGCGCGACATGGACGGGATGGATCGGCGGCGCGCCGGCGCCTTCGCGCAGGGCGGCGGCGGCCGAACGCAGGAAGCGCGCGATCACGGTCGAGACCTCCGTCAGCGGCGCGGCAAGCCGCGTCTGCACCTCGGCCGGCAGCGGCACAACGGTCGAGCGACCGATCATCACGACGTCATGGCGCAGCCGCAAGATCGTGCGCAACAACGGGCCGGTGTCCGGGCCGCTCGATAATCGCGCAGAGCGCTCGCGCTCAGCCTCGGCGCCAATGGTGTTCATGCCGACCATTGCGGTACCGATACCGTCCTGAATCCGATGCAGCGCGTCATTGTCGCGGCCGCGCGTCAGGCCCGCGAGCAATTCGGTGAAAGCCTCAGCGATCAGTTCGAGCAGTTTTGCCGCGCTGGCGCGGATTTGCCGGACCGCGCGCGAGGGTAGCACCAGGAATGAGACGAGCAGTCCCGTGATGGCACCGACAGCGACCTCGCTGACGCGATCGATCGCCGAGGCCATGGGATCGGCATGATGCATCGAGGGAAGCACGAGCACGATCACGGCCGTCACCGTTGCAGAGCTCAGATTCGGATAGATCGATGCGACGAAGGCAAGCGGCGCCACGGCCAGCACCAGCAGGCCCAGTAGGCCCAGTTCGCCGGAATAGGGGATCAGGATCGCGATGGCGCCGCCATAGATCGCGCCGCCGATGGTGCCGAGCATGTAATCGCGTGTCGCCTTCAGCGATCGCCCGACGCTCATCTGGGTCACGATGATGGAGGTGAGGACAGCCCAGAGCGGCAACAACAGATTCAGCGCGGTGGCGAGCGCGTAGGCGCCGGTGGCCGCAACCGTGACCCGGACCGCCAGCCCCAATTGGGTCTTTCGCGACCAGACCCGGTCGAACAGCTCTCCTGCGAATGCCATGGTCGCGTATCCCGGTCCGATCCTCGTAAAGCCAGCCAAAAGCATAGCTGATGCCCGCGGCCCCGAGCCCGCTTGAAAGGCCAAATCAGCCCGCCTAACTTGCGCGCCAAAACGAGGAAACACGATGGCTCACGAAACCGCAACGCTCGCCGCCTATGTCGCCAACCTGAAATTCCAGGATATTCCGGCGAAAGTGCTGGATCGCGCGAAAGTGCTGACGCTGGACTTCCTCGGCAGCGCGATCCGGGCCCGCAGCGAAGCGGAATCGACCCCCTCGATCCTGAAGATGCTGGAGGCGCTCGCGCTCGACACCAGGGGCGAATCCACCGTTTTCGGCGACAGCAAGACCTGGACGCCGGCGGTCGCGGCGCTGCTCAACGGCGCGCTCGGCCATTCGCTCGACTTCGACGACACCCATGCAGACTCTTCGCTGCATCCGAGCGCGCCGGTGGTTCCGGCGGCCTTCGCCATCGGCGAGATGGTCGGCGCGTCGGGCCGCGACGTGCTGACCGCGATCGTTGCGGGCTACGAGGTCTGCTGCCGGCTCGGCAACGCGCTCGACCCGACCTCGCATTATGCCCGCGGCTTCCATCCGACCGCCACCGCCGGCACCTATGGCGCAGCCGCGGCCGCCGGCAAGCTGTTCGGCCTGTCCGAGCAACAGCTCATCGCCGCCTTCGGCGTCGCCGGCAGCCAGGCCGCGGGCTCGCTGCAATTCCTGGTCAACGGCGCCTGGAACAAGCGCTACCAGGTCGGCGCCGCCGCGATGAACGGCGTGATCGCCGCGACGCTCGCGCGCAACGATTTCGTCGGCGCGACGGAATCGGTCGAGGGCAAGCACGGCCTGCTCGCCGGCTACACCGACGATGCGCATCCCGACAAGGCGGTCGCCGAGCTCGGCAAAACCTACGAGACCATGAAGATCGGCGTTAAACCGTATCCGAGCTGCCGCTATACCCACGCCGCGATCGACGCGCTGATCGCGATGCGGCGCGAGCACAATCTGACGCCCGATCAGATCAAGCGCGTCGAAATCGGCCTGCATCGCAACGGCATCACGCTCACCGGCGACGCCGCGACCAAGCGGCACCCGACCTCGATCGTCGGCGGCCAGTTCTCGATGTTCTTCACCGGCGCGCTCGCGCTTGACCAGGGCTCATTTGGCTGGGACGACTACGCCCGCCTCGGGGACGCAGCCATCGACGCGCTCGCCGACAAGTTCGACGTGGTGCAGGACGACCGTCTCGAGATCGGCCGCACCCACCCCTTTGGCGCACGCGTGAGCATCACGACGGACGACGGCGTGCACGAGCGGCTCTTTGCCGACCCTTCCGGCGAGCCGACCTCGTTCCCGGATGCACAAGCGATGCAGCAGAAATTCTTGACGCTGGCCCGCCCGGTGCTGAACGCGCGTGCGGAGAAATTCGCGGACGCGATCATGACACTGGAGCGGTTCGACCGCGTGGCGAAGGCGACGGAACTGGGGAGGTGAAGCTCCTAATCCTCCCCCGCCAGCTTTCCCTTCTCGCGCGTTGCCGCGACCACGTCGCGCACCAGATCGAACACGCCATCCGCTTCCGGCGGTGCGTTCGGCGAACGGCCTAACCGCACGATCACCAGACGCTCCGACGGAACCACGATCGTGTACTGCCCGATCGTGCCCTTGGCGAAGAAGGCATCGCGTGGCCAGCCGTGATCGATGCGGAAGGTCGCGCCAAAGCTGTTACCCTGGTTGGTCCAGAAGCCGGCACCGATGCCGACCCATGCATTGGGCGTCGCGGACGCCGAGTAATTCACCCAACCCTGGGGCAGGATGCGCCGGCCGCCGGCGATGCCGTCGTTGAGATAGAGTTGGCCGAAGCGCGCCCAGTCGCGCGCGGATGCGAGCATTTCGCTCGACCCCTTGATCGTGCCGGCGCCGTCGAGCTGGAGCGTGACATGGCGCATGCCGAGCGGCGCGAACAATTCGCGGCGCGCGAAGGCAAGCGCTCCTTCGGGATTGCCGCCGGCGGCGTTGCGGATCAGATGCGCGAGCATGATGGTGTTGCCATCGTGATAATTCCACACGGTGCCCGGCGCGGTCGCAAGCGGCATGCTCGCGGCATAGGCGGCCATGTCGGCCTCCACGAATTTCATACGATTGACCGGCTCGAACACAGAGCCGAGCGAGGCCTGAAGCGAGCTGCCGAGCGCCAGGCCCGCGGTGTGGCGCAGCAATTGATCGACGGTGATGGCGTGGCGCGGATCGTCCGGATTGGTCCAGGCGGCGACCGGTGCGGGCCCGTCGAGCTTCAGTCGGCCCTGGCGCACGAGAATCCCGGTGAGAGCCGAGATCACGGACTTCGTCATGGAGAAACCGAGCAGCGGCGTCTCCGGCCCGATGCCGTCGGCATAGCGCTCCGCGATGACGCGGCCCGACTTCATGACGACGATCGCGCGGGTGCGGCGATATGGCGGCGATGTCGGCTCGGCGAAGGCGCGATCGAGCGCGGCTGACAGCTCCGGGCTTTGCGGCGGCACGATTGCGGGGCCGGCAATCTCGGGCAGCAACACCGGCGG
The DNA here is from genome assembly GCF_055807355.1 of Bradyrhizobium sp. Ken01. Lineage (NCBI taxonomy): Bacteria > Pseudomonadati > Pseudomonadota > Alphaproteobacteria > Hyphomicrobiales > Nitrobacteraceae > Bradyrhizobium > Bradyrhizobium sp. Ken01. The sequence goes on from NZ_JBVVPC010000004.1 coordinate 175,478, forward strand.
CCTATCATCAGGCGGCAAGGCGACGTCGGTGATCCCTCGACCGTGCTCGAGCGTGCAGCCGAGGCCGTCGCGATAGACGGCGTGGCTGCGGCCAATGCCGAACAGCGTCACCGTAACGTCCTTGCGCGCGCGATCGACCTGATAGTCCATCGCCCAGGTGAGCAAACCGGCGCCCGGCATCGCATCAATGGTCTCGGTCAAATTACGCCCGACATCGAGGCCCGAGACAAACGTCTCCGCGCAGAGCACGTCGGCGATGAAGCCGGTGGCGACCTTGGGCACGTCATGGGCGCGAACCGCGCCGAGCGCGAGGCCGGCAAAGGCGGTAGCGGTGGCGAGAAGGACGATCTGGCGGCGGCGGGTCACAGGCTTGCTCCGGCTTGAGGCGCGTGCCGGAGACGAAGCGGCATTCACGCGATGCCCGCTCGCCGAATTTGAAAAACGGCGTAGCTGAAACCGCAAATCGCTCGCCGATTCCAAAATAGCCTAGATGTTTCAGTGCACTAAAGATCAGACAGCATTCACCTTGAGCCGCCGGTATTCCGTCGGCGTCACGCCGGTCACGGCCTTGAAGGCGCGGTTGAAAGGGCCGAGCGACTGGAAGCCGGAATCCATCGCGATGGTGATGACGGGGACCTCGGCCTGGGCGGGATCGGCCAGCGCGGCCTTGGCCTCCTCGATCCGGTGATTGTTCAGGAACACATTGAAATTGCGGTAGCCGAGCCCCTGGTTGATCAGCCGGCGCAGCCGGTATTCGGGAATTTGCAGCCGGCCCGCCAGCACGCCGATGCTGATGTTCTCCTGGCGATAGATCCGTTCGTCCGCCATCAGCCGCATCAGGGCGTCGATGAGCTTTTGGTCGGCGGCGCCCTCGCCCACAGGCGGGCTCGCCGCGATCGCCGGCGCAACCTCCGTGGCGGCCGGAAACAGATCGGCGCCATCGACGCGCATCATCGCATAAGCGATGACCGCGACAATACTGGCGAGCACGCCGGTATTGATGGTGTTGGCGACGTCGCCGATGTCACTGCCGACGACGAGGATCTGGAGCAGCGCGTTCAATCCGCCATAGAGCGCGGCAGCACAGACGATGAAGACGCGAACACGGCGGCGGCGCTCGACCAGATCGGCCGACCATGAGCCGATCGTCTGCATGATCGCGAGCGCAATGAAGCCGAGCACGATCAGGTTCACCGAGGTGACGACGAGCCGGACATGTCCGCCGGGTGCGATCCAGAGACAGCTGACGAAGCTGAACGCTGTCACCAACCCCCAGGTCAATCCGTGCCACCGGCGCAGGCGGAACTCATCGTCGAACAGCGCGCGCGTGAACAGCCAGAACACAACGATATTGCCGGTCGAGAGTGCAATCAGCGGCGCATGCCATGCCGGGACCAGCGACGATATTCCGACGGAATAGCTCGCGGCATGCGCGGCCGAGCCGAGCGCAAAGGCCGCGCCGAGCCGGGCTGCCAGCACATTGCGGAAATCGCTGACAAGCGATGCCGCCAGCACTAATAGCAACGCCACAGAAGCGGCGCGGAATGCGAGTTCAAGGGCGGCTGACGTCATCAGATGCTGTGGCCATTGGTATGGGCGAGCCGAACATCGTCCGTCGGATTGATTTTTTCAAGCACCATCCGCACCACGGCTGTCATCGTCCGGCTTGACCGGACGATCCAGTACGCCGAGACGGCCATGATTGAACCGAGTGGCCGCGGCGTACTAGATCGTCCGCTTTCGCGGGCGATGACGGCGGAGTATGTGGCCCGGGCTTAGCCGCGACGGCCGCACGAAATCCTGCTACGATTTAGCTCGAAAAAGCCAAAAGGAGTCCACCATGAGCTGGCAACCCTCGAACGATCCCGTGCTCGGCGATCCCATGTCCTGCGATGCGCTCGATCTTGTCATCGTGCCGCGCACGCGCGATCTCGGCGACGGCTTCGCGGTGCGGCGCGCATTGCCGCATGGCAAGCGGCAGATGGTCGGACCCTTCATCTTCTTCGACCATTTCGGGCCGGTGCAATTCGTCTCCGGCAAGGGCATGGACGTGCGGCCGCACCCGCATATCGGGCTTGCCACCGTCACCTATCTGTTTGACGGCGCGATCATGCATCGCGACAGCGAGGGCAACATCCAGGAGATCCAGCCCGGCGCGATGAATTTGATGACAGCCGGCCGCGGCATCGCGCATTCCGAGCGCACGCCGGATGTGCAGCGCGCCTCGGGGCAGAAGATGCTGGGCTTGCAAAGCTGGATCGCGCTGCCGGCAGGGTCGGAAGAGATCGCGCCGTCGTTCCAGCACTACGGCGCGGGTGACTTGCCGATGGTCACCGAGCGCGACTTCACGGCGAAGGTAATCGCGGGCTCGTCCTTCGGCGTCACCTCGCCTGTTTCGATGGTCTCGCCCTGGTTCTACACCGAGGTCACGGCGGTCGCGGGCGCCACCGTGCCGCTCGATCCCGATCACGAGGAGCGCGCGATCTACGTCGTCGACGGCGAGGTAGAGATCGCGAACGAGCGCTACGAGGGGCCACGGCTGCTGATCTTCCGCCCGGGCGACCGCATCACGGTGAAGGCGCTCAAGGCCACGCGGATGATGTTTCTGGGCGGCGACGCCCTGGAAGGCCCGCGCCACATCTGGTGGAATTTCGTCTCCTCCAGCAAGGAGCGGATCGAGCAGGCCAAGCAGGACTGGAAAACCGGCCGCTTCGCCGCAGTTCCGCAGGAACATGAGTTCATTCCGCTGCCGGAATAGGCTATCCCGGTTTCCGGTCGCGCGATCAGGCGCGGCCGGATGTCCTGTCGCAAGGCCTTGCTCCGAAAGTTCTGCCGATGACCGCCATGCTCTCCAGCGACCTGCCGCTGCCCAAGATCGGGCGCGGCAAGGTGCGCGATATCTACGCCATCGACGACGACCGCCTGCTGCTCGTCACCACCGACCGCATCAGCGCCTTCGACGTCGTGATGGGCGAGACCATTCCGATGAAGGGCGCGGTGCTGACGCAAATCAGCGCGTTCTGGTTCAACGAACTCGAAGGCGTGGTGCCGCATCACATGATCAGCGCCGACACCGACGAGATCATCGCTGCCGTGCCGGCCTTGAAGCCGCATCGCGCCGAAATTCTCGGCCGCGCCATGCTCTGCCGCCGCACCACGGTGTTTCCGATCGAATGCGTGATCCGCGGTTACCTCTCGGGCTCGGCCTGGAAGGAATATGCAGCCAGCGGCACGCTGGCCGGCGAGAAGCTGAAGGCGGGCCTCGTCGAGAGCGAGAAGCTGGAGCCTTCGATCTTCAGCCCGGCGACCAAGGCCGAGACCGGCCATGACGAGAACATCACCATCGCGAAGATGCGCGAGGTCGTCGGCGACGAGACGGCCTACACGCTCGAGAGCATGACGCGCGCGATCTACACGCTCGGCGAGGAGCTCGCCCGCGAGCAGGGCATCATCATCGCCGACACCAAGTTCGAATTCGGCCGCGACAAGGACGGCCGCATCATCCTGATCGACGAAGTCATGACGCCGGATAGTTCGCGCTTCTGGGCCGTCGACGCCTACAAGCCGGGCCAGCCGCAAGCGAGCTTCGACAAGCAGCCCTTGCGCGACTATCTCGACGTCGAACGCCGCGCCGGTCGCTGGAACGGCGACGCCCCGCCGCCGCCGTTGCCGGCAAGCGTGGTGGACGCGACCAGCAAGCGGTATTTTGAAGCGTATCGACGCGTGACGGGGCAGGATTTGAAGATCTAGCCCCAGTCGGCGCCTCTCGCTCCGTCATTGCCAACCGGCTCGATGCCTCCGCGGTGTCGTCCTGGCGAAAGCCAGGACCCATAGCGCGAGGTCTATCGATCGGTGCAAGTCCCGAATGCACAGCCTTCGCCAAACTGCCCCCTCGGGAAATGGGTCCTGGCTTTCGCCAGGACGACACCGAATGGCAGGCGCTTCGGTTTTCCTCCCTCCCCGGGCATGATTGGCCATTCACACGCCGTGGATGGAACTGTCGGATACCTCATAATCGCAAGAATCCTGTTGCGCTAGGCTCGCAGTCGTCTACGTCTCGAACAGGAATTTTCATGAGCGAGTGTCACGGCGTGACCGATCCCGCAATTGGCTTCACTCCGTCGACCGGGCTCAATCCGGCCCTGAAGCGCGCGCTGAATGATATATTGGGCGGGAGCGCCGCCAGCGTCCTGACCGTCACGTTCGGACTGTCCTACTCGCTGCTGATCTTCGCGGGGCCGTTGTCGCCCTATCTGTCCTACGGCATCACGGCCACTTTCGTCAGCTCCGCCGTGCTTGCGGCCGTCGTCGGCCTCGGCAGCTCCCTGCCCTTCGCGATTGCAGCCCCCGACAGCTCGACCGCCGCGGTGACGGGTATCCTGGCGGCCTCGGTGGTCGAACGCATCGAGACGGCGCACCTGTCAGCGCCGTTGCTGTCACCGATCCTGATCACGCTCGGCCTGTCGACGATGCTGACAGGCTTGGTGCTGTGTGGGCTGGGCCTGACGCGGCTTGGCCGCGCCATCCGCTACGTGCCTTATCCGGTGGTCGGCGGCTTCCTCGGTGCAACCGGACTTCTCATCGTCATGGGTTCGGTCCGGGTGATCACCGATCACCCGCTGCAATTCGCGACGCTGCCGCACTTCGCCGACCGCACCATCCTGCTGGAGCTGGGTGCCGCCTGCGCGATGGCGCTGGTGCTGTATCTCACCTGGCACCGCTCGCGCAGCCCGTTCGGACTGCCGATCATCCTGGTCGGCGGCGTGCTCACCGCGCATCTGGCGTTCTGGATCACCGGCGTTTCCTTCGATGAGGCGCACACATTGGGCTGGACCTTTCAGTCCCCACCACAGGCGGTCTTCGTGCTGCCCTGGCATACCGACGATCTCGCCCGCTATCCCTGGTTTGCCATCCCGGACCTGCTCGGCAACGTCGTCGCGGTCATCTTCGTCACGGCCTCCAGTACGCTGTTCAACACCACCGGCATCGAAGTGGCCACGCATCGCGAAGCCAATCTGGAGTGTGAGCTGAACGTCACCGGCGCCGCCAATATCCTGACCGGCCTGCTGGGCGGCTACGCCGGCTGCAGCTCGACCAGCCGCTCGATGCTCAATTTCTCCAGCGGCGGGCGCGGGCGCCTGTCAGGCCTCACGGCCTCGGCGCTGTCGCTGCTGGTGCTCGCCGTCGCACCCGAGCTGCTCGGCTTCATCCCCAAATTCGTGCTCGGCGGCCTGTTGCTCTATCTCGGCGCCGACCAGCTGCACAAATGGATCATCGAGTCGCGCAAGCGGCTGTCGAAGCTGGAATATCTGTCGCTGATCGCCATCATCGCGATCATCGTGGCCTGGGGTTTCGTGCCGGGCATCCTGATCGGCGTCATCATCGGCTGCGCGACGTTTGCGTTCAGCGCCGCGCGGGTGGAGTCGATCAAGTACAGTTTCGATGGCTCGGAGTACCGCTCCTCGCTCGATCGCTCGCGCGACGACCAGGAGGTGCTGCTGGCCCATGGCGGCAAGATCCGCGGCCTCAATCTCCAGAGCTATCTGTTCTTCGGCTCCGCCAACCGGCTCTATCAGCACGTCAAGCAGCTGCTGCAGGAACGCCCCGAATGCCGCTATCTGCTGTTTGACTTCAAGCTCGTCACGGGCGTCGATTCATCGGCTGCCTATAGCTTTGCCCAGATCAAGCGCAGCGCTGGCGAACTCGGCGTCGAGCTGATCCTGGTTCATCTGTCGGTCGCTGCCGAGAAGGTGCTGCGCTCCAGCGACTTCGTCGGCGACGGCGTCACCATCATCCCCGAGCTGGATCACGCGCTGGAATGGTGCGAGAACGAGCTCATCTCGCAGCATCAGGAGCTGGCGCAGGAAGAAGCTAGCCTGCGCGACTGGTTCACGCGAATGCTCGGCAGCGAGGATGGCGCCGACGAGCTGATCCGCCGCTGCCAGCGCATCGAGGTCGAAGCCGGCGAGGTCATCGTGCAGGCCGGCGATGCCGCCGATTCCATGCATTTCATCCTCGACGGGCGCGTCGGCATCATGATTCCGGCCGACGACGACCGCACCACGCGCGTGCGCAGCCTCGGCCGTTACACCACGATCGGCGAGATGGGGCTGGTGTCACAGACACCGCGCAGCGCCACCATCCAGGCCGAAGTCGACAGCGTGCTCTATGTGCTGAACACACACCAGTTCGACGCGATCAAGTCCGAGGATCCGGAGCTCAGCCACAAGCTGCTGACCTATTTCGTGTCGGTCATGGCGGAGCGGCTGACCTTTGCGAACCGCACGATCGCGGTGTTGAGGCGGTGATTGGCGCGTAGCCCGGATGGAGCGAAGCGCAATCCGGGATCGTGCGACAAACGACAGAGGCCCCGGATTACGCTTCGCTCCATCCGGCTAAGCCGCTAGCCTGCCACATACTCCGATGTCGTCCTGGCGAAAGCCAGGACCCATAGCCACCGGCCATAGTTCTCGCGAAGACTCGTGGTTACCAGCTTCGCGCCGCAACCCCGCCCTGGGGTAATGGGTCCTGGCTTTCGCCAGGACGACCAAGAAATAGCGCGGCTTAAACCCCCGCCATCATCACGTATTTGATCTCGACATATTCTTCCATGCCGTGATGCGAGCCTTCGCGGCCGAGGCCGCTTTCCTTGACGCCGCCGAAGGGTGCGACTTCGGTGGTGATCAGGCCGGTGTTGACGCCGACCATGCCCGACTCCAGCGCTTCGGCGACGCGCCAGACGCGGCCGAGATCGCGGGAGTAGAAGTAGGAGGCGAGCCCGAACGGCGAGGCGTTGCACATCGCGATCACGTCGGCCTCGTCCTTGAATCGGATCACCGGTGCGAGCGGGCCGAAGGTTTCCTCCTGCGCCACCAGCGAGTCCGGCTTGACGTCGGAGAGCACGGTCGGCTCGAAGAACGAGCGCCCGAGCTCGCTGCGCTTGCCGCCGGTGACGACCTTGGCGCCGCGCTTGACGGCGTCCGCAATGTGGCGTTCGACCTTGTCGACCGCTTTCAAATTGATCAGCGGGCCCTGCGTGACGCCGCTCTCGGTGCCGTCGCCGATCTTCATCGCCGCGACCTTCTTCGACAGCTTCTGCACGAACTCGTCGTAGATCTTGTCCTGGGCGTAGAGGCGGTTGGCGCAGACGCAGGTCTGGCCCATGTTGCGGTATTTCGAGACGATCGCGCCCTCGACCGCCGCATCGATATCGGCGTCGTCGAACACCACGAACGGCGCGTTTCCGCCGAGCTCGAGGCCGAGCCGCTTCACGCCGACGGAGGCCTGCTGGTAGAGGATCTTGCCGACGGCAGTGGAGCCGGTGAAGCCGACGAAACGCACGGCCGGATGCTCGCACAGCACCTTGCCGATCGGCGCGGCATCGCCGGTGATGATGTTGAACACACCCTTGGGCACGCCGGCTTTCTCCGCGAGCGCGGCAAGCGCCAGCGCCGACAGCGGCGTTTCGTTGGCGGGCTTCAGCACCACGGTGCACCCGGCCGCAAGCGCCGGCGAAACCTTTCGTGTGATCATCGAGTTCGGGAAATTCCACGGCGTAATCGCGCCGCAGACGCCGATCGGCTGCTTGATCGCGAGCAAGCGCGCGTCGGGCCGCTGGGTCGGGATGGTCTCGCCATAGACGCGGCGGGCTTCCTCGGCGAAGAACTCGACATAGGCGCCGCCGATGTCGACCTCGCCGAGCGCTTCGGCGAGCGGCTTGCCCTGCTCGGAGGTGAGGATCAGCGCGAGGTCCTCGCGATTGGCAATGATCAGATCGAACCATTTGCGCAAGATATTGGAGCGCTGCTTGGCGGTGTGCTTGGCCCAGGCAGGGAACGCGCGCTCGGCGGCCTCGACCGCCCTGGTGGCGTCATCGGCCGAAAGCTGCGGAACCTTTGCCAGCTCGACGCCGGTCGCGGGATTGTTGACGGCGAAGACCGGCGAGCCGACCCAGGCGCCGTCGATGTAGCAGGCCTCCTTCAGAAGCGACGGGTCCTTCAGCCGGTCGCGCAGATTGGAGGTGGCGTGCTGAGCACGTGCGGCGGCGGTCGGGGTCATGGGGTCACTCCTGCGGGGTCTTGCGGGCTGTTCCGGTTCGGCCGGAATATAGGGAGAGGCGGCGCGCAATGCACCGTCCCGCAACGCACATCTGCTGGGAGCCAGGCTCGGAGCGGCGGACTTACGCCGCGCCGCTCAGATAGGTCTCGCGCCGCCCGATCATGCGCTCGGCGGCGGCCTTGGCGTCGGCCTTCGAGGAGGTCGCGCAGGTCCGATATTCGAGATCGGGGACGTCCGACGCGTTGCGGCGGCCGAACCAGGACTTTGAACCGACCGGCAATAGCGCCAGCGCCTGCGCCAGATTGTCGACCGCGCCAAACGAATAGAGCGCGCCGGTGCCGGCGATGCGAACCTCATAGATGCCGGGCGAGATCGGCGCCTCGAGATTCTCGCCCCGTCCGGGACGGGGATAGCGCTTCCATTCGCTCCAGGTCGAAATCATTTGAGGTCCCCCTCGCGGCCGGTGGGCGGCCACGAAATTTGCATCAAGTCTTAACGTTGGCCGTGGATCGGCCGAGAGCTGAACGCCGCAGCTCACAAAATGTTTCAAGTGCTTCAAACAGTCGAAACATATCGCCAGGAGCCATCCACGGTCACCGCTGGCTGCGGCCATCCACCGCAGATTGTGACGGAGTGTTGTAGTTCAGCGCATTGTCGTCGTGCGCGGGGAGCCGACCGTCAAGTCACGACATCGCGACCGCGGCAGGTATGCGGATGTGCTTGCCGCGCGGCGCACGCGGGAGGACAATCGATCGCTTCCAACAATAATCAAACCGGAGGAAACGCGTATGCAAGGCAAAGCTGAGATCGACCAGATTCTGCGCCAGAAGAGCGAGGCCAAGGAGATTCCCGGTGTCGTCGCCATCGCCTCCAACGGTACCGACGTGCTGTATCAGGGCGCGTTCGGCAAACGCGACCTGTTCAAGCCGGATGCTATGACTGCCGATAGCGTGTTCTGGATCGCATCGATGACGAAAGCGGTGACATCAGCCGGCGCGATGCAGCTCGTCGAGCAAGGCAAGCTGTCGCTGGATGCGCCGATCGGCGAGGTGTTGCCCGATCTCGCCAAGCCGCAGGTGCTCGAAGGTTTCGATGCCAAGGGCGAGGCCAAGCTGCGGCCGGCCAAGGGGCCGATCACGCTGCGTCAGCTCATGACCCACACCGCAGGCTTCTGCTACAACATGTGGAATGGCGATCTCGCGGTCTATCTGGACAAGAACGGCATCCCCGCCATCACCACATGTCAGAACGCGGCGTTGAAGACGCCCATTATGACCGACCCCGGCACGCGCTGGGAATACGGCACCAATATCGATTTCGTCGGCAAGGCCGTGGAAGCCGTCAGCGGCAAGCGTCTCGATGCCTATCTGCGCGACAATCTGTTCGCACCGCTCGGCATGAGCGATACCGCTTTCAAGATCACTGCCGACATGCGCAAGCGCCTGGTCGGCATGCATGCGCGCGGCGAGGATGGCCAGCTCGCTGCGATCCCGTTCGAGCTCGAGCAGGAGCCCGAATTCCACATGGGTGGGGGAGGCCTTTATTCGACCGCGGCCGACTACATCAAGTTTACCCAGATGATCCTGAACAAGGGCCGCGGCAACGGCAATCAGGTTCTGAAGGCCGAGACCATCGCGACGATGGGGCAGAACCACATCGGCGATCTCGCCATGGGCAAGATGACCACGGCGGCGCCGATGTACACCAATGACGTCGATCTCTATCCGGAGCAGGTGAAGAAGTGGGGCCTCAGCTTCATGATCAACACCGCCAAGACCGCCGAGGGCCGCAGCGCGGGCAGCCTCGCCTGGGCGGGCCTCGCCAACACCTACTACTGGATCGACCCGGCGCGCGACGTCACCGGCGTGATCCTGATGCAGCTGCTGCCGTTCGCCGACGCAAAATGTCTCGAGGCTTTTGCCGGCTTCGAGCGCGGCGTCTATGCCGGGCTCGATGCCGGCAGCGGGCAGAAAGCGGCCTGAGGCGCGCCTAGCTCTCACGACGCGTGACGGCCGGGCTTGTTGTCCCGGCCGTCCACGCACCTGACTGGAGGACACGATCTTGGCAGACAAAGCCGACAGTTACGTTTGCGGCATCTCCGACACGCCGCTGCTCGGCGACACCATCGGGCGCAGCCTCGATCAGGCCGCGCGCCGCTGGGGCGATCGCGAGGCGCTGGTCTCGCCCAGCCACGGCGTGAGATGGACATGGACGGAGTTTGCCGCGCGGGTCGACGCGCTCGCCGCCGGCTTTGTTGCGCTCGGTCTCGAACGCGGCGCACGGATCGGCATCTGGTCGCTGAACCGGCCGGAATGGACTCTGACCCAGTTCGCTGCCGCCAAGGCCGGTCTCATCCTGGTGACGATCAATCCGGCCTACCGGCTGAGCGAGTTGGAATTCGCGCTGCACAAGGTCGGATGCAGCGCCATCGTCACCGCGACGGCGTTCAAGACCAGCAACTACATGGACATGCTCAACACGCTGTTGCCGGAGCTTGCGAGCGCCAGGCCCGGGCAATTGCGGGCCGCGCGGCTGCCGGCCTTGCGCATCGTGATTCAGATCGGCGGCCCCGCCTGCCCGGGCACGATCCCGTTCGAGGAGGTCGCCGGCATGGGTGGAACCCCGCATCGCGAACAGCTCGCCGCGCTCGGTGCCTCCCTGCAATTCGACGATGCCGTCAACATCCAGTTCACCAGCGGAACGACGGGATCGCCCAAGGGCGTGACGCTGACCCATCACAACATTCTCAACAATGGCTATTTCGTCGGCCGCGCCATGCGCCTGACCGAAGCGGACCGCATCTGCATTCCGGTGCCGCTCTATCATTGCTTCGGCATGGTCATGGGCAACCTCGCCTCCGTCACGCTCGGCGCGACGATGGTCTATCCCGGCGAGGGGTTCGATCCGCTCGCGACGCTGCGGACGATCGAGCAGGAAAAATGCACCGCGCTGTACGGTGTGCCGACGATGTTCATCGCCGAACTCGACCACGGCGAATTCTCAAACTTCGATCTGACATCGCTGCGCACCGGCATCATGGCCGGCGCACCCTGCCCGATCGAGGTGATGAAGCGCGTCAATAGCGAGATGAACATGGGCGAGGTCACGATCGCCTATGGCATGACCGAGACGAGCCCGGTCAGCTTTCAGAGCGCCGTCGACGATCCGCTCGACCGCCGCGTCTCGACGGTCGGACGAATCCATCCGCATGTCGAGGTCAAGGTCGTCGATCTCGACGGCAAGATCGTCAAGCGCGGCGAACGGGGCGAGCTCTGCACTCGCGGCTACAGCGTGATGCTGGGCTATTGGGAGGAGCCGGAGAAGACCGCGGATGTGCTCGACGCCAACGGCTGGATGCATACCGGCGACATCGCCATCATCGACGACCAGGGCTATTGCAACATCGTCGGCCGCATCAAGGACATGGTGATCCGCGGTGGCGAGAACCTCTATCCCCGCGAGATCGAGGAATTTCTCTATCGGCACCCCAAGATTCAGGACGTGCAGATCTTTGGCGTTGCGGATACCCGCTACGGCGAGGAACTCTGCGCCTGGATCCGCGTCAGGTCCGGCGAGACGCTGACGCCGGAGGAGGTGCGCGCCTTCTGCGACGGCCAGATCGCCCACAACAAGATTCCGCGTTACGTGGAATTCGTCGACGAGTTTCCGATGACCGTGACCGGAAAGATCCAGAAATTCCTGATGCGCGACGAGGTGGAGCAACGGCTTGGGTTGAAAGCCGCGAAGACTGCGTGAGCCGCATCTGTCATTCCCCGCGAAGGCGGGGAATCCAGTACGCCGGAGCCTCTCGATTGAACCACACCCGTCTCGGAGTACTGGATCGCCCGGCCAAGCCGGGCGATGACAGCGAGGATGAGGCTATTCCACCTTAAACCGTCAGGCCGCGCTGCCCGGCGAGCTCCTTCAGCGACACCTGGGGACGCGCGCCGATGTGCTGGATTACTTCGGCGGCTGCGAGCGCGCCGAGTTCGCCGCACTGCTTGAACGGCAGGTTGCGCGCCAGGCCGAACAGGAAGCCGGCGGCGAAGAGGTCGCCGGCGCCGGTAGTGTCCACGAGTTTCGCGATCGGAGACGCCGGCGCTGCGACTGCGTCAGTTGGCGTCACCACCACGCAGCCTTTCTCGCTGCGGGTGACCACGCCGAGATTGACGTCGTTGCGCAGCTGCTTGAGTGCGGTGTCGAAATCCGAGGTTTGGTAGAGCGAATGCAGCTCGGACTCGTTGGCGAACACGATATCGACGGTGCCGTTGCGCATCAGCCCCAGGAATTCGTCGCGATAACGATCGACGCAGAAGGAATCCGACAATGTCAGCGCCACCTTGCGCTTGGCATCATGGGCGATCTTGGCCGCCTTGACGAAGGCGTCCTTGGCGTTCTTGGGATCCCAGAGATAGCCCTCGAGGTAGACGATGCCGGCCGCGGTGATCTCGGCCGGGTCGATGTCGGCGGGCGACAAATCCTGCGCGGCGCCGAGATAGGTGTTCATGGTGCGCTCGCCGTCGTCGGTCACCAGGATGTAGGAGCAGCCGGTCGCAGGGCCGTCCTTCGCCGCGGGCGTATTGAAGGCGACGCCGGCCGCGCGGATGTCGTGGACGTAGAGCTTCCCAATCTGGTCGTCCTTGACCTTGCCGACGTAGGCGGCGCGCGCCCCGAGGCTGCCGATGCCGACGATGGTATTGGCGGCCGAACCGCCGGAAACTTCCGTCGCCGGGCCCATGTCCTTGTAGATGGCGGCGGCCCGCGCCTCGTCGATCAGGGACATGCTGCCCTTGGTCATGCCGTGCTTGCCCAGAAAGGCTTCATCGGTCTTGACCAGCACGTCGAACAGCGCGTTGCCGATGCCGAGAACGTCATATTTCACGTCAGCCATTCACCTTGATCCTGTTTGGCGGATTGCGATACCCGCGGAAATCCGCTTCCTGTCGGTCTGAAATCTGGCTCGCGGCCTATCACGGCCGGCCCTTCGCGGGCAAGCAACGGTATTATGCAGTTCCGATGATCCGCTCCTTCCTGACCGTCTCGACGGGGACACTGGCTTCACGGCTGCTGGGCTTTGCACGCGATTCCCTGATCGCGGCGCTGCTCGGCACCGGTGCCGTGGCGGACGCGTTTCTGGCGGCATTTCAGCTCGTCAACGTGGTGCGGCGCCTGCTCAGCGAGGGGGCCCTGAATGCGGCGCTGATCCCGGCCTGGCTGCGCGTTCGAGACCGCGATGGCGAGGCGGCTGCGGCGGCGTTCGCGGGACGCGTGCTGGGTACGGTCAGCGCGGGCCTAATCGCGATCTCGATCGTGATTGCACTGCTGATGCCGCTGATCATCATGATCATCGCGCCGGGCTTCGTCGGCAGCGCATCGCTCGATCTCGCCATCCAGAATGCGCGCCTGATGCTGCCTTATCTGGCCTTCGCGGGACCCGTCACGGTATTGATGGGCCTGCTCAACGCGCAGGGACGCTTTGCACTCACCGCGTTCTCGCCGCTGCTGTTCAACATCGCCCTGATCGCCGCGATAGCGGCACTCCTGCTGGGGCACGCCGATGCAACCTTCGCCGCGTGGATGCTGGCGGCCACCGTCGGCATCGCCGGCCTGTTGCAGCTCCTGATGCTGCTGTCGCAGCGAAGTGCGCGTCTGGCGACACCGCTGCGCGTGAGCTTCGACAAGGATATGCGCGGCTTCTTCGCCAAGGCGATCCCGGGCATGATCGCGAGCTCCGGCCCGCAATGGCTGATGGTGGCCGGCGCGATCATCGCCTCGGCCACGCCGGCCGCGGTCTCCTGGCTCTATTTCGCCAACCGCCTGATCGAGCTGCCGCTCGGCATTGTCGGCGTCGCCATGGGTACGGTGCTGGTGCCGGAGCTGACGCGCGCGGTGAGGAGCGGCGACCGTGATGCGGTTGCGCATGCGGAATCGCGCGCGCTGGAACTCGCGACCGGGTTGGCGTTGCCGGCGACGCTCGGCTTGATCGTGCTGGCGGAGCCGATCGTGCGGCTGCTGTTCGAACACGGCGCCTTTGGCGCGGAGGACAGCGCGGCCACGGCGCATGCACTGATGTGGCTGGCGCTGGGCCTGCCGGCGCATGTGCTGATCAAGGCGCTGTCCCCGGCCTATTTTGCCCGCGGCGACACGATGACGCCGCTGCTTGCGACCGCGAAAGGGTTCGTGGTCGCGGTCGCGCTCGCGGTCCTGCTCGGTCATTTCTTCGGCGCGAGCGGGATCGCCGCCAGCATTGCCGCCGGCGCCTGGAGCAGTGCGATCTCGCTCCTCAGGAAAGGCACGCGTGAATTCGGCTTCTCGGTCGATGCCGGCGCCCGCAACCGGCTGCCGCGAATCGTGCTCGCCGCGCTGTTCATGGGTGGCCTGCTGTGGCTGACCGCAGCCCTCTTGCCTTCACAGGCCCACGGGCTGATCCGCTTCATTGCGCTGGGCTCACAGATCGCCGCCGGAATCGTCGTCTATGGCTTGCTCCTGCAAATCCTCCGCGTCGCGTCCTGGCGCGAGGCGGCCGGTGCCTTGAAGCGCCCCGCCCAGCCCGATCCCGGCGCCTGAGGTTAGCGAAATACCCTTGACGGGGCAGCGCCGCTGTTGGAAACGACGCCCCGTATCTTGCAGGAAAGCTGCCATGGCATTCGTTGAACGGGTTTTTTCGGGCGTCCAGCCGACGGGCAATCTGCACCTCGGCAATTACCTCGGCGCGATCGTCAACTTCGTGAAGATGCAGGAAACCCACAACTGCATCTATTGCGTCGTCGACATGCACGCGATCACGCAGGGCGTGGACGTCTGGGGTGGGCCGGTCGAGCTCGCGCGCAACACCCGCGAGGTGACCGCGGCGTTCATCGCCAGCGGCATCGATCCGAAGAAGCACATCGTGTTCAACCAGAGCCAGGTCTCGGGCCACGCCGAGCTCGCCTGGATCTTCAACTGTGTCGCGCGCATGGGCTGGCTGGGCCGCATGACCCAGTTCAAGGAGAAGGCCGGCAAGGACCGCGAGAACGCGTCCGTCGGGCTGTTCGACTATCCCGTGCTGATGGCGGCCGACATTCTACTCTACCGCGCCACCCACGTGCCGGTCGGCGAGGACCAGAAGCAGCATCTCGAGCTCTCGCGCGACATTGCGCAAAAGTTCAACAATGACTTCGCTGACTCGATCCGCAGCCAGGGCGCCAATGACGGCCTGTTCTTCCCGCTGCCGGAACCGTTGATCACGGGCCCGGCCACGCGCGTGATGAGCTTGCGCGACGGCACCAAGAAGATGTCGAAGTCGGACGCGTCCGACAATTCGCGCATCAATCTGACCGACGACGCCGATACCATCGCGCAGAAGGTGCGCAAGGCCAAGACCGATCCCGAGCCGCTACCGACCGAGGAGAAGGGTCTGGAAGCGCGCCCCGAGGCCGCCAATCTCGTCGGTATCTTCGCCGCGCTCTCCGGCCGCTCCAAGGCCGACGTGCTCAGGGATTTCGGCGGCGGCCAGTTCTCCAGCTTCAAGAACGCGCTGGTGGATTTGTGCGTCACCAAACTCGCGCCGATCGCCGGCGAGATGAAGCGCCTCGTCGCCGACCCCGGCCATATCGACGCGATCCTGAACGACGGCGCCGACCGGGCGCGTGCGATCGCCGACGAGACCATGAAGCTCTCGAAGGACATCGTGGGCTTCATCCGCCGGCGCTGAGGCGCGTTCGCGAAAACGCGGCCGACGCCACCGCGCCGGCCGCTTCTGCTCTCCCCAAGCACGATGGAGTGTGGCAGCATGTCAGCCGCGCACATTCCGGGACATGCATGACCAGCAAGCGACTTTGCTTCGAGCCGGGTCACAAGCCCAAATGCCTCGTCATCGTCGACGACACCGCCGAATGGGATCGCGCGGTCTATTACGCCAGCCGCTGGGCGATCCGCGCCGGCGGCGGCGTGGTGATGCTCCGCATCATCGAGCCCGAGCAGCAGAGCCAGGAATGGCTTGGAGTTGCCGACATCATGCGCGCCGAAGCGCAGGAGGCGGCAGAAGCCGCGCTCGACCGTGCCGCCGGCCGCGCCAACGGCATCGCCGCGATCACGCCGGAACGGGTGATCCGCGAAGGTGCTGCGATGGAACAGCTGCTGGCGGTGATCGACGAGGACCCCGATATCGCCATGCTGGTGCTCGCCGCGAACCCGGGCGCGGAAGGCCCGGGCCCATTGGTCTCGCTGCTCGCGCACGCGCTGGGCACGTTCCCGGTGCCGGTGACGGTCATTTCCGGCGCGCTGAGCGATCAGAGCGTGGATTCGCTGTCGTAACTCAGGCGCTCGTCATGCCCGGGCTTGTCCCGGGCATCCACGTTCTTGGGACCGCGAAGCAAGGCGTGGATGGCCGGGACAAGCCCGGCCATGACGCCGCGGGAGTCGCTGGTCTAAGTCGCTGATATCACAGCAAAACGCGCTCCCCACCCCTTGACCGTGCGTTCGCCGTCGCCATCTGCTAATGGATAGAGCACGCGCCGGCCTTGAACCGGCGACGTCTGGAGAAAACCATGTTCATTCAAACCGAAGCCACTCCCAATCCCGCCACGCTGAAATTCATTCCCGGCCGCGTCGTGGTCGACGGCGGACCGATGGAATTTGCCAACCGCGAATCGGCCGCACGCTCGCCGCTCGCCGAAAAGCTGTTCGAGGTCCCCGGTGTCACCGGCGTGTTCTACGGATCGGACTTCATCACCGTGACCAAGGCGAGCGGTGAATGGCAACAGCTCAAGCCCGCGATCCTCGGCGCCATCATGGAGCACTATATGTCCGGCGCGCCGCTGCTCGCCGACGGTGCCGCCGCGAGCGATGTCGATCTCGACGACGAGGACGAATTCTTCGACGAGACCGATGCCGAGACGGTCGACATGATCAAGGATCTGATCGAGACCCGCGTGCGCCCGGCGGTCGCCAATGACGGCGGCGACATCACCTTCCGCGGCTTCAAGGACGGTATCGTCTATCTCAACATGAAGGGCTCGTGCGCCGGCTGCCCGTCGTCGACCGCGACGCTCCAGCACGGCATCCAGAACCTGCTCAAGCACTTCGTCCCCGACGTGGTCGAAGTCCGGCCGATGTAAATTGCACGCGCGACCCATCAATTGGACTCCGTCATGCCCGGGCTTGTCCCGCCTGCGCGGCCGAAGCCGCTTCGGCGAGGCGAAGGCCCGGGCATCCACGTTCTTGGGCGCAAAGTCGTGGATGGCCGGGTCAGGCCCGGCCATGACGACCGGGATGATGCTATGATCGCTCCATGCTGATCCTTGCCATCGATACCGCGCTGGAAGCGTGCGCGGTTGCTGTTCTCGACACCGATTCCGGCCAGCTCCTCGCACAGGAGCAGCTTCTGATGAAGCGCGGCCACGCCGAAGCGCTGATGCCGATGATCGCGCGCGTGATGCAGTCGGCCGATCTCGCCTTCACCGTGCTCGACCGCATCGCGGTCACCATGGGCCCCGGAAGTTTCACCGGCCTGCGTGTCGGCATTTCGGCGGCTCGCGGCCTTGCACTTGCTGCGAAGCGGCCCGCCGTCGGCCTGACAACCTTGTCGGCCTATGCCGCCGCCGTCGTCGGCCTGAGCGGAACGGCACCGGTGATCTCGGCGATCGACGCGCGGCACGACCACATTTATTTCCAGATCGTGGCCGGTGACGGCAGCCAGCTGGTGCCGCCGGGCGTCGTTCTCGTCGACGAGGCGATCGCGGCTTCGCAATTCGGCGCACCGCATCTGGTCGGCAATGCCGCGAAGATCCTCGCCGAGCGCTGGCCGAAAGACATGCCGCAGCCGGTCGCGGTGGACGCGCAGCCCGCGCCCGACATCGGCTGGGTCGCATGGCTTGGCGCGGCCGCCGATCCCGCGACAAATCCGGCGCGGCCGTTCTATCTGCGGGCGCCCGACGCAAAGCCGTCCGCACAACTGCCGCTTGCAGCACAAGCCGCAAGCTCATGATGAAATGGTTCTCGGAATGGTGGCGCGGCGGCACGGCCGTCGTCGAGCCGGCTGTCGCGCGCGACGTCGCACGGCTCGCGCTACTCCACGGCGCCTCCTTCGCGCGCGGTTGGGGCGAAGGCGAGTTCGAAAGCATGCTCAGCGAGCGCAACACGCTGGTGCACCGGTTGCGCCTCGGCCGCAAGATCGTCGGCTTCGCGGTGTCGCGGATCGGTGCGGACGAAGCGGAGATCCTCTCGATCGCGGTCGACCAGGCCCATCGCGGCCGCGGCCTCTCTCGCACGCTGCTGATGACCCATCTCGGCCACCTGGCAGGCCGCGGCGTGCGCACAATATTTCTCGAAGTCGAGGAAAATAACCAGCCGGCGCGACGGCTCTACGATCGAACCGGATTCATGGTGGTCGGACGCCGCGAACGCTACTATAAGCAGCCGAACGGGGAACAATTGAACGCACTTCTGATGCGACGTGACTTGTCGTAACATCGATGGCAGAAAGCGCCCCGTCAGGCGGACATCACATGACTGGTCTTAAACCTTCCCCCGCTTCCAAGGCGTCCGGCATCGAGGCGCGCTGTGCCGCCACAGGCATGCGCATGACCGAGCAGCGCCGTGTCATCGCCCGCGTGCTCGCGGAGGCGGTCGATCATCCCGATGTCGAGGAACTGTACCGCCGCTGTGTCGCCGTCGACGACAAGATATCGATCTCGACGGTGTATCGTACCGTCAAACTGTTCGAGGATGCAGGCATCATCGAGCGCCACGATTTCCGCGAAGGCCGCGCGCGCTACGAGCAGATGCGCGACAGCCATCACGACCACCTCATCAACCTGCGCGACGGCAAGGTGATCGAGTTCACCTCCGAGGAGATCGAGAAGCTCCAGGCGGAGATCGCGCGCAAGCTAGGTTACAAGCTGGTCGATCATCGGCTCGAACTCTATTGCGTCCCGCTCGACGACGACAAACCCACAAGTTAAGTGGCGATCGATCTCGTCATCTTCGATTGCGACGGCGTGCTCGTGGACAGCGAGGTGATCTCCTGTCGCGCGCATGCTGATGTGCTGTCCAGACACGGCTATCCGATCACGTCGGAGCAGGTGCTGGTCCGCTTTCTCGGCGTATCCGAGAAAGACGCACGGCGAATGGTCGAACAGGAGATCGGCCGCAATCTTCCCGACGATCTCGAGAGCCAAGTGAATGCGGCGACGCTGCAATTCTATGCCAGCGATTTGCAGCCGATCACCCATGTGGCCGCAGCGATTGGCGCAATCGATTTGCCCAAATGCGTTGCGTCGAGCGGCACGCCGGAGAAGATCCACCACGGCCTGACCTGCGCCGGTCTCTACGAGCTGCTCGCTCCGAACATCTTTTCCGCGAGCCAGGTCGCACGCGGCAAGCCCGCGCCCGATCTTTTTCTGTTCGCCGCCGTGCAGATGAAAGTCGCGCCGGAGCGGTGCCTCGTGATCGAGGACAGCGTCCCCGGGGTGACCGGCGCGCAGGCCGCCGGGATGACCGTGCTGGGGTTTCACGGTGGCAGCCATTGCCCGCCGGGCCACGCTGAAAGACTACGGGCCGCCGGGGCCGGATTGACGTTCGACGATATGCGGCAATTACCGGAGCTGGTCCGGCGGGTCGCGGCGGAGACCCTGACGGGCTGAATCCCTCCTCCCGGCGTCATTCCGGGGCGATGCGCCGGCAGCGAACCCGGAATCTCGTGCCAAAACCTCTGGATTCCGGATTCGCGACTGCGTCGCGTCCCGGAATGACGACCGAAAAGACCCCAATCGCTGGATTTCCGCAGCCCCAGCCTATATCTGAGGGCAGTCTTCCCACCTCAATTCCGGGTTCCATGACGCCGCCGCGCAAGCTGCACATCAAATCATATGGCTGCCAGATGAACGTCTACGATGCCCAGCGCATGGTGGACACGCTGGCCCCGGAAGGATTCGTGGAGACGGCCAGCGCTGATGACGCCGATCTCGTCATCCTCAATACCTGCCATATCCGCGAGAAGGCCTCGGAAAAGGTCTATTCGGAGCTCGGCCGCCTGCGCGTCGCCAAGGACGCCGCCGCGCGTGATGGGCGCACCATGCAGATCGCGGTCGCGGGCTGCGTGGCACAGGCCGAAGGCGAGGAGATCGTGCGCCGTGCACCCGCGGTCGACGTCGTGGTGGGACCGCAGAGCTATCATCATTTGCCGCAACTGTTGAAGCGCGCCGGCAATGAAGGTCGCGCCATCGAGACCGAATTCCCAGCCCAGGACAAGTTCGGCTTCCTCGCCCAGCCCAAGCCCGGCGCGATCCGCGCCCGCGGCATTTCCGCTTTCGTCACGGTGCAGGAAGGCTGCGACAAGTTCTGCACCTTCTGCGTCGTGCCTTACACGCGTGGCTCGGAAGTCTCCCGGCCGGTGGCAAAGATCGTCGACGACGTGAAGCGCCTCGCTGAGAACGGCGTCCGCGAGCTCACGCTGATCGGACAGAACGTCAACGCCTATCACGGCGAGGGGCCGGACGGAAAAAGCTGGCCGCTCGGCAGGCTGCTGGAGCACCTCGCGGCGCTCCCCGGCATCGCGCGGCTGCGCTATTCGACCAGCCATCCCAGCGATGTCGACGACAGTCTGATTGCAGCCCATCGCGATCTCGGCGCGCTGATGCCGTTCGTGCACCTGCCGGTGCAGTCGGGCTCGGACCGGATTCTGGCCGCCATGAACCGGAAACATACCGCCGATGATTATCGGCGTGTCGTCGACCGTTTCCGGTCGGCACGCCAAGACATTGCTTTTTCATCAGATTTTATCGTCGGCTTCCCGGGCGAAAGCGAGCAAGATTTTCTCGCGACCCTCGCGCTTGTCACGCAAATCGGCTACGCTGCGGCGTATTCGTTCAAATACTCCGCCCGGCCGGGAACGCCGGCCGCGGACATGCAGGAGACGGTGTCCCCCTCCGAGATGGACCAGCGATTGGAGCGGCTCCAGGAACTGATCGACAGCCAGCAATCGGCCTTCAACAAGGCCGCGATTGGCTCAACGGTCGATGTGCTGTTCGAGCGTCCGGCCCGCAAGGGCGGCCAGATCGTCGGCCGCACCGCCTTCCTCCAGCCCGCGCATGTGATGGCCTCGCCCGACATCATCGGACAAATCCTGCCGGTCCGGATCGACAGCCTTGAACGCTACAGCTTCCTCGGTGAGCTCGCCATGGCGCACGAGCCCGCTTTATCGCCCATCGCCACTGGAGCCTGAACCCTTGCCCAAAAGCGCATCGGATTCGTCTTCTTCCATCGCTCCCAGCCGCAAATTTGACCGCGACATGCAGGTTCCGCCCGAGACCCAGGTCGTCATCGACTTCGACGACAACCGTGCCGCGTCGGCGCTGGTCGGCCCTTACGGCCAGCATCTGGCACAGATCGAACGGCGGCTCGGCGTCGTCGTCGATTCCAAGGGCAACCACATCACGATTGGCGGCTCGCGCGACGGCTGCGATGCCGCGCGCCGCGTGCTGGAGACGCTCTACGCCCAGGCCGTGAAAGGGCAGGATCTCGACCAAGGCGAGGTCGAGGGCGCGATCCGTGCCGTGATCGCGCAGGGCTCGCTGTTCGAGTTCGACGCCAAGTCGGCCAAATCCACCTTCGACAGCATCAATCTGCGCAAGCGCCCGGTGCGTGCGCGCACGGCGGCGCAGGATTCCTACATCCGCGCGCTGAAGCGCCACGAGCTGGTGTTCGGCATTGGCCCCGCCGGCACCGGCAAGACCTGGCTCGCGGTCGCGCATGCCGCGCAACTGTTCGAGCGCAAGGAGGTCGACAAGATCATCCTGTCCCGACCGGCGGTAGAAGCCGGCGAGCGGCTCGGCTTTTTGCCCGGCGATCTCCGCGAGAAGGTCGATCCTTATCTTCGCCCGATCTACGACGCGCTCTATGACCTGATGGACGCGCGCATCGTCGAGCGCGCGCTGCAGACCGGCGAGATCGAGATCGCGCCGCTCGCCTTCATGCGCGGCCGCACGCTGACCAACGCGGCCATCATCCTGGACGAGGCGCAGAACACCACGTCGATGCAGATGAAGATGTTTTTGACCCGCCTTGGCGAGAACAGCCGCATGATCGTCACGGGCGATCCCTCGCAGATCGACTTGCCGAACGGCCAGACCTCGGGCCTCGCCGAGGCGACGCGCCTGCTGAGCGGCGTCGAAGGTATTGCGCAAGTTCATTTCAAGGCCGAAGACGTAATCCGCCACGAACTCGTGGCGCGGATCGTCTCCGCCTACGAAGGGGCGCCGCAGCGGCCGGCCGCCGGTAAATCCTGACGAGGCAGCAACCGGACCATATGGGCGCGGACACGACGCCCCTTCGTTCGGAACAAGGACAATGTCACACCCCAACCTTCCCATCACCGAGGTCCTCGTCGTCGCCGATTGCTGGCAGCGGGAGCCCGAATCCGAAGCCGTGATCCAGCGCGCCGTGGCGGCCGCCGCCGAGAATGTCGACGAAGACGTTGCGGAGGCGGAAGTGGCGGTAATGCTGACCGATGATGCCGGCATCCGTACGCTGAACAGCAACTGGCGCGGCATCGACAAGCCGACCAACGTGCTGTCGTTTCCCGCGCTACAGCCGGAAGGCGAATGGAAACAGGGCGATGCCCCGCGCATGCTCGGCGACATCGCGATCGCCTACGAGACCATGCGACGTGAGGCGGACGAGGAACAAAAGCCTTTCGATCATCATTTGAGCCATCTCGCCGTGCACGGTTTCCTGCATCTGGTCGGCTACGACCACGAAAACGAAGACGACGCCGAGGAAATGGAAGCGCTCGAACGAGAGATCCTGGCTCATCTCGGCATTCCCGACCCCTATGCCGACCGCCCAGGGACGCATTGAGATGCCGGATTCCGACCCGATTCAAGACAATCCGCGCACCACGGCCAATTTGCCCGTCGTGGTAACGCCCGGCGAGGTGATGCGCCCGACCGCGGAAGGCTGGCTGCTGCGTGCCATTCGCAGCCTGTTCGGCTGGAAGGCGGGTTCGGTACGCGACGACCTCCAGGTCGTGCTCGACGCCACGACGCCGGACGACACCGGCTTCTCGACGGTCGAGCGCACCATGCTACGCAACATCCTCGGCCTGCACGAGCGCCGCATCGCCGACGTCATGGTGCATCGCGCCGACATCATCGCGGTGAAGCGCGACATCCCGCTCGGCGAGTTGATGGACCGCTTCGAGAGCGCCGGCCATTCGCGCCTTGTGGTCTACAACGAGACGCTCGACGATCCCGTCGGCATCGTCCATATCCGCGATCTGCTCGCCTTCATGACCGCGCGTGCGCGCGTGTCGGGGGTCACGAAAACCAAGCGCAAGAAGCCGCTGCCGGCCGGGCTCGATCTGCGCACGGTCGATCTCGCGCTGCCGCTCGAAGAAGCTCGCATCATCCGCAAGCTGCTCTACGTGCCGCCCTCGATGCGGGCGATCGACCTGCTCGCGCAGATGCAGGCCACCCGCATCCATCTGGCGCTGGTGGTCGACGAATATGGCGGCAGCGACGGGCTGGTCTCGCTCGAGGACATCGTCGAGCAGATCGTTGGCGAGATCGACGACGAGCATGACAGCGACGAGCCGCCCTCGATCGTGCGGCTGCCCGACAACGCCTTCATCGCCGACGCCCGCGCCAGCCTCGACGACGTCCGCACCGTGATCGGCGAGGACTTCGTCACCGGCGAGGCCGGCGAGGAAGTGGAGACGCTGGGCGGCTATCTCGTCAGCTTCGTCGGGCGCCTGCCGGTGCGCGGCGAGGTGATCTCGGGCCCGGGCCATTACGAGATCGAGGTGCTCGATGCCGATCCGCGCCGGGTCAAGCGACTGCGGATCTCGACGCGAAAGGAGCGTCCTGCACCGCGCACCCAGCGCGAGAGCCGGCGCCGCGAGGCTGCGCCGGACGGCAGCCAGCAGACAGCCAGCGACACGCCCACCCCGCCGCCAAGCGACGGGACCGGTCCGCAGTGAGCCCTCTCCAGCGATTTCGCCAGATCGCGCTTGCCATCATCCTGACCTGGGGATGGAAGCGCGCGCTCGTCGCGATGGCTGCCGGCGCGCTCTCGGTGCTGGCGCTGGCGCCCTTCAACGCCTTCCCGGTGCTGTTCATCACCTTCCCGGTGCTGGTCTGGCTGATCGACGGCGCCGGCGCCGGACGATATGGCGGCGTCCCCGCCGCGGCGCTGACCGGCTACTGGTTCGGCCTCGGCTATTTCGTGCCCGGCCTCTACTGGATCGGCTACGCCTTCTTCGTCGACGCCGATGTATTCGCCTGGCTGACGCCGTTCGCCGTGCTGGGCCTGCCGGCCTATCTGTCCATCTTCACGGCAATGGGCTTTGCGCTCGCCCGCCTGCTCTGGACCAAGAGCGCGACACGCGTGCTTGCGCTCGCGGCAAGCCTCACCATCACGGAATGGCTGCGCGGTCATGCGCTGACCGGCTTTCCCTGGAACGCGTTCGGTTATGCGCTGTCCGAGCCGCTGCCGCTGGCACAAACGGCGTCGCTGATCGGCCTGTGGGGCATGACGTTCCTGACGGTTGCGATCTTCGCGAGCCCCGCGGCGCTGATCGACCGCACGCCCGATCGCCGCCTCGCGTGGCGCGCACCGGCCGCGGCCCTGGCGCTCCTGCTTGTCATGGGTATCTTCGGCGCGATCCGCCTGTCGCTGCATCCGACCACGATGGTCGCCGGCACCAAATTGCGCCTGATGCAGCCGGATCTCCAGCAGGACGCGAAATTCAACTACGCCGCCAAGGCGGAGGTGATGAAGAAATATCTGGCCTTGTCGGACCGCGCCTCCGGACCGCAATCGACCGGCGTGCGCGATGCCACCATCCTGATCTGGCCGGAATCCGCCTTTCCGTTCTTCCTGACGCGCGAAGCCGATGCGATGGCGCAAATCGCGGAGCTTCTGCCCAAGGGCACGGTGCTGATCACGGGCTCGGTCCGCGCGCCCGACCTGCCGCGAGGCACGCCGATCACCCGCGCCTATAACTCGATCTACGTGATCGACCACGACGGCAGCGTGCTCTCTGTGTACGACAAGCTGCATTTGGTGCCGTTCGGCGAATTTCTTCCCTACCAGGGCCTGATGGAAAAGCTCGGGTTCGAGCAACTCACGCGTGTGCGCGGCGGCTTCATTCCCGGCACCGTGCGGCATGCGCTGCCGGTCCCCGGCGCGCCGTCCGCGCTGCCGCTGATCTGCTACGAAGCAATCTTTCCGGGCGAGGTGGCTGGACGCAACGAACGTCCGGGCTGGATCGTGAATCTCACCAATGACGGCTGGTTCGGAATCTCGACCGGCCCCTACCAACACCTCGAACAGGCGCGGATGCGCGCGATCGAGCTCGGATTGCCGCTGGTTCGCTCCGCCAATACCGGCGTTTCCGCAGTGATCGATCCGGTGGGGCGCATCGTCGCCAGTCTCGGTCTCGGGATCGAAGGCGTTTTGGACGCAAATCTGCCCGCCGCGATCCCGCCGACCATCTATGCGCGCGTGGGCGATGTACCCGCGGCCATGCTTGTCGCGCTCGCCGTGTTTCTGGCGGTCCGCCGACGTGTTGCCAAACGGCACCCCTGATCACGCAGCCGCGGCCGATAACTTTTGACAACCGTAGTCCCACGGTTGACAGACTGCACGCGGCCTCCTCATTCTGCACCGGCTGCAAAAGACAGTGGGCATTGCTAAATTTCTCCGCAATGTTTTCCAATAACAGGGTCTGATTTTGACGTTGCTTACACCTGAGGCATTCCTGATTGCGCCGAAGGTGATGTTTGGAGGGCTGAGGAAATGTCGAAAGCGCCCAACCCTGTTGACAAATATGTCGGCAGTCGCGTGCGGATGCGCCGCATCATGTTGGGCATGAGCCAGGAAAAGCTCGGTGAAGCTTTGGGCCTGACTTTCCAACAAGTTCAGAAATACGAGAAGGGCACAAACCGGGTCGGCGCGAGCCGCATCCAGCAAATTGCCGAAATTCTGCAGGTGCCGGTGTCGTTCCTGTTCGAGGGCGGTCCGAGCGGCGTGGCGGGGCCGGACGGCTTCGCAGAAGGCGCATCGCCCTCCTATGTTTCGGACTTTCTCGCGACTTCCGAAGGACTCGCCCTGACCAAGGCGTTCACCCGAATCAGCGATTCCAAGATGCGCCGCTCGATCGTCGATCTCGTCGAGCAGATCGCGGCCCGCGAAGGCCCCGACAAGCGCTGAGGCGCCGTCTCAATCCGATTTGAGACTGCGTCAAATCTGGCCTATGTCGTCATTTGTGGCCGCGCTTTGATGCGCGTCTTCCTCGATGATGCGATTCAAAGGCACAGATGCGCTCATGGTCAGCTCCAATTGGTTCGATTCCAAAACTATTCTCGATGGCATCCGCCGCTGGGTGGAGGTCGAGACGCCAACGGACGCACCTGAACAGGTCAACAAGCTGGTCTCAATGGTCGCGGAGCAATACCGCGATCTCCCTGTTGCGCTCGAGCGCATCGCCGGCGTCGACGGCTGCGGCGATCATCTCGTAGCGCGCTCGACCTGGGGCCAGGACCGGCCCGGCATCCTGGTGCTGAGCCACCTCGATACCGTTCATCCCATGGGATTCATCGAGCGCCTGCCGTTCAAGGTCGAAGGCGACAGCGCGTTCGGTCCCGGCATCTACGACATGAAGGGCGGCGCCTACATCGCCCATCACGCCTTTCGCGCGCTTTGTGCCACGGCCGATCGCCCGCCGCTCGGCATCACCCATCTGTTCACCTCCGACGAGGAGATCGGCAGCCCCACCTCTCGCGCACTCATCGAGACCGAAGGGCGCGAGGCGAAGTACGTGCTGGTGACGGAGCCGGCCCGCGATGGCGGCAAGATCGTCACCGGCCGCAAGGGCGTCGGGCGATTCGAAGTGTTCATCAAGGGGGTGCCCGCGCATGCCGGCACGCGGCCCCAGGATGGCCGCAGCGCGATCCGCGAGCTCGCCAACGTCATCCTGGCGCTGGAAGCGATGAACGATCTGGCGCGCGGCGTCACCGTCAATGTCGGCGTGGTGCGCGGCGGCACGCGGCCCAACGTGACGCCGGAAGAAGCCCATGCCGAAATCGATCTGCGCGTGCTGAGCCTCAAGGACGCGGATGAATTCGTCGGCAAGATCCTCGCCCTGACATCGAAGACGGATGGCGTCACCGTCAAGGTCACCGGCGGGCTCAATCGTCCGCCCTACGAGAAGAGCAATGCAGGCGCCTCGTTGTACGAACATGCAAAGACCGTGGCCACGGAGATCGGCTTCGAGCTGGTCGACGTTCACACCGGCGGTGGCTCGGACGGCAATTTCACCGCCGCCCACACCGCGACGCTCGACGGGCTCGGCGTCGACGGCAAGGGCGCGCACACCCATTACGAGCAGCTCTATGTCTCGTCGCTCGAACCGCGCGCGCGGCTGCTCCATCGCCTGTACCAGACGCTACGATGAGTGAGCGCAAATCAGATCCCGATCGCGAGGACAGCGAGCGCGCTTTCTTCGGACGCCGCAAGGGCCACAAGCTCAGGCAGCACCAGGCCGAGCTGATCGATCATCTGCTGCCGCGTCTTGCGCTCGCCATCGACCGCGAAGCACCGGCGGATGCCGGCGAGATCTTCGGCCCCGCAGCCGACGATTTGCGGCTCGAGATCGGCTTCGGCGGCGGCGAGCATCTCGCGGCGGAAGCACAGCACTTCGCCACGACCGGCTTCATCGGCTGCGAGCCTTACGTCAACGGCATGGCGAAGATCCTCGCGCAGATCGAGGCTGCCGAGATCGGCAACATCCGCCTGTTCGCGGGCGATGCCGCCGAGCTCCTGGCCTGGCTGCCGAAAGCTTCGCTGTCGCGGATCGACCTGATCCACCCCGATCCCTGGCCGAAACGGCGGCACTGGAAGCGGCGCTTCGTCCAGGACCGGACCATCGCCGCGATGGCGCGCGTGTTGAAAGCCGGCGGCGAATTTCGCTTCGTCTGCGACATCGACGATTACTGCGCCTGGACGCTGTCGCATCTGGCGCGCTCGCAGGACTTTGTCTGGCTCGCGGAGCGCGCCGATGATTTTCGCCTGCCGTGGGACGGATACACGATGACGCGCTACGGCCGAAAGGCAACGCGCGAAGGCCGCAAGGCCGCGTATCTGCGATTCAGGCGGGTCTAGATCGTCTGCCGGTTGCGCCAGAAATTCACGACGCGCTCGGCGGTCGTCGGCATCAGCCGCGTGAAGTTCGCGCGCGCCTGCTCAAGATCCGCGTCGGCTGGCGTGCGATTCGGGCCGTACCACATCAGGATCAGCGCCCGCACTGTCGGCCAGCCGAGATTCAGCACACGCCCCAGAACCAGAATTGGATCGTAGCGGTCACCCGTGATCAGGCGGTCGAGGACCGAGAGGCGGACGCCGGACATCGCCGAAAGCGAGGCGATCGCCTCCTCGTATTTGTGGGCCTTCGCGAAGCCAAGCAGTGCGCTCTCGCCAAGATGACCCTCGCGATGCAAGGCCAGGACGGTGCGCTGCGCCCCCGAGAAATCGCGGCGCGGACCCGGCGGCAGCGTGGCTTCCTCGATGGCCGTCATGGCCCGCTTGATCTCGACCTGGCGCGCGGGATTGACCACGCTCGAGAGACGGCGGCGGATGACGTCGAGCGTGCCGTCGAGAAGCTGTTTCAGGTTCTCACCCGAAAGATCGCTACGCTGGCCGATCCTGAGCGTCAGCACGCCATCCTGCGCGGCACGCTTGATCAGCTCGGAATAGCTGCCCGGCGAGAACACCGCGCCGGAATTGCCCGCGGCGCGGCGTACCACGTCGCGATCGCCGCGCTCGACCAGCACGTCGGTGATGACAGCCGACAGCGTGGGGCGCTCGCTCATCGCCAGCAGATGGCCCTGGCCCTTCAGTCGCGCGATCTCGACGAGAGCGGCGTCGTCGAGCACGGGCGAATGGCGCAGCACGGGGCCCGCCACCGCGATTTCGTTTTCGCGCGCGAGCTGGCTCACCAGGTGCCGCGGCGCGTTGTTCAGGCGCGAGAAGCGTTCGGCGAGATCGACGCGCGAGGCGAGCTCGGCATGCGGGACAAGATCGATCAGCAAATTGTCGAAGAGATCGATGACATCGGGACGAAGCTTCTCGGCGTCCTGAAAGAACAATTGGGAGATAGCGTGCGCGATCTCGCCGCGACGCCGCGGGTCGCCGCGTTTGACGATATCGTCCAGTCCGGGAATGAGCGACGTGGCAACGGTCATGAAAACGCAAACTCGTACGGGGCACGCCGCGGGTGCGCCCTTGGTCCAAGCCGCCCCACAATCAGGGAATTTAGGCCTCGGAGGTGAAGGAAGCGTTGCGCGGGGCCGCAGGCCGGGCGCAAAAAGCCCGGCCTGCCCTGCATGGGCCTTGTCCGGGAAGACGGAAAGGGCTATATCAGCGCCAATTCATCTTCTCATACGATCCGCGTAGTGAGAGTGGGCCCGAAAGGACCCGCTCTTTTTTATTACCTGAACGCGGCTTGGTGGAAGATATGCGGCCCGGCGATCTGTCGGGAGAGTTCCGAAGCGAGCTTTGAGATCTTAAATCAAGCCTTAACCATATCGAGCGCCTTGACCTCTGACATGACCGAACCGAACCCTGGTTCCACGGATGCCGAATTGCTGGCCGAGCCGAGACTCGTAGTCGAGCCGGGCGTCGCGGCACGGGTGTCCGCGGTCGCCGGGCCGGTGCTCGAAGGCATGGGCTATCGCCTGGTGCGGATCCGCATTTCCGGGGAATCCGGCTGCACCGTGCAGGTTATGGCCGAGCGGCCGGACGGCTCGATGCAGATCGAGGATTGCGAGGCGATCTCGCGGGCGCTGTCGCCCGTGCTCGACGTCGCCGATCCCGTCGATCGCGCCTATCGGCTGGAAATCTCCTCGCCGGGGATCGACCGCCCGCTGGTGCGCCGCTCCGATTTCGAACGTTATGCCGGCCATCTGGTGAAGGTCGAGATGGCGGTCGCTCATGAGGGCCGGAAGCGGTTCCGCGGCACGATCGGCCCCGTCGAAGGCGACCGCGTGCATCTGCATCGCGACGACGTCAAGGCGGGCGAGGCTGCCGACGTTCTCCTGACGATGGAAGACATCGCCGAGGCGCGGCTGGTGCTGACCGACGAGCTGATCGCGGAATCCATGCGCCGCGGCAAGGCCCAGGCACGCGAAATGCGCCGCAATCTCGGCCTTGAGCCGCCGGCGGCGCCGCACGCCAGCATCAGCGAAAAAACGACCAAGAACACCAAGCCGGCTAAGAAGCCAGCGCCGGCCACTACGAAGAAGCCGGCTCCGACCAATACCAAGAAACATCGCCTGGCCGCCGAACGCGCGCGTCGGGGCGAGATCGATCCTGACGAAGGAGACTAGCCATGGCAGTCAGCGCCAATCGACTTGAATTGCTTCAGATCGCCGACGCCGTTGCGCGCGAGAAATCGATCGACCGCGGCATCGTCATCGCGGCGATGGAGGATGCCATCGCCAAGGCGGCGCGGGCCCGTTACGGCAGTGAGACCGACGTTCACGCCGAGATCGACCCGAAGAAGGGCGAGCTGCGGCTGTCGCGCCACATGCTGGTGGTCGATACGGTCGAAAACCATTCCAACCAAATCTCGCTGGTGGATGCGCAGCGCGCCAATCCCGGTGCCCAGGTCGGCGACACCATCGCCGACACCCTGCCGCCGCTTGAATATGGCCGCATCGCCGCGCAATCCGCCAAGCAGGTGATCGTGCAGAAGGTGCGCGAAGCCGAGCGCGACCGGCAATATATGGAATTCAAGGACCGCATCGGCGACATCGTCAACGGCGTCGTCAAGCGCGTCGAATATGGCAGCGTGATCGTCGATCTCGGGCGCGGCGAGGCCATCATCCGCCGCGACGAGATGCTGCCGCGCGAAGTGTTCCGCAACGGCGACCGCGTCCGCGCCTACATCTTCGATGTCCGCCGCGAGACCCGCGGGCCGCAGATCTTCCTCTCCCGCACCCATCCGCAGTTCATGGCAAAGCTGTTTGCGCAGGAAGTGCCCGAGATCTATGACGGCATCGTCGAGATCAAGGCGGTCGCCCGCGATCCCGGCTCGCGCGCAAAAATCGGCGTGATTTCCCGTGATTCCTCGGTCGATCCGGTCGGCGCCTGCGTCGGTATGCGCGGTTCGCGCGTGCAGGCGGTGGTGAACGAATTGCAGGGCGAGAAGATCGACATCATCCCCTGGTCGCCCGACATCGCGACCTTCGTGGTCAACGCGCTGGCGCCGGCCGAGGTCTCCAAGGTCGTCATCGACGAAGACCGCGAGCGCATCGAGGTCGTCGTGCCCGACACCAACAACCAGCTCTCGCTGGCGATCGGCCGCCGCGGCCAGAACGTGCGACTGGCCTCGCAGCTCACCGGCTGGGACATCGACATCCTGACCGAGCAGGAGGAATCGGAGCGCCGCCAGGCCGATTTCGAGAACTCCACCCGCGTCTTCATGGAATCGCTCAATGTCGACGAAGTGGTCGGCCAATTGCTGGCGTCCGAAGGCTTCACCTCCGTCGAGGAACTCGCGATGGTGGACGTCAAGGAACTCGCCGGCATCGAAGGTTTCGACGAGGAGACCGCGCAGGAACTCCAGAACCGCGCCCGTGAATATCTCGAACAACTGGAAGCCGAACTCGAGGCCAGGCGCAAGGAGCTCGGCGTCGAGGACGCCGTCAAGGACGTGCCCGGCGTCACCTCGAAGATGCTGGTGAAGTTCGGCGAAAACGACATCAAGACGGTCGACGACCTCGCCGGCTGCGCCACGGACGATCTGGTCGGCTGGACCGAGCGCAAGGAAGGCGGCGAGCAGACCAAATATCCGGGCGCGCTCGACGGCCTCGAAATTTCCCGTGACGATGCTGAAGCGATGATCATGCAGGCCCGCGTCAAGGCCGGTTGGATCACCGAGGCCGATCTCGCCAAGCCCGCCGAAGAGGCCGAGGCGACCGAAGATCAGCCGGCTTAGGGCGAAGGAGGATGTCACCCGGATGCTCGCCGATACTGACCCCGAACTCGACCATGGACCGCGGACCGAAAGGTCCGCGACCGTGCGGATGTGTGCGGTCAGCCGCGAGGTCCGGCCGATCGACGAGCTGATCCGCTTCGTCGTCTCGCCCCAAGGGCACGTAGTTCCCGATCTCAAGCGCAAGCTGCCCGGACGCGGTATGTGGGTCACCGCCTCGCGCGAGGTGGTTGCGGAAGCCGTTCGGCGTCACCATTTTACCAAAGCCTTCAAGCGCGAGCTGCGCATCCCTCAGACGCTTCCCGCCGACCTCGAGGCGCTCCTGGTCCGGAGCGTGGTCGAAGCCCTTGGGATTGCCGCCAAAGCGCACCAGATCGTGGCCGGTTTCGGCAAGGTCGAAAGCGCGCTTCGGGAAGGTACGGTCGAGGTCCTGATCCATGCCAGCGACGGGGCCGCGGACGGAATCCGCAAATTGGACATGCTGGCGCGTCAAAATGAGGGAAATCGCGGCGCCAAGCCGCCGATTCCCGTCGTCACCGCACTAAAATCGACAGAATTGGATTTGGCACTTACCCGGTCAAATGTGATACATGCTGCCCTGCTCGCGGGCCCGGCGAGCAAGTCATTCCTGTCACGTAGCCAGATGCTGGTCCGATACCGGATGGCGGACGCTGACAGGACTGCCGAAAAGCCCGGCCAGGATTTCTGAGAGACAACGACCACCCGATAGCACGGTGCGGCAACGCACAAGACAACAAGATCAGGATTAGGACTGCTTAATGGTTGATACCAAGACCCCTGGCGACAAGAAGCTGAGCGTTCCGAGCAAGACGCTATCGCTCAAGCCGCGCGTCGAAACGGGCACCGTGCGCCAGAGCTTCAGTCATGGCCGTAGCAAGCAGGTCGTGGTCGAGAAGCGTGGCAAGCGCCGTGTCGACGGCAGCCCCGAGCCGCAGGTGGCCGAGGTGGCGAAACCCGCGCCGGCCGCAGCACCCAAGCCTGCTCCGGCCCGCCCCGCGCCGCCGCGCAACGCCGGCTCCGGCGTGGTGCTGCGCACGCTGACCGAGGACGAACGTTCCGCCCGCGCCAGCGCGCTGGCCGACGCCAAGGTGCGCGAAGTCGAAGAGCGCCGCCATGCCGAGGAAGAGGCCCAGCGCCGCGCGGTCCGCGAAAGCGCCGAGCGTGCCGATCGCGAGGCCGCCGAAGCCCGCCGCAAGGCCGAGGAGGAGCGTCACCGTCACGAAGAGGAAGCTAAGCGGAAGGCCGAAACCGAGGCCAAGAAGCGTTTTGGCGAAGGCGAGCAACCGCAATCCGCGGCGCGCCCCGCAACGGCAACCTCGGCCGCTCCTGCAGCGCGGCCCGGAGCGCCGATGGCG
Organism: Bradyrhizobium sp. Ken01; assembly: GCF_055807355.1. Classification (NCBI taxonomy): domain Bacteria; kingdom Pseudomonadati; phylum Pseudomonadota; class Alphaproteobacteria; order Hyphomicrobiales; family Nitrobacteraceae; genus Bradyrhizobium; species Bradyrhizobium sp. Ken01. The sequence goes on from NZ_JBVVPC010000004.1 coordinate 208,886, forward strand.
CGACCCGGCACAACCACCACGGCACGCCCGGGAACAACAACCGCGCGGCCCGGAACGACCACGCAGCGGCCGGGAGGCCCGGTGGGCCGCGCCCCCGCGGTCGCAGCCGGACCGGACGAGGACGAGGGTCCGCGCCAGATCCGTCGCGGCCCCGGCGGCGCTGCGCGGCCTGTGGTCGCTCCCAAGCCCACCCACAAGCCCGGCCCGCAGAAGGAGCGCGGCCGCCTGACGGTCGTCACCGCCTTCAATGCCGACGACGTCCGCGAGCGCTCGATCGCCTCGTTCCGCCGCCGCACCCAACGCCTGAAGGGCCATGCCGCGAACGAGCCGAAAGAAAAGCTCATCCGCGAGGTGGTCATCCCGGAAGCGATCACCATCCAGGAGCTCGCCAACCGCATGTCGGAGCGCGCGGTGGAGATCATCCGCATGCTGATGAAGCAGGGCGCGATCCACAAGATCACCGACGTGATCGATGCCGACACCGCGCAGCTGATCGCCGAGGAGCTTGGTCACACCGTCAAGCGCGTTGCCGCGTCCGACGTTGAAGAAGGCCTGTTCGACGCCATCGACGATTCCACCGACACCGAGCCGCGCTCGCCGGTGGTGACCGTGATGGGTCACGTCGACCACGGCAAGACCTCGCTGCTCGACGCGCTCCGCCATGCCAACGTGGTCTCCGGCGAAGCCGGCGGCATCACCCAGCATATCGGCGCCTATCAGGTGCTGTCGCCCGAAAGCGGCAAGAAGATCACCTTCATCGACACGCCCGGCCACGCCGCGTTCACCGCGATGCGCGCCCGCGGCGCCAAGGTGACCGACATCGTCGTGCTGGTGGTTGCGGCCGACGACGGCGTGATGCCGCAGACGATCGAAGCCATCAACCACGCCAAGGCGGCGCGGGTGCCGATCATTGTTGCCATCAACAAGATCGACAAACCCGACGCCAAGCCCGAGCGCGTGCGCACCGAGCTGCTCCAGCACGAGGTGCAGGTGGAATCCTTCGGCGGCGAAGTCGTCGACGTCGAAGTGTCGGCGAAGAACAAGACCAATCTCGACAAGCTGCTCGAGATGATCGCGCTTCAGGCCGACATCCTCGACCTCAAGACCAATTCGGATCGTCCGGCCGAAGGCACCGTGATCGAAGCCAAGCTCGATCGTGGCCGTGGTCCGGTCGCGACCGTTCTGGTCCAGCGCGGCACGCTCCGTGTCGGTGACATCATCGTCGCCGGCGCCGAAATGGGCCGCGTCCGCGCGCTGATCTCGGATCAGGGCGAGACGGTGCAGGAGGCAGGTCCCTCGGTGCCGGTCGAGGTGCTCGGCTTCAACGGTCCGCCGGAAGCCGGCGATCGTCTCGCCGTGGTCGAGAACGAAGCCCGCGCCCGCCAGGTCACCAGCTACCGCGCGCACCAGAAGCGCGAGAACGCGGCTGCCTCGATCTCCGGCATGCGCGGCTCGCTCGAGCAGATGATGTCGCAGTTGAAGACGGCGGGCCGCAAGGAATTCCCGTTGATCATCAAGGCCGACGTGCAGGGCTCGCTGGAAGCGATCCTGGGCTCGCTGGAGAAGCTCGGCACCGACGAAGTCGCCGCGCGCATCCTGCATGCCGGTGTCGGCGGCATCTCGGAATCGGACGTGACGCTCGCGGAAGGCTTCAACGCCGCGATCATCGGCTTCTCGGTTCGTGCGAACAAGGAGGCCGCTGCGGCCGCCAAGCGCAACGGCATCGAGATCCGTTACTACAACATCATCTACGACCTCGTGGACGACGTGAAGAAGGCCATGAGCGGCCTGCTCGCGCCGACCCTGCGGGAAACCATGCTCGGCAATGCCGCGATCCTGGAGATCTTCAACATCTCCAAGGTCGGCAAGGTCGCGGGCTGCCGCGTCACCGACGGCACCGTGGAACGTGGCGCCAACGTGCGTCTGATCCGCGACAACGTCGTCGTGCACGAAGGCAAGCTGTCGACGCTGAAGCGCTTCAAGGACGAAGTGAAGGAAGTCCAGTCCGGTCAGGAATGCGGCATGGCCTTCGAGAACTATCACGACATGCGCGCCGGTGACGTCATCGAGTGTTACCGCGTGGAGACGATCCAGCGCTCCCTGTAAGTCCAAATCTTACCGAAGCGCCTGGATCTTTTTTGAACTGAATTGCGGGAGTGCGATGGCCGGATTTTTTCCGGCCATCCACCCCTCTTCGTTTCAACAAGACAAATGACAGTGCCAGTGCCCCAAACGCGGGCATGACGAGGTGATTTTCAGACCATGCCCCGCCATCATCAGAAAAAGAGTTCCGCGTCCGGCGGCTCGCAACGTCAGTTGCGGGTCGGCGAGCAGGTTCGCCATGCGATAGCCGAGATTCTGGCGCAAGGCAGCGTGCATGATGCAGACCTCGAAGGTCACATCATCACCGTGCCGGAGGTGCGGATGTCGCCCGACCTGAAGCTCGCGACAGTCTATGTGATGCCGCTCGGTGGCCGCGACACCGAGATCGTCCTCGCTGCGCTCGAGCGCAACAAGAAATTCCTGCGCGGCGAGGTCGCGCGGCGCGTTAACCTGAAATTTGCACCTGACCTTCGCTTCCGCGTCGACGAACGATTTAACGAAGCGGAACGGATCGAGAAGCTTTTGCGAACACCCGCGGTGCAGAAGGACCTGGAACAGGATCCGGATTCGGATCGGGAAGAAGAACGATGACGATGGACCCGGCTCACGGCACGATCGGCGGCGAAGAGGCCGATCAGCTCGACGTGCAGAAAAATAATTTTGCGGACATGAGCGGCAATTCTCAGCCGCATCAGGAGCCGCGCCGCGTCAACAACGATCCGCGCGCCAACAAGCAGAAGGGCAACCAGCCGCGCCGCGACCGCCGCGACGTCCACGGCTGGGTCGTGCTCGACAAGCCGATCGGCATGACCTCGACGCAGGCGGTTGCCGTGCTCAAGCGCCTGTTCAATGCCAAGCGCGCCGGCCATGCCGGCACGCTCGATCCGCTGGCCTCCGGCGGCCTGCCGATCGCGCTCGGCGAGGCCACCAAGACCGTCCCCTTCGTCATGGACGGCCGCAAGCGCTACCGGTTCACGGTATGCTGGGGCGAGGAACGCGACACCGACGACATCGAGGGCCGGGCGACCGCAACCTCGGACCAGCGCCCGACCCGGGAGGCCATCGAGGCGCTGCTGCCCCGTTTCACCGGCGTGATCCAGCAGATCCCGCCGCGCTACTCCGCAATCAAGGTTCAGGGCGAGCGCGCCTACGACCTCGCCCGCGACGGCGAGATCGTGGAATTGCTCCCCCGTCCCGTCGAGATTCACCGTTTAAGCCTTGTAGATCAACCAGATAGCGACCGGGCCGTGTTCGAGGCCGAGTGCGGCAAGGGCACCTATGTCCGCGCGCTGGCCCGCGATATGGGCCGGATTCTCGGCACTTACGGCCATATCTGCGCGCTGCGGCGGACCCTGGTCGGCCCATTTGGCGAGAACGACATGATTCCGCTGGATCAGTTGGAGGCTTTGTGCGATAGAGCCGCGTCCGGCGAGGGTAGCCTCGCCGACGCGCTTATGCCCGTTGAGACCGCGCTGGACGACATCCCGGCACTGGCCGTCACTCGGGCTGATGCGGCAAGGCTCCATCGGGGCCAAGCCGTTTTGTTGCGCGGACGGGATGCGCCCACTTGTAGCGGCACAGTCTATGTCACGGTGGCAGGCCGGCTTCTCGCGCTTGCCGAAGTCGGCAATGGCGAAATCATCCCCAAGCGTGTGTTCAACCTGACCGGCCTGACTGCCAGCGCCGATCGCAACGAGAGAAATTGACCGATGTCGATTGCCGCAGAACGCAAAGCGGAAGTCATCAAGACGAATGCCAACAAGGCCGGCGATACCGGCTCGCCAGAGGTTCAGGTCGCGATCCTGTCGGAACGCATCGCCAACCTCACCAACCATTTCAAGACCCACGTGAAGGACAACCATTCGCGTCGCGGTCTCTTGAAGCTGGTCTCGACCCGCCGCTCGCTCCTCGACTATGTGAAGAAGAAGGACGAGGCGCGTTACAAGGCGCTGCTCGAGAAGCACAACATTCGTCGTTAAGAGTTCTTGCGCGCGCCAACCGGCGCGCGTTTTCGCGCGTGATTTCGAACGAAAGCGTTTGTTTAAAGGTTTTTCGTCGAGGCTGCGTGCGCGTCGGATGCGAGCCGTTGACGGCGAGCATCCGGGCATGATGGGCGAACACCGCGCTTCGGTGTTCGCGTTCGTGCCGACTGACAGTCCAGCAGCAATCCGGCGGCTGGGCACAACGGGCAAGGCGCCCGTATGACCCGAAGGGATGGACGCCATCCGAAATCCAAAAACCATGGCAGGATCGCAGGACGCTGATCGCCCGCTTCGATCAACGTCCCGCAATCTTGCGCATGGTTTTTGTTTTTCGACCCGTCCTTCTTTCGAGAACCCATGAAAGAAGACCTCTATGTTCAATAAGCATTCAGTCGAGATCGACTGGGGTGGACGCCCTCTCAAGCTCGAAACCGGCAAGATCGCCCGCCAGGCCGACGGCGCCGTCGTCGCGACCTACGGCGAGACCGTGGTGCTCGCCACCGTCGTCGCCGCGAAGTCGCCCCGCGAAGGCGTGGACTTCCTGCCGCTGACCGTCGACTACCAGGAGAAGACCTACGCGGCCGGCCGCATTCCCGGCGGCTATTTCAAGCGCGAGGGTCGTCCGACCGAGAAGGAAACGCTGGTCTCCCGCCTGATCGACCGTCCGATCCGTCCGTTGTTCGTCGACGGCTGGCGCAACGAGACCCAGGTGATCGTCACCGTGCTCTCGCACGACATGGAAAACGATCCGGATATCGTCGCGCTGGTGGCCTCGTCGGCTGCGCTGACCCTGTCGGGCGCCCCCTTCAAGGGCCCGATCGGCGCCGCGCGCGTCGGCTTCGCCAATGACGAGTTCATCCTCAACCCGACGCTCGACGAGATGGTCGACACCCAGCTCGACCTCGTCGTCGCCGGCACCGCGGACGCCGTGCTGATGGTGGAATCGGAAGCCAAGGAGCTGAACGAAGAGATCATGCTCGGCGCCGTGATGTTCGGTCACCGCCACTTCCAGCCGGTGATCAATGCGATCATCGAGCTCGCCGAAAAGGCCGCGAAGGAGCCGCGCGAGGTTACCACGATCGACAATTCGGCGCTCGAAAAGGAAATGCTCGGCATGGTCGAGCAGGAACTGCGCGCCGCCTACGCCATTCCGGTCAAGCAGGATCGCTACGCTGCGGTCGGCAAGGTCAAAGAAAAGGTGATCGCTCACTACTTCCCGGAAGGCCAGGAGCCGAAATACGACAAGCTGCGCATCGGCGGCGTGTTCAAGGAGCTCGAAGCCAAGATCGTTCGCTGGAACATTCTCGACACCGGCAAGCGCATCGACGGCCGCGATTCCAAGACCGTGCGCAACATCGTCGCCGAAGTCGGCGTGCTGCCCCGCGCCCACGGCTCGGCGCTGTTCACCCGCGGCGAGACCCAGGCGTTGGTCGTGACCACGCTCGGCACCGGCGAGGACGAGCAGTACATCGACGCGCTGTCGGGAACGTACAAAGAGACGTTCCTGCTGCACTACAATTTCCCTCCCTACTCGGTCGGTGAGACCGGTCGCCTCGGCGGCACCAAGCGCCGCGAGATCGGCCACGGCAAGCTCGCCTGGCGCGCGATCCACCCGGTGCTGCCGCCGCACCACGAATTCCCCTACACCACGCGCGTGGTGTCGGAGATCACCGAATCCAACGGCTCCTCGTCGATGGCTTCGGTCTGCGGCGCCTCGCTCGCGCTGATGGACGCCGGCGTGCCGTTGAAGCGGCCGACCGCGGGCATCGCGATGGGCCTGATCCTCGAAGACAAGCGCTTTGCGGTTCTCTCGGACATCCTCGGTGACGAGGACCATCTCGGTGACATGGATTTCAAGGTCGCCGGCACCGAGCAGGGCATCACCTCGCTCCAGATGGATATCAAGATCGAGGGCATCACCGAGGAGATCATGAAGGTCGCGCTCGGCCAAGCCAAGGATGGGCGTATCTACATCCTCGGCGAGATGTCGAAGGCGCTCACCAACGCCCGTGCCGAGCTCGGCGAATACGCGCCGCGCATCGAGACCTTCAAGATCGCCACCGACAAGATCCGCGAAGTGATCGGCACCGGCGGCAAGGTGATCCGTGAGATCGTCGAGAAGACCGGCGCCAAGGTCAACATCGAGGACGACGGCACCGTGAAGGTCGCTTCCAGCGACGGCGAGGCGATGAAGGCCGCGATCAAGTGGATCAAGTCGATCGCCTCCGATCCGGAAGTCGGCCAGATCTATGACGGCACCGTCGTCAAGGTGATGGAGTTCGGCGCTTTCGTGAACTTCTTCGGCTCCAAGGACGGTCTCGTCCACATCAGCCAGCTCGCCTCGGCGCGCGTGCAGAAGACCTCCGACGTCGTCAAGGAAGGCGACAAGGTCAAGGTCAAGCTGCTCGGCTTCGACGACCGCGGCAAGACCCGCCTGTCGATGAAGGTGGTCGACCAGGAGACCGGCGAAGACCTCGAGGGCAAGGGCGAGAGCCAGCAGCCCGCGCGCGAAGCGGCCGGCGAGTAAATCTCGCTACCTGCCAGAAACACCAAGGGCGGCCTCGCGGCCGCCCTTTTTGTTTGTGTTCGTTTGTGCCTGCTCCGACCGATCTGCGCCCCCTCTCCCGCTTGCGGGAGAGGGTCGGGGAGAGGGTTGCTTCCGCAGAGAGACTCCCAATGAGGAGAGATCCCTCACCCGCCGCGCGCGGGACGATGCTTCGCATCGCCCGGAGCGCGTCGACCTCTCCCGCAAGCGGGAGAGGTCAAACACCTCAGGCCGCGATGTCGAACCGGTCGAGGTTCATCACCTTGGTCCAGGCCTTGGCGAAGTCCTTGACGAACTGCTCCTTGGAATCCGACGTGGCATAGACCTCGGCATAGGCGCGAAGCTGCGAGTGTGCGCCGAAGATCAGGTCGACGCGCGTGCCGGTCCACTTGACCGCGTTGGTCTTGCGGTCGCGGGCCTCATAGGTGCCGTCAGTGCCGGCCGGCGTCCACTGCGTGCTCATGTCGAGCAGGTTGACGAAGAAGTCGTTGCTCAGCGTTCCCACCTTCGAGGTGAGGACGCCGTTCTTCGAACCGTTCGCATTGGCGCCGAGCACGCGCAGACCGCCGACGAGCGCCGTCATCTCCGGGCCGGTAAGCCGGAGCAGCTGCGCACGATCGACCAGAGCCTCCTCGGGCATCATGAACTGCTGCCGCTTGCCGATGAAGTTGCGGAAGCCATCGGCCCGCGGCTCCAGAGGAGCAAACGAAGCAGCGTCGGTCTGCTCCTGCGAGGCATCCATGCGGCCCGGCGTGAAGCCGACCTTGACGTCGACGCCGGCATCCTTCGCGGCCTTCTCGACCGCGGCGGTGCCGCCGAGCACGATGAGGTCCGCCAGCGAGACCTTCTTCGCACCGGACGACGCGTTGAAGTCCTTCTGGATCGCTTCGAGCTTGCTCAGGACCTTCGAGAGCTGAGCCGGCTCGTTCACTTCCCAATCCTTCTGCGGGGCGAGGCGGATGCGCGCGCCGTTGGCGCCGCCACGCTTGTCCGAGCCGCGGAACGTCGAGGCCGACGCCCAGGCGGTCGAGACCAGCTCCGAGACCGACAGACCCGAAGCCAGGATCTTGGTCTTCAGCGAGGCGATATCCTGCTCGCTGGCCAGCTCGTGATTCACGGCGGGGATCGGGTCCTGCCAGATCAGCGTTTCCTTCGGCACCAGCGGGCCGAGATAGCGCACGACCGGACCCATGTCGCGATGGGTGAGCTTGAACCAGGCGCGCGCGAAGGCGTCCGCGAACTGGTCCGGATTCTCCAGGAAGCGGCGCGATATCTTCTCATAGGCCGGATCCATACGCAGCGAGAGATCCGTCGTCAGCATCGTCGGGCGATGCTTCTTGGACTTGTCGAAGGCGTCGGGAATGATCGCCTCGGCGCCCTTGGCCGTCCACTGCTGCGCACCGCCCGGGCTCTTTGTCAGCTCCCATTCGTACTTGAACAGGTTCTCGAAGAAGTTGTTGCTCCACTTCGTCGGCGTCGTCGTCCAGGTCACCTCGAGACCGCTGGTGATGGAATCGCCGGCAATGCCCGAAGCGTGCTTGCTCTTCCAGCCGAGGCCCTGATCCTCGAGCGCGCCCGCTTCCGGCTCCGGTCCGACCAGCGACGGATCGCCGGCGCCATGGGTCTTGCCGAAGGTGTGGCCGCCGGCGATCAGCGCGACGGTTTCCTCGTCGTTCATCGCCATACGGAAGAAGGTCTCGCGAATGTCCTTGGCCGCGGCGACCGGATCCGGTTTGCCGTTCGGGCCTTCCGGATTGACGTAGATGAGGCCCATCTGCACCGCGCCGAGCGGCTCGGCGAGCTGGCGTTCGCCGCTGTAGCGCTCATCGCCCAGCCACGTCCCTTCGGGACCCCAATACAGCTCTTCCGGCTCCCAGACGTCGGCGCGGCCACCGGCGAAGCCGAAGGTCTTGAAGCCCATCGACTCCAGCGCGACGTTGCCGGCCAGCACCATCAGATCGGCCCAGGAGATCTTGCGGCCGTATTTCTGCTTGATCGGCCAGAGCAGACGGCGTGCCTTGTCGAGATTGGCGTTGTCGGGCCAGCTGTTGAGCGGCGCGAAACGCTGCTGTCCGGCGCCGGCGCCACCGCGACCGTCGGTGGTGCGATAGGTGCCCGCGCTGTGCCATGCCATGCGGATCATGAGGCCGCCGTAGTGACCGAAGTCGGCGGGCCACCATTCCTGCGATTCGGTCATCAGAGCGGTCAGGTCCTTGATGACCGCATTCAAGTCGAGCGACTTGAATTCCTTGGCGTAGTCGAAGTCCTTGTCCATCGGGTCGGACTTGGCGGAATTCTTGTGCAGCATCTCGATGCTGAGCTGGGTCGGCCACCAATCGCGGTTCGCCGGCACACGTTTTCCACCCGAAAACGGGCACTTTGAAGTGTCGTCCATGAATACCTCCTCTGGTGGCGTCGAACTCGCGCCTTTGACCAGGTAGAAGCACTCTAGGCTTCACGTTCGATCAGGGGAAGTTGACTTTAATGATCGCAGCGATAAGATTTTCTGATGCTAAACCTCACCCTGCGCCAGCTCCGCTATTTTGACGCCCTGGCGCGTCACAATCATTTCGGCCGCGCGGCTGAGTCCTGTTCGATCTCGCAGCCTGCCCTGTCGATGCAGATCAAGGAGCTGGAGGAGGCGCTCGGCGGCCTGCTGCTGGAGCGCAGCGCCCGGCAGGTGGCGTTGACCCGATTTGGCGAGGAGCTCGCGCAGCGCGTCCGCGACATCTTGCGCTCGGTCGACGAGCTCGGCGATTTCGCCCGCGCCTCGCAGGACCGGTTCTCGGGACGGCTGCGGATCGGCATGATTCCGACGATCGCCCCCTATCTGCTGCCGACGATCACCAAGAATCTGACGCGCATGCATCCGGAGCTCGACATCCGCGTGCGCGAGACGATGACGCCGCGGCTGATCCAGGAACTGGTGGAAGGCCGGCTCGATACCGCCATCGTGGCGTTGCCGGTGTCCGAGCCCTCGCTCACCGAGGTCGCCCTGTTCGAGGAAAAATTCCTGCTGGTGCGGCCGAGCGCGGATGAGGGAACGCCGGCACCATCGCGGGAGATGATGCGCGAGATGCGGCTGCTGCTGCTCGAGGAGGGGCACTGCTTCCGCGATCAGGCACTGTCATTCTGCAACATGCAATCGGCGCCGCCACGCGAGATGCTGGATGCCAATTCGCTGTCGACGCTGGTCCAGATGGTCAGCGCCGGCATCGGCGTCACGTTGATCCCGGAGATGGCCGTGTCGGTGGAAACGCGATCGGCCTCGGTCTCGCTCGCGCGCTTCCGTGATCCGCAGCCGTCGCGCACCATCGGCATGGTTTGGCGCAAGACTAGCCCGCTGGCGCGGCAACTCCTGCAAATCTCCGAGGTGGTGTGCCTGTCGGCCGGCAAGGTGCGCGCACGCCCCTCCGTGCGCAGCAAGCCAACCTGAGGCCTCGATGTCGCATCCCATCATCCGCCCGGCCCGCGCGGACGAATACGACGAGATCGGCCGTGTCTGGATGGAGAGCTGGGTCTCGACCGGGCTCGGCGAGGCGAGCGAATTCATGCTGGCAAACCTGCGTGCACGCATCCGGCGCGAGATCGAGGACGGCTGGAGCCTGTTCGTCGCCGACGACAACGGCACGATCGCCGCAATGCTGGCGCTGCATTTGCCAAAACTCTATCTCGACATGCTGTTCGTCGCACCCGCCTATCAGGGCCAATCGCTCGGCCGTCAAATGCTCGCCTTCACGCGCACGCAAATGCCGGACGAGATGTATCTGCGCTGCGTCCGCGAGAACGAAAAAGCCTGGCGCTGGTACGAGCGCGAGGGCTTTGTGTTCGAGAAGCAAGAGATCGAGCCCTCGAACGGGTTCATGATGAAGTATTATCGGTGGAAGAAAGACGGAAAAGCCCGATGATCAAACTCTACTGGTCGTCCCGCTCGCGCTCGTTCACGACGCTCTGGCTGATGGAAGAGAGTGGCCTGCCCTATGAGCGCGTGTTGACCGACATTTCGACCGGTGCGCAGAAAGCGCCGGATTTTCTCAAGGTCAATCCGATGGGCAAGGTTCCGGCGCTGACCGACGGCGATGCAGCGCTGGGCGAGGCCGCCGCCATCTGCGCCTACATTGCGGATCGCTATCCCGAGACCAGGCTGGCGCCGGCCGTGACCGATCCGCGCCGCGCGCGTTACCTGCAATGGCTGTTCTTCTCGCCAGGTTGCATCGAACCCGCCATCATCCAGATCTTCACCAAGATCGAGATCCCGACGTCGACCGCAGCCTGGGGCAGCGCGACGCAGGTGTTCGACGTGCTGGAAACCGCGCTTGCCAAGGAACCGTGGATTCTCGGGCAGGAATTTTCCGCCGCCGACATCACGATCGGCTCCGGCCTGAACTTCGCGGTGCGCCTGTTCAAGATGGTGCCGTCGCGCCCGGCCTTCGAGGCCTATCTCGCCCGCTGCATGGCGCGGCCGGCGTTCCAGCGCGCGGAGAAGATCGCGGCGGGCTAGTCTTCCGTCTTCAGATCGTCCGGCCGCGGCATCAGGACGATGTTGTAGCCGCTATCGACATAATGGATCTCGCCGGTCACGCCGCCAGAGAGATCCGACAGCAGATACAGCGCCGAGCCGCCGAGCTCGTCCAGCGTGACGCCGCGGCGGAGCGGCGAATGCTTCTGCATGAAGGCGAACATCGCCCGCGCCTCGCCGATGCCGGAGCCGGCGAGCGTGCGGATCGGGCCTGCCGAGATCGCGTTGACGCGGATGCCGCGCGGTCCGAAATCCGAGGCGAGATAGCGCACCGAGGCTTCCAGCGCCGCCTTGGCCACGCCCATCACGTTGTAGTTCGGCATCGCGCGCTCCGAGGCGCCGAAGGTCAGCGTGATCATGCTGCCGCCCTCGGTCATCAGCTCGGCGGCGCGTTTTGCGACCTCGGTGAACGAGAAGCAGGAGATCACCATGGTGCGCGAAAAATTGTCGCGGCTGGTGTCGGCGTAGCGGCCCTTGAGCTCGTTCTTGTCGGCGAAACCGATCGCGTGGATCACGAAGTCGAGCTTGCCCCATTTTTCGCGGAGCACATCGAACGTGGCATCGACGCTGGCGATGTCCTCGACGTCGCAGGGCAGCACCAGGTCCACACCGAGCGATTCCGCCAACGGCTTGACACGCTTGCCCAGCGCCTCGCCCTGGAAGGTGAAGGCAAGCTCGGCGCCATGGGCGTGCAGCGTCTTCGCCATGCCCCAGGCGATCGAATGATCATTGGCGATGCCCATGATCAGACCACGCTTGCCTTTCATCAAACCTTCCATTTCACGGTCACCTTTCACGTTCCGCTTTCGTCATGCCCGGGCTTCCACGCCTTCGAAGCCTAAGGCCAAGACGTGGATGGCCGGGACAAGCCCGGCCATGACGACGAAATCAACGCTGCGCCGACAATGGTGTCACGCATCCAGCCGGCTGAACACCAGCGTGGCGTTGGTGCCGCCGAAGCCGAAGGAGTTCGACAGCACGGTGCCGATCTTGACGTTGTCGATGCGCTTGCGCACGATCGGCATGTCGGCGAACACGGGGTCGAGTTCCTGGATGTGGGCGCTCTCGCAGATGAAACCATTGTTCATCATCAGTAGCGAATAGATCGCTTCCTGCACGCCGGTTGCGCCCAGGGAGTGGCCGGTCAGCGCCTTGGTCGCCGAGATCGGCGGGCACTTCTCGCCGCTTCCGAACACCCTGCGAAGCGCGTCGATCTCCGGCGGATCGCCGGCCGGCGTCGATGTCGCGTGCGGATTGATGTAGTCGACCTTGGTCTTCACGGTCGACATCGCCATGCGCATGCAGCGCTCGGCGCCCTCGCCTGACGGTGCGACCATGTCGTAGCCGTCGGACGTCGCGCCATAGCCGACGATCTCGCCGTAAATGCGCGCGCCACGCGCCTTGGCATGCTCGAGCTCTTCCAGCACCAGCACGCCGGCGCCGCCGGCGATCACGAAGCCGTCGCGATTGACGTCGTAGGGACGCGAAGCCGTGGCGGGCGTGTCGTTGTACTTCGAGGACATCGCGCCCATCGCATCGAACAGCACCGACAGCGACCAGTCCAACTCCTCGCAGCCGCCGGCGAAGATGACGTCCTGCTTGCCGATCTGGATCGTCTCATAGGCGTTGCCGACGCAATGGTTCGACGTGGCGCAGGCCGACGAGATCGAATAGTTCACGCCCTTGATTTTGAACCAGGTCGCAAGTGTTGCGGAGGCCGTGGAGGACATCGCCTTCGGCACTGCAAACGGCCCGACGCGCTTCGGTCCCTTGGTGCGGGTGATATCGGCGGCCTCGACGATGGTGCGCGCCGACGGGCCGCCGGAGCCCATGATGATGCCGGTGCGAATATTGGAAATTTCGTCAGGCGACAGACCGGAATCCTGGATCGCCTGTTCCATCGCGACGTGATTCCACGCCGCGCCCTGACCGAGGAAACGCATGGCGCGGCGGTCGACCACCGTCGAAGGATCGAGTGTCGGCGCACCTTGCACCTGCGAACGGAAGCCGAGCTCGGCATATTTCTCAGCCCGCGAAATGCCCGACTTCGCCTCGTGAAGGCTCGCAAGCACTTCCTGGGTGTTGTTTCCGATGGAGGAGACAATGCCCATCCCGGTGACCACAACCCGCCTCATGACAGCCTCGCCTCAATCGTTGTCTTCGTGGTGATGCGCTCAGCCCAGGCTCGTGCCCTGCTTGAACAGGCCGACCTTCAAATCCTTCGCGCGATAGATAATCTGGTCATCGACCGAAAGCCATCCGTCGGCGATGCCGAGCACCAGCTTTGAACGCATCACGCGCTTGATATCGATGTTGTACACAACCTTGCGGGCTTCCGGCAGCACCTGGCCGCTGAACTTCAGCTCGTTCAGGCCAAGCGCGCGACCGCGACCTTCACCACCGCTCCAGCCCAGATAAAAGCCGACCATTTGCCACAGCGCATCGAGCCCGAGGCAGCCGGGCATCACCGGATCGTTCTTGAAGTGGCAGCCGAAGAACCAGAGATCGGGCTTCACGTCGAGCTCGGCGCGCACCACGCCCTTGCCGAATTCACCGCCGGTCTCGCTGATGTCCGTAATGCGGTCGAACATCAGCATCGGCGGCAGCGGCAATTGCGCATTGCCAGGGCCGAACATCTCGCCGCGGGCACATGCCAGCAGATCTTCATATTCGTAACCGTTGCGCCTGTTCAGCATGCGGAAGCCTTTGTGTTCAAACCCCGATTGAGCGGCGTTTCCGGCGAAAATGGGCCCCATCCTGTTCGAAAGGCAACATCTGTTGCCATTGTCAGACGAGAATACCGAAGGACCCTGGATGGATAGCGAGCGGCCCTCAATGCCGGGTCGCGCTAAAATCGGTTAAGCGGAACCGCGGGCTCTCTAACACAGGCCATTTCGGGTAGCAAAGCGCTCTCATGAAGGTAAAATGACGGGCCGCGGGCCCGGTTCCCTCGCTGATTAGAACCACTCTAGTTGCGAGAAACTTGCATCTGCATCTATCTCTCCATATATGTTGAGGATCAGAGAGTTCACGCGTGCCCGAAGCTGGAAATGAACGAAAATAACGCGCCCCATCGCGACGAAGAGGCCCATGCGGCGGCTCTTATGTCCGGCCGCCAGCCGGCTTTGACCGGTTGCCCGTGGCACGACGTCAACGAAATGCTCCAGTCCGCCGGGCTTCGCCCGACGCGCCAGCGCATGGCGCTCGGCTGGCTCCTGTTCGGCAAGGGTGCACGTCACCTCACAGCTGAAATGCTCTACGAAGAAGCGACGCTGGCCAAGGTGCCGGTCTCGCTGGCGACCGTCTACAACACGCTGAACCAGCTCACCGACGCCGGTCTGCTGCGTCAGGTCAGCGTCGACGGCACCAAAACCTATTTCGACACCAACGTCACGACCCACCATCACTACTACCTCGAGAACAGCCATGAGCTGGTCGACATCGAGGATCCGCATTTGGCGCTGTCCAAGATGCCGGAGGTGCCCGCGGGTTACGAGATCGCCCGCATCGACATGGTCGTGCGGCTGCGCAAGAAGCGCTGAGATCGTCTAAAACTGCTGAATTCGTCGTCATGGCCGGGCTTGTCCCGGCCATCCACGTTTTTGGACTGGTCGAGAAGCGCGTGGATGCCCGGAACGAGCCCGGGCATGACGGTGGATCAACAGCTCCGCTCCCAACCCCGTCAGTTCACCTGCTCGTCGGAGTACACGCCCCAGAGGCGCTCCTGCTGGATCCAGCCGTCAAAGCCGTTGCCGAGGACGTGGCACCAGTTTGCAGTGCACTTCTTCACCTGTGTGACGACGCCGGCCTGGAGCCTCGCCGCAACCGCGCTGTCGGGATCGGCGCGATCGTAGATCGGCGCAAGCTCGTCCTTGTGCTTCATCGTGACGACGGCGGTACGGCGACCCGACAGCAGCGAGTGATAGACCCAGCCCTCGGCGCCCTCGGAATCGCGGACCCGGCGCCAGTTCTCGAACTCGGCGGTGATTTCGACCGGCAGGCCGGAGCGGGTGTAGACCCAGGCGACGTCATTGTCCTTGGTCGGGCCGGCGCGGACGTTGACGTGATCCGATTTCAGGCTGACGTAGCGCGGCACCGGGAGGCCCGAGGCCGTCTGAGGGGTGTTGTCCTTCGCCGAATGCCCGGGGCTGACCGAAGCGCTCAACCAGGTGCAAACGAGCGCCATCACCGAACAAAAACGCCCCAACGCCATCAACCCGTCTCCTGTCGAAGGTCCGGCCGAGCCGGGCCCTCGCTCCTAAATTCCAAAACCAGGCCGCTGTCGCCCCTGACCCGCTCCACACGGGTGTTCCCGAGCCCTTTACCCGTGGTTCTTGTCTTGGCCCGGCCTTCTGCTAGAGAGGACGGACATCTGAACAACCGGTTTGTCCCGATTTTCCGGCCGGAAATGTCGGGAGAGCTTGAAGGAAACGCCGGGGACGACACGGCAAGCGCAGTGTCGAACAACCGGGTTAATGAGGCCTCAACGGCCGGCCTTTGGCGACGAAGGCGGCTCGCAACGCCTCATGAGGGCAGGACATGTCGGTGAAGAAAAAGCCCCTCGTCGTGGTGACGCGCAAGCTTCCGGACTCGATCGAGACCCGGATGCGCGAGCTGTTCGACGCGCGGATCAATCTCGACGACGCGCCGATGTCGGCCGAGCAGATCGCGGAAGCCGCCCGTACCGCGGACGTGCTGGTTCCGACCGTGACCGATCACATCTCCGCCGACATCGTCAATCAGCCCGACTGCAGGCTCAAACTGATCGCGAATTTCGGCAACGGCGTCGACAACATCGATGTCGAGGCCGCGCACGCCCGCGGCATCACCGTCACCAACACGCCGAAAGTTCTGACCGAAGACACCGCCGACATGACCATGGCGCTGATCCTCGCCGTGCCCAGGCGGATGATCGAAGGCGCCTCGATCCTGACGGAAGGAAAACCCTGGCCGGGCTGGTCGCCGACCTGGATGCTCGGCCATCGCATCGGCGGGAAGCGCCTCGGCATCATCGGCATGGGCCGCATCGGCCAGGCGGTCGCTCGCCGCGCCCGCGCCTTCGGCTTGCAGATCCACTATCACAACCGCCGGCCGGTGGCGCCGAAGATCGCCGAAGAGCTGGGCGCGACCTATTGGGAAAGCCTCGACCAGATGCTGGCGCGGATGGACATCATCTCGGTGAACTGTCCGCACACGCCCGCGACCTACCATCTGCTGTCGGCGCGCCGGCTGAAGCTGATCCGCAAGGACGCCTACATCGTCAACACCGCGCGCGGCGGCGTCACCGACGAGGACACGCTGATCAAGCTGATCGAAGGCGGCGAGATCGGCGGCGCCGGCCTCGATGTGTACGAGCACGAGCCCGCGGTGAACCCGAAGCTGGTGCGGCTCGCCAAGGCCGGCAAGGTGACGCTGCTGCCGCATATGGGCTCGGCCACGATCGAGGGCCGCGTCGAGATGGGCGAGAAGGTGATCATCAACATCCGCACCTTCCTCGACGCGCACAAGCCGCCGGATCGCGTGCTGCCGAGCATGCTTTGACGTCTATTTGCTGCGAGTTTCGCGCCTGCGCCAGTCGGCGACGAAATCGATGAAGGCCCGCAGCGCCGGCGGCGTCTGGCGCCGGCTTGGATAATACAGGAACGGGCCCGGAAACGGCTCGCACCAGTCCTGAATCAGGCTGACCAGCGCGCCCGACTTCAGGGCTTCGCCGACATAACCATCGAGCGTCGCCCAGATACCGGCGCCGTCGAGCGCGGCGCGCATGGAAAGGCCCATGTTGGTCGAGATCAGCTTTGCCGGCGGATCGACCTTCACCAGTTGACCAGCCTTCTCGAACTCCCAATCGTGCATGACACCGCTGGAGTAGCGGGCGCGGATGCAATCATGGTCGAGCAGATCCTTCGGATGCTCAGGCTTGCCGCGGCGAGCGAGGTAATCGGGTGAAGCGACCACGACATAGCTCTGCGGGCCGCTGAGCGAGATCGCGACCATGTCCTGCGCGAGATGCTCGCCATAGCGCACGCCGGCATCGAAGCCCGCGCTGACGATATCGACGAACCCGCTCTCGGAGACGATGTCGAGGTCGACCTGCGGATAGGCCTGAAGGAACGGCCCGATCATCGGCGCCAGCACGAGATCGACCGCGGGCGGCGGCGCGTTGATGCGCAGCCGGCCCGAGGCCACTTCGCGCAGGCCCCGGACCTGATCCAGGGCATCGCCGACATCGCGCAGCGCCGGCGCCACGCGCGACAGCAGCAACTCGCCCGCCTCGGTCAGGGCGACGCTGCGGGTGGTGCGGTTCATCAGGCGGACGCCGAGGCGCTCCTCCAGGTCCCGCAATCGCTGGCTAAGGCTCGACACCGACACGCGAATATCGATCGCCGCGCGCCGGAAATTGCGGGTACGGGCCACCGCCACAAAGACATCGAGATCGCGCAGGTCAGGCTCGGCCATTGTTCGCCAATGTGAACAAGCCATTCTCGATTGTCCAGCTTATCGGCGCAATCCATCGGGGGCATATCAGGCCTCGTCACCCGGCGCAGTCAGCGCCCTTTCGAGGAGAGCCACCATGGAACAGCGCAAACTCGGTTCAACCGGCCCCACCGTCTCCGCTCTCGGTCTCGGCTGCATGGGCATGTCCGAGGTCTACGGCCCCGCCGATCGCGGCGAGAGCATCGCCACGATCCACGCGGCGCTGGATGCCGGCATCACCCTGGTCGACACCGGCGATTTCTACGCCATGGGCCACAATGAAATGCTGGTGCACGAAGCGCTCAAGGGCGTGCCGCGCGACAAGGTGCAGATCAGCGTCAAGTTCGGCGCGCTGCGCGGTCCTGCCGGCGAATTCACCGGCATGGACACGAGGCCGGCCGCAACGAGGAACTTCCTGGCCTATTCACTGCAGCGGCTCGGTACCGACTGCATCGACATCTACCGTCCGGCGCGGCTCGATCCTAGCATTCCGATCGAGGACACCATCGGCTGCATCGCCGATCTCGTGAAGGCCGGCTACATCAAACATATCGGCCTGTCCGAGGTTGGCTCCGACACCATCCGCCGCGCGCATGCCGTGCACCCGATCGCCGATGTCCAGATCGAATATTCGCTGATCGAGCGTGGCATCGAACGCGACATCCTGAGGACCTGCCGTGAGCTCGGCATCGGCATCACGGGTTACGGCGTGTTGGCGCGCGGCCTCATCAGCGGCCATTGGTCGAAGGACTCCGGCAAGACAGGCAAGGATTACCGGCTGATGACGCCGCGCTTCCAGGGGTCGAATCTCGATGCCAATCTGGCGCTGGTGGAGCAGCTGCGCGCCATCGCCGCCGAGATTGGCGCAACGCCGGCACAAGTTGCGATCGCCTGGGTGGCGGCGCAAGGGAAGGAGATCGTGCCGCTGGTCGGCGCCCGCACCCGCAACCGCCTCAGCGAGGCACTCGGTGCGGCCAGGGTCACGCTGACGCCAGCTCATCTCGCGGTGCTGGCAAAGGCCTTCCCGCCCGATGTCGCCGCCGGTACGCGCTACGCCGCCGAGCAGATGGCGCACCTCGATAGCGAGAAGCCGGCCACGGCGTAGCGGCGGCGCTCAGGTGCGATGGGCGCTGAGGTCAGTGATCACAGGCCCATCGCCATTGAGCGGATTGGCCGGATCGCGCGCGTAGCGCAGCGTCTCGAAGCGCATCGCGCGCGCATCGATCATCAGGAGACGGCCGACCAGGCCATCGCCAAAGCCGACGATCTCGCGGATCGCCTCCAGCGCCATCATCGAGCCCATCACGCCCGCCAGCGCGCCCATGACGCCGGCTTCGGCGCACGCCGGCACGGTCCCGGGCGGTGGCGCCTCCGGAAACAGGCAGCGATAGGTCGGATTGAATTCGCCCTGCTCGTTCTTCTCATGCGCGCGGATGGTGGTCAGTGAGCCATCGAAGGTGCCGAGCGCCGCTGTGATCAGCGGCCTCTTGGCGAAGAAGCAGGCGTCCGAGGCCAGATAGCGGGTCGAGAAATTGTCGGAGCCGTCGAGCACCAGGTCATAGTCGCCGATCAGCGCCAGCGCATTGTCGGCATTGAGCCAGGTGGCGTGGCCGACGAAGCGGACATGCGGGTTGAGCGCCATGATCCTTTCGGCCGCGCTCTCGACCTTGTGCCGGCCGATATCGGGTGTGGTGTGAATGACCTGCCGTTGGAGGTTCGACAGCGATACCACATCGTCATCGACCACGCCGAGCGTCCCGACGCCGGCGGCCGCCAGGTACATCAAGGCGGGCGCACCAAGCCCGCCGGCGCCGATCACCAGCACAGAGGCCCGCTTCAGCGCAGCCTGGCCGGGACCACCGACATCGCGCAACACGATATGGCGGGCATAACGTTCGAGTTCGTCCGGGCTCAGCATCGTTATCCTTCGTTCTCTCAACCCTCATGGTGCGCGGAACGCGCGTCTCGAACCATGCAGGCACCGATATCGCCCGGCTGAACCACCCCGAGATTGTTCGCGACCAACGAGATGTGCTTCAATGGCATCGCGTTCAATGGGCTGGCTGGATTTGTCATGAGATCGATGCTTGCGGCAACACTGATGTTTGCGGCTGCGACAGGCGCACACGCCCAGACGACGACACCGCAGATTTCCGGCACCAAGCCGAAGCCGGTTCAGACCGTTCCGATCCGGCCTCCTGCATTGCAGACGCCGGCTGCGACGGCCGATGCCATGGCGCAGGCGGAGCGGCTGTCGCTGCAGTCCGACCTTGCCTGGGTCGGCCAATATAACGGCGCCATCACCGGCGACGTCAGCGCACGCCTGGTCGAGGCGATCAAGGAGTATCAGAAAGCCAAGGGCGGCAAGCCGACCGGCGTGCTCAATCCGCAGGAACGCGCCGCGCTGGCCGAGACCGCGCGGCGAAAGCAGGAAAGCGTCGGCTGGAAGATCGTGACGGAGATGACCAGCGGCGCGCGGCTTGGCATTCCCTCAAAGCTGGTGCCGCAGCAGGCGACCGACGCCAACGGCTCGAAATGGACATCGCCCACTGGCACGGTGCAGGTGCTGCTCAGCCGCCGCAAGGAGGCGAACCCGACCACAGCCAAGCTTGCCGAAGCGGAGAAGAAAGAGCCGGGTCGCAAGGTCGACTACACCGTGGTGAAGCCCTACTTCTTCGTGCTGTCGGGTTTGCAGGGCCTGAAGAAATTTTACGTGCGCGGCACCTCTCGGGGTGACGAAGTCCGTATCATGACGATCCTCTACGACCAAGCGACCGAGAACACGGTCGAGCCGGTCGTGATCGCGATGTCGAGCGCGTTCAATGCATTTCCGTCGGGGCCGCAAGCCGGGCCGCCGCCGCGCAAGACCGTTGAATATGGCACAGGTCTCGTCGTCAGCGACGATGGCGCGATCATCACCGACCGCCTCGTGACCGATTCCTGTCTCGCGATCACGATCGCCGGCTACGGCAGCGCCGACCGTCTCGCCGAGGACCGGGAACACGATCTCGCGCTGCTGCATATCTACGGGGCCCGCGGTCTGAACCCGTTCGGCCTCGGTAGCGGCGCGGCAAAGACGAGTGTCGATATCATCGGTATCGCGGATCCGCAGAGCCAGGGCGGAGCCGCCGGTGTGTCGAGCCTCAAGGCTGCGCTGGCATCTGTCGGTGGCGGCGATTCCCCGCTCTCACCCCCACCGGCTGTCGGCTTCTCCGGCAGCGCCGCCATCGACGGCGACGGCAAGTTCGCCGGCATCGCGTTGTTGAAGCCGGCGATGGTTGCGGGCGCCGCGACGTCGGTACCGGCGTCGCAGGCGGTGATGGTCTCCGCGGAGACGGTGCGCGATTTCCTGAAGACAAACGGTGTCACCGCGAACGGCACCTCGGCGGATGCGAAAGCCGCCGTCGTGCGCGTGATCTGCGTGCGCAAGTAACTCTCATGTCCCGGGCGCGATGCGGCATGAATGCCGCTTCGCTGAATCGGGACCCATGCATCCACACCGCATGCACCAAGTGCTGGGCCCCGGCTCTGCAGCGCACCGCTGAAGAAGCCCTGCGCTGCGTCCGGGGCACGCGATCAACTCGTCAGCAAGCACATCATACGTACGAGTACGGGTCCAGTAATGGTACGGATTCGCTGGCATTCCGGATTCCGACATCATCGTGACTGCTGATTCGGACCTCCGCGATCCCCTTTGGATTGGGCCGGCACGTCCTGAGCGAGAAGAGCTCAGCATCGAGATCGATGCACGTTCGCGTGGCGTTTCCCGAGACCCAAGCACTCCAAAGGATTGATCTTCAATGCACACGATCGCACTGGCCACCCAAAAGGGTGGCAGCGGCAAGAGCACGCTCGCCATCGGCCTCGCGCTGGCAGCCAAGCAGGCCGGCTTCACCGTTCGCCTGATCGAAACCGACCCGCAGGGCACATTGTCCAACTGGCAGCGCCGCCGCACCGCCGACGATCTCGTCGTCGAGCCGATCTATCACGCCGCCGACATCGAGCCGCGCCTGAAAATGCTAGCCGACAGCGGCCTCCAGCTCGCGATCGTCGATACCGCCGCCGGCCTCAGCGCCGCGACTACCGCTGCGATCCGCCATTGCGACCTCTGCCTGATCCCGGCCCGCCCGAGCGTCGCCGACATCGAGGCGACCGTTACGACGCTCAGCGTCGCGCGCGCCTGGAAGCGGCCTTACAGCTTCGTGTTGAACCAGACTCCGATCCGCGGTCAGCGCATGGACAACGCCGCCAACACACTCGCCGAGGAAGCGGCGCTCGATCTCGTCGAGGTGCTTGCACGTCCCCTGATCGTGATGCGCAACGACCACCAGGACTCGCTCGCAAGCGGCCTTGCCGTCAGCGAATTCGCGCCGAACGGCAAGTCGACCGAGGAGATCCGCGGCCTCTGGCATTGGATCGAGACCCGGCTCGAGCTCGCCGCCACCACCAACGTCTTGATCGACCAGGTCATCGCGGCCGCGGGCGGCATGTTGCACGTCGCCGCCGAGCTGGCGGCCGACGAGACCACGACACCAGCGTCCTGAGCGGGGCAATCGCTCAGACGCCAGGCGGCCCTTCGCCATCCGGAAGGGCCTTTAGCGACGAAGCAATCCGGCCACCAGCCCGGCCGGATTGCTTCGCTTCGCGTTCTTGAATGCTCCATCGCAATATCGAAATAGTCGTGCCGTCATCCTGAGATGCGACGCTTGTGATGCGAATGCATCGCGAGCGGAGCCTCGAAGGATGAGCGGCCCCGATGCAGCTGGGCCGTCGCCCTTCGAGGCTCGCCGACGAGGCGAGCACCTCAGGATGACGGGGATAAATAGGGGCGCATTGCCTTCACACCATCATTGTGAACGCAGAAACTCGCGGTCTCGCGGCCGCGGACTTGATCGTTACTTCTGACATTTCGGACACCAGAACGTCGACCGGCCGTTCTGCGTAAACCGCTTCACGGTGCCGCCGCAGCGCGGCGTGGTGCATTTCTCGCCTTCGCGATCATAGACCTTGAACGAGTGCTGGAAATAGCCGAGCTCGCCGGAGGTCTGGCGATGATCGCGCAGTGACGAGCCGCCGGCCTTGATGGCGTCGTTCAGCACGGTGTGAATCGCACCGACCAGCCGCTTTGCGTGGTCCGTCGTCTCACCCTTTTTGGTCGACAGTGTCGCGGCGATCCGGCGCGGCGACAGATGGGAGCGATGCAGGGCTTCGCAGACATAGATATTGCCGAGCCCGGCGACCACGCGCTGATCGAGCAGCGCGGCTTTCAGGCTCGTGGTCTTGCCCGCACAGGACCGTGCCAGCATCGCAGCGTCGAATTCGTTGCCGAGCGGCTCGGGGCCGAGCCCGCGCAGCAGCGGCTCCTCGTCGAGCGCACTGCGCGCGATCACTTTCATGTAACCGAAGCGGCGCGGATCGTTGAAGACGATGTCGGCGCCGGAGGACATCCGAAACAGCACGTGGTCGTGCGTGGAGTCCTTGGCTCGCGGATAGTGAAACTCGCCGGGCGCCGCCTCGTTGTCCGGCTTGATGACGCGAAACGAGCCCGACATGCCCAGATGCATCAACAGCACGTCGCCGGAGGCGAGATCGGCCATGAGATATTTTGCACGGCGGCCGAGCCCCGTGACGACCTGCCCCTTCAGTCGGGCCACGAAATCCGGCTGGAAGGGAAAGCGCAAATCGGGCCTGCGGGCCTCCGCGGCCAGGATTTTCGCACCCTCCATGACAGGCTGAAGGCCGCGGCGGACGGTCTCGACTTCGGGCAATTCGGGCATGGTCAGGCATTCACCTTATGAGGGCGGTGTGATAGCGCCATTGCGGCGGGCGCGCTATGGTCCGCCTCGTGGAGTAGAGTAATGGATCGGCCGGGCGAAACCACGCATTTTGGCTTCAGGGACGTTCCCCTGGGCGACAAGCAGACGCTGGTGAACGACGTGTTTCACAGCGTGGCGTCGCGCTATGATTTGATGAACGATTTGATGTCCGGCGGGCTGCACCGGGTCTGGAAGGACATCATGATCACCGCGCTCGACCCGCCCAGAGGCGACCGGCCGTTCGCGCTGCTCGACGTTGCCGGCGGCACGGGCGACATCTCGTTCCGCGCTGCCAAGGCCGCAGGCGCGGGTTTCCATGCCACGGTCTGCGACATCAACACCGAGATGCTGGCGGTGGGCCGCGAGCGTGCCGCAAAGCGGCGTCTCGAGACCCAGGTCGATTTCGTCGAGGGCAATGCCGAAGCGCTCGCCTTCGCCGACCGCAGCTTCGACGCATATACGATCGCTTTCGGCATTCGCAACGTGCCGCGGATCGATCTCGCACTGGCCGAGGCCTATCGCGTGCTCAAGCCAGGCAGCCGCTTCCTCTGTCTGGAATTCTCCACCGTCGAGATGCCCGGGCTCGATCGCCTTTATGACCTGTTCTCGTTCAAGGTGATCCCGCCGCTCGGCCGCATGATTACGGGTGACGCCGAGTCCTACCAATATCTGGTCGAGTCGATCCGCAAGTTTCCAAGACCCAACGCCTTCGCCGACGTGATCCGCGACGCCGGCTTCGCCCGCGTGAACTGGCAGATATTGTCCGGCGGCATCGTCGCACTGCATTCGGGCTGGCGTTTGTGATCTCTGCGATAACCCATAGTGCGCGCCTGATGCGCGCCGCGTTCGTCTTTGCGCGCGAGGGCGTGTTCGGCGCCGTCGATCCGAGCCTGGTGCCGCCGCCCGGACAGCTCGCGCTGAAGCTTGCGCGCATCATCGAGCGGCGCGGCCCGAAGCACGGCCCGCGGCTGTCGCGCGCGCTGACCCGGATGGGCCCGGCCTATCTCAAGCTCGGACAATTTCTGGCGACCCGCCCCGACGTCGTCGGCGTCATCATGGCGCGCGACCTCGAAAGCCTTCAGGACCGCCTGCCGCCGTTCTCGCAAGCCGAGGCGGAAGCTGTGATCGCGGCCTCGCTGGAACGGCCGTTGACCGATGTGTTCGCGAGCCTCAGTGCGCCGGTCGCAGCCGCCTCGATCGCACAGGTGCATCGCGGAGAGGTCCTGCGCGACGGCATCCGCAAGGCGGTCGCCGTGAAAGTGCTGCGGCCCAACGTGGCCGCACGCTTCCGCCGCGACCTCTCCGACTTCTTCTTTGTCGCATACAAGGCCGAATCCTATTCGTCCGAGGCGCGGCGCCTGCGCCTGATCGAGGTCATCAACACCATGTCGCGCTCGGTCGCGATGGAGATGGACCTGCGCCTCGAGGCTGCGGCGCTATCGGAGATGGCGGAGAACACGCGCCACGATCCTGATTTCCGCGTCCCGACCGTGGACTGGGACCGCACCACGCACAACGTGTTGACGATGGAGTGGATCGACGGCATTGCGCTGAACGATCACAAGCGCCTGGCGGAGTCGCAGGTCGACCTGCCCGATCTCGGTCGCAAGGTGATTCAGAGCTTCCTGCGCCACGCGCTGCGCGACGGCTTCTTCCACGCCGACATGCACCCGGGCAATCTGTTCCTGGATGACGCGGGCCGTCTCGTCGCGGTTGATTTCGGCATCATGGGCCGGCTCGGCATGAAGGAGCGGCGCTTCCTCGCCGAAATCCTGCTCGGCTTCATCACCCGCGACTATCGCCGCGTCGCGGAAGTGCATTTCGAGGCAGGCTATGTGCCCGCGCATCACTCGGTCGAGAACTTCGCGCAAGCGATCCGCGCCATCGGCGAGCCCATTCACAACCGCACGGCGGAAGAGATCTCGATGGCGCGGCTGCTGACGCTGCTGCTTGAGGTCACCGGCCTGTTCGACATGACCACGCGACCCGAGCTGATCCTGCTGCAGAAGACCATGGTGGTGGTCGAGGGCGTGGCACGCGGCTTCGATCCCAAGCTCGACATCTGGAAAGTCGCCGACCCCGTGGTGCGGGAATGGATCGAGCGCAATCTCGGTCCGATCGGCCGGGTCCAGGGCGCGATCTCCGGCACCGGCGATCTCGCGCGCATCCTGATGCGTCTGCCTGACATCGCCGCGCGCTCGGTTGCGGTGCTCGAACAGCTGGAGACCATGACCCGGGAGGGCATCCGGCTGTCGCCGGAGAGCATCGCGGCGATGGGCCGCAGCGAGGGCCGCAAGAACCGTTGGCGCACCGTGGCGCTCTGGATCATCGCCGCGACATTCATCGGCATCCTGATCGCCGTCCGGAATCTTTGATTGCAGTGCAATCATACGAATGATAGCATCGCTATCATTTCGCGCCGGAGAGTGCCATGGCAAGTCTGACCATCCGCAAGCTCGATGAAGGCATCAAAACTTACCTCAGGCTGCGCTCGGCCAAGAACCGCCGGTCGGTCGAGGAAGAGGTCCGGGTCATCCTCGGAGAGCTGATCGAAGGCCGTGAGGAGCCCCTGACGCCGTTCACGGCGCCGCCCGCGGCCTCCACCGCCGCGATGCCCCAACGCACCGGCGCCGTTCCAGAAGCCAGTGTCACCCTGATCATCGGAGGCGGGATCGCGGCCTACAAATCGCTCGACCTGATCCGGAGGCTCAAGGAGCGGCGGATCGAGGTCCGCTGCGTGCTGACCAAGGCGGCGCAGCAATTCGTCACCGCGCTGGCCGTGAGCGCGCTCTCGCACGAGCGCGTCTACACCGACCTGTTCGATCCCCAGAGCGAGTTCGACGCTGGTCATATCCGGCTGGCGCGCGAGTGCGACCTGATCATTGTGGCGCCCGCGACCGCGGATTTGATGGCCAAGTTCGCCAACGGCCATGCCGACGATCTCGCCAGCGCCATCCTGCTCGCGACCAACCGCAAGGTCCTGCTCGCGCCGGCGATGAATCCGCTGATGTGGAACAACGCGGCGACCCGGCGCAATGTGGCGCAGCTTCAACGCGACGGCATCATGCTGATCGGGCCGAATTCCGGCGAGATGGCGGAAGCCGGTGAAGCCGGGATCGGCCGCATGTCCGAGGCGATCGAAATTGCGACCGCCGCCGAGCGCCTGCTGCGGCCGCCGGTGCCGCGCCCCCTCGCCGGCAAGCGCGTGCTGATCACCGCGGGTCCGACCCACGAGCCGATCGATCCGGTGCGCTACATCGCCAATCGATCCTCCGGCAAGCAGGGCTTTGCGATCGCTGCCGCCGCACAGGCCGCCGGCGCCGAGGTGATCCTGGTCAGCGGCCCGGTCGATCTCAGCGATCCCCCCGGCGTGACGGTCAAGCATGTGGAATCGGCGCGGCAGATGCTGGAGCAGGTGCAGGCCGCGCTTCCCGCTGACATCGCGATCTTCGCCGCCGCCGTCGCCGACTGGCGGGTCGCCAATGAAGGCGAGCAGAAGCTGAAGAAGAGTTCGGCCGGCATGCCGCCGCTCCAGCTGGTCGAGAACCCCGACATCCTCGCCACGATCGCCAAGCTGACCGATAAGCGGCCGCCGCTGGTGATCGGCTTTGCCGCCGAGACCGAGCACCTCATCGACAACGCCAAGTCGAAGCTTGCCCGCAAGGGCTGCGACTGGATTGTCGCCAACGACGTCTCTCCCGCAACCGGCGTGATGGGCGGGGACCGCAACACCGTGCACCTCATCAGTCGCAAGGGCGGTGAGAAGAACGATGAGAAGGATGGCGAGATTGCAGTTGATTCCTGGCCGGCGATGACCAAGGAACAGGTCGCCATTGAACTGGTCGCGCATATCGCAAAAAGCGTGACCGGCAAATCCCGGGAGCCCGCATCTTGAGCACCAAAATCACCGTCGAACTGCAACGCCTGCCCCATGCGGAGGGGCTGCCGCTGCCGGCCTATCAGACCAATGATGCCGCCGGTCTCGACCTGATGGCGGCGGTGCCCGAAAACGAGCCCCTGACGCTCGCGTCCGGCCAATACGCGCTGGTGCCGACGGGCCTCGCGATCGCGTTGCCGCCCGGCTACGAGGCGCAGGTGCGGCCGCGCTCGGGGCTTGCCGCCAAGCACGGCATCACTGTGCTGAACTCACCGGGCACGATCGACGCGGACTATCGCGGCGAGATCAAGGTGATCCTGATCAATCACGGCCAGACCGCCTTCGTGGTCAAGCGCGGCGAGCGCATCGCGCAAATGGTGATCGCGCCAATGGTGCAGGCCGCGCTGGTTCCAGTGGCGACATTATCCGCGACCGACCGCGGCGCCGGCGGATTCGGCTCGACCGGCCGCTAGCGCTCGGCAATTCCCGCCGAATCACCCGAGGAACTACGTGAATTGGAACACCGCGCCCGCATTTTTTTGGGGTCGCCTTTGCGTTCACGATCTGGACTCTTACCGGTGGAGTCACGGTGAGGGTATTGTCGTTTGATTCGCGCGCGACGGGGGTCGCCGCGCGCAAATTCGTGCGATCTTGGGGCAACTATGTCAGGCGTGATCGTGTCGATGCGTCGGACGCTGCTGTCGTGCACATCGCTCGTGCGCAACGGCTTGTTGGGAAGCGCTCTCGCGGCGCTGCTGCCGGCTGCGCCGGCTGAGGCCGCCGACCTCGTCGACACACTCTCATCGTTGCTGGATTTCAACCGGCAGGAGCTCGCGGTGCTGGCCACCGCGCTGGCCTTGCTCGGCTTCTCGGTGGTGGCCGCGATCCTCCTGATGCGCACGCGCGTGCGCACGGCGAAGAACGAGGCGCGGCTGCGCGCACGGATCGGGGAACTCCAGCTCCAGGCCGACCGCTTCGGCGCACTGCTGTTCGCCGAGCCGCAGATCCTGATCTCCTGGCCGGCCGGCGACAATCGCGCGCAGATCTCCGGTGACACCTCCATGGTGCTGCCGCGCGACTCCTCTCCACAGCGCGTGCTGGCGTTTGGAACCTGGTTGCCGCCGGAACCGGCGCTCCGGATGGATCACGCCGTCGATGCGCTGCGCGACCGCGGCGACGGCTTCCAGCTGACGCTCACCACCGCGCATGGCCACACGCTGGAGGCTATCGGTCGCGCCATCGGCGGCCAGGCCATCGTCAGGATTCGCGAACTCTCAGGGCTCCGCCGCGATCTCGCCGAGACCAATCTCCGTTACAAGGCACTCTCCGACGAGACGGAAATGCTGCGCGGTTTCGCGACCGCCGCACCCTGGCCGATCTGGGCCAAGGGCGAGAACGGCGCGCTGGCTTACGCCAACCCCGCCTATGTCCGTGCGACCGAGGCGGCCAGCATCACCGACGCGCAGGAGCGCAAGCTCGAACTGCTCGACAGCGCCGACCGGACCGCGATGGAGCGGGGACTGAAGGAAGCGGCCAATTTCACCTCGCGGCTGCCGATCGTGATCGGCGGCGAGCGGCGCATCTATGACGTGCGCGCCGTCAATGTCGGCGGTGGCAATGTCGGCGTTGCCATCGATGCCAGCGAGGCGGATGCCTTGAGCTCGGCGCTGGTGCGGATGGCGGAAGCGCATCGCCGCACGCTCGACCAGCTCTCCTCCGGCGTTGCCGTGTTCGACGGCCAGCGGCGGCTCGCGTTCTACAATGATTCCTACCGCCAGCTGTGGGACCTCGACCGCAGCTTTCTCGACGCCAACCCTGACGATTCCAGCGTGCTCGACAAGCTCCGCGCCGCGCGCAAATTGCCGGAGCAGCCGGACTTCCGCGCCTGGAAGGCCAAGCTGCACGAGGCCTATCGCGCGGTCGAGGCCGCCAAGGACACCTGGTACCTGCCCGACGGGCGCGCGCTCTCCGTCGTCACCACGCCGAATCCCGAAGGCGGCGTCACTTATCTGTTCGACGACGTCACCGAGAGCCTTGAGCTTGCCCGCCGCTTCGACGGCATGATCCGGGTCCAGCGCGAGACGCTGGACAGCCTCGCCGAGGGCGTCGCGGTGTTCGGCAGCAACGGCAAGGCGCAGCTGTTCAACCCGGCCTTCGTGCGGATGTGGAAGCTGTCCGCTGACGCCATGCGCGACGAGCCGCACATCCAGACGGTCGAGGGCTGGTGCCATCAGCTGTTCGACGACGCGATCGTCTGGCGCCAGATCCGCGAGGCCGTCACCTCGATCGAGAGCCGCGCCGACATTCCGCTGAAGCTGGAGCGCAAGGACGGCAGCGTGCTCGACGGCATGATCCGGCCCCTGCACGACGGCGCCACGATGCTGACGTTCCAGGACATCACCGACACCGAGAACGTCGAGCGCGCGCTGCGCGAGCGCAACGAGGCGCTGGAGGCCGCCGACCAGATGAAGGTGGATTTCGTCCACCACGTCTCCTACGAGCTGCGGTCGCCGCTCACCACCATCATCGGCTTCGCGCATTTCCTCAGCGATCCCTCGACCGGGCCGCTGACGCCGAAACAGGCCGAATATCTCGACTACGTCACCAAATCGACCAATGCACTGCTGGCGCTGACCAACAACATCCTGGATCTCGCCACCATCGACGCCGGCGCCATGAAGCTGGAACTCGGCCCGGTCGACGTCAGCAAGACCATCGAGCTCGCCGCCGAGGGTCTCCAGGACCGGCTCGCCACCGACCGCATCCGCCTCAAGGTCGAGATCGCGCCCGATGTCGGCAGCTTCACCGGCGACGAGAAGCGCGTGGTGCAGGTGCTCTATAACCTCCTTGCCAATGCCGTCGGGTTTTCTCCACCGGATTCCACCGTCGGCATCAGCGCCCGCCGCACCGAACGCAGTGTGGTCTTCACCGTGACAGATTCCGGGCCTGGAATACCTGCCGACATGAAGGACAAGGTGTTCAACTGGTTCGAAAGCCGCTCGCAGGGCTCGCGCCATCGCGGCGCCGGGCTCGGCCTGTCGCTGGTGCGCTCCTTCGTCGAGCTGCATGGCGGCAACATCCGGGTCGATTCGATCGTGGGCAGGGGCACGGTCGTGATCTGTGATTTCCCGACCGATCAGGCGGCGCATCGCGACGCCGCCGAATGACTGCGCCAACCACATTCTCCGTCGCGCTCCACAACGAGACGGCCACTGCGCAACTGATGGCCGACCTCGCGCTCCTGATCGGCCCCGGCGATGTCATCACGCTCACCGGCGATCTCGGGGCCGGCAAGACCGCGGCGGCGCGGGCCATGATCCGCTACCTCGCCGGCGATGATGCACTGGAAGTACCGAGCCCGACCTTCACGCTGGTGCAGGGCTACGAGCTGCCGCCATTCCCGGTGATGCATGCCGACCTCTACCGCGTCGAGGACGAGAGCGAGCTCGAAGAGATCGGGCTGTCGCCGCTGCCGGAAGCAACCCTCGTCCTGATCGAATGGCCGGAGCGCGCACCGTCGGCGATGCCTCAAGACCGCATCGACATCGCGCTGACGCACCGGCCGGCACTGGGCTCGAATGCGCGCGCCGCCGACATCACCGGCCATGGCAAGGCCGCCGCCATCGTCGCGCGGCTGCAGGCGCTGCGCGATTTCCTCAATGCATCCGGCTACATGGAGGCAACGCGCAAACGGATGGCGGGCGACGCCTCGACGCGCTCCTATGCGCGGCTGCTGCGCGACGACGAGGTCGTGATCCTCATGAATTCTCCGCAGCGCCCCGATGGTGCTGCGATGTACAACGGAAAATCCTACAGCGCCGCGGTGCATCTCGCCGAAAACATCAAACCCTTCGTCGCCATCGACGAGGGCCTGCGCGCGCAGGGAATCTCCGCACCCGCGATCCATCATTGCGACCTCGACCACGGATTCCTGATCAGCGAAGACTTCGGCAGCGAAGGCGTGATCGAGGGCGATCCGCCGCGCCCGATCGCCGAACGCTACGAAGCCGCCGTCGATTTGCTGGCCGTGCTGCACGGCAAGACGCTACCGGAAACGCTGCCGCTCGGCGGGCAGGCCTACGCCATTCCCGTCTTCGATGCCGAGGCGCTGCTGATCGAGATCGGCTTGATGCCGGAATGGTACCTGCCCGATCGCAACGCGCCGCTGGACGAGGGGAAGCGCGCCGAGTTTTTCGCGATGTGGCGGGAGCTGCTGCAGAAACCGCAGGCCTCGCCGAAGACCTGGATCATCCGCGACTATCACTCGCCGAACCTGATCTGGCTCGGGAATCGCACCGGCATCGAACGCGTCGGCGTGATCGATTTCCAGGACACCGTGCTGGGGCCGCAATCCTACGACGTGGTGTCGCTGCTCCAGGACGCCCGCATCGACGTGCCCGAGGCGATCGAACTGACGCTGCTGTCGCGCTACATCAAGGCGCGCCGCACGAGCGACGGGAGCTTCGACGCGGCCGGCTTCGCCGAGCTCTACGCCATCATGTCGGCGCAGCGGAACACGCGTCTGCTCGGCACTTTCGCCCGCCTCAACCGCCGCGACGGCAAGCCGCATTATCTGCGTCACCAGCCGCGGATCTGGACCTATCTCCAGCGCTCCCTGGCGCATCCCGCGCTCGCCCATCTGCGCGACTGGTATCTCGCCAACGTCCCGCCGCCCCAAAGGCCGGCGCAAGCCTGAGGCCCAAGGCTGAAAAGGCTAGTCGGGGCTGATTCGGGGGCCGATTTACCGGCTGTTAGCCAAGAGACCGGTAATCTGGCGGCGAGGCAGCCGGATGAATACGGGGCTGGAGCAGGGCAGATGGCGGTGAAGACGGACCAGCGCGGCAACAGCCGGGTTGTTTTCGAGCGCGGGATCGCGGCCCAGATGATGGGTATCGACGGCACCTGGCGGCGCGACTGCACCATGGAGGACGTCTCCGACAGCGGCGCCAAATTGACCATCGAGGGCTCGGTCGAAGGCTTGCATCTGAAGGAGTTTTTTCTGCTGCTGTCGTCCACCGGACTTGCGTACCGACGCTGCGAGCTCGCCTGGGTCAATGGCGACCAGATCGGCGTCAACTTTCTCAAGCTCGGCGACAAGAAGAAAAAGGCGCGTTCCACATCCATCGGGGCGTAACGGCAACACCCGTCGTACAAGCGTCACGGCAGATGGTTAAGGCGGTTAAGACGCGGTGCGGTCAGTCAAACCTCGTGTTAGGATTGCTGCGAACGCGAAATCAGTGGGTCTGAGAAAGCGAAGGATGTCCGTCAAACCGACCAAAGCCATGGTGCTCGCCGCGGGGTTCGGCCTGCGCATGCGTCCGTTGACGGACAAGATGCCGAAACCGATGGTTCCGGTGGCCGGCCAGCCGCTGCTCGACCACGTGCTCGACAAGCTCGGCCAGGCCGGCGTGAGCGAGGCGGTGGTCAACGTGCACTACCTGCCGGACCAGATCATCGATCACACCGCATCCCGCCAGCATCCGCGCGTGACCATCTCGGACGAGCGCGACCAGGTACTCGGCACGGGCGGCGGCGTGGTCAAGGCACTGCCGCTGCTCGGGGACGCACCGTTCTTTCACGTCAATTCCGACACGCTATGGATCGACGGCGTGCGCTCGAACCTGACGCGGCTCGCCGAAAACTTCGATCCCGCGCGGATGGACATTTTGCTGCTGATGGCGCCGACGGCAACCAGCATCGGCTATAGCGGCCGCGGAGATTACGGCATGCTGGCCGACGGCGCCCTGCGCAAGCGCAAGGAAAAAGAAGTCGTTCCGTTCGTCTATGCCGGCGCGGCCATCCTGTCGCCGTCGATCTTCGCCGATGCCCCGACGGGCGAGTTCTCGCTGACCAAGATGTTCGACCGTGCCAACGAGCAGGAGCGGCTGTTCGGCCTTCGCCTCGACGGCGTCTGGATGCATGTCGGCACGCCTGATGCCGTCCACGCGGCCGAAGAGGCGTTTCTGGAGAGCGTGGCGTAGGACTGCGCCGTCATGCCCCGCGAAAGCGGGGCATCCAGTACGCCGCGGCTTCTCGGCTGAATCTCCCCCGTCTCTGGAATACTGGATCATCCGCCTTCGCGGATGATGACACCAGTCCAGGTCCGGCGAACAGCGGGGACTATCTCCCCTCCACCCATATCCATTTGAGTCCGCCTCCCTATATTGGCGCCTGATTCCCGAATCAGGCAGCTCATGCGCGTTTTCAGCGTTCCCATCTCAGTTCCGTTCCTGCGCACCGTCGTCTCAAGCCTGCTCGACGGCCGGCTCGTCGAGGGCTTCGAGGCGCGCAACGAGCCGGCACGGCTGGCGGATGTCACCCTGTACCTGCCGACACGGCGCGCCATGCGTGTCGTCCGCGAGATCTTCCTCGACGAGATGAAGGCGGACGCCGTCGTGCTGCCGCGCATCGTCGCGCTCGGCGACATCGACGAGGATGAGCTCGCTTTCGCCGATGAGGGC
This sequence comes from Bradyrhizobium sp. Ken01, assembly GCF_055807355.1. NCBI lineage: Bacteria > Pseudomonadati > Pseudomonadota > Alphaproteobacteria > Hyphomicrobiales > Nitrobacteraceae > Bradyrhizobium > Bradyrhizobium sp. Ken01. Next base: position 242,663 of record NZ_JBVVPC010000004.1, read on the forward strand.
GAACAGTTTTCCGGCGCAACGCAGCTCGACATTCCGCCGCGGCTCGGCGAGCTCGAACGGCGGCTGACACTGGCGCAGCTCGTCGCAGCCTGGGCCAAGGGCCCGGTGCTGTCTCCGCTGGTCGTCGGCGGCCCCGCTTCGACGCTGGCACTGGCGTCCGATCTCGCGCGCCTGATCGACGACATGGTCACGCGCGGCGTCGACTGGAGCGCGCTCGACGGCCTCGTGCCAGATATGCTCGACCGCTACTGGCAGCACTCGCTTGAATTTTTGCGCATCGCGCGCATCGCCTGGCCCGGTCATCTCGCCGAGATCAATCGGATCGAGCCCGCTGCCCGCCGCGACCTTCTGATCGATGCCGAAGCCAGGCGGCTGACCGCGCATCCCCATGGCCCCGTGATCGCGGCCGGTTCGACCGGCTCGATGCCGGCCACGGCAAGATTTCTCCACGCAGTCGCCTCGCTGCCGCATGGGGCCGTGGTGCTGCCCGGCCTCGACACTGATCTCGACGACGATGCCTGGCGCAGCATCGGCGGCGTACGCGACTCGCTCGGCAAGTTCGCGGAGCACCCGGTCTCGAACCATCCGCAATATGCCATGCACGCGCTGCTGGATCGTTTTGGTATCAAGCGCAGCGACGTCGATATCCTCAAGCCGCCGGCGGAAGGCGGTCGCGATCTGCTCGCCTCCGAATCGATGCGGCCATCAGCCAAGACCGAGACCTGGCACGACCGGCTGAAGCAGCCGGATGTGGCCGCGAAGATCACCGGCGGCATGAAGAACCTCGCGGTTGTCGAAGCTCCCAACCCCGAGATGGAAGCGCTCGCGATCGCAATCGCGATGCGCGAGGCGCGGCACCTCGATAAATCCGCAGCGCTGGTCACGCCCGATCGCGCGCTGGCACGGCGGGTGATGGCTGCGCTGACCCGGTGGGATCTCGCATTCGATGATTCCGGCGGCGACGTCCTGATGGAAACCTCCGCCGGCGTCTTTGCGCGACTGACAGCGGAGGCTACGACCAAGGGATTGGAGCCGCCGACGCTGCTCGCGATGCTGAAGCATCCGCTGTGTCGGCTCGGCCGGGCGCCTGGCGCATGGAAGGCGGCGATCGAAAGCCTGGAGCTCGCGCTGTTGCGCGGCACGCGGCCGCCTGCGGGCACCGCCGGCCTGTTGCGCGAATTCAATCGCTTTCGCGAGGAGCTGGCAAAGCTGTGGCGCAGCGAGGTCTCCGCGCTGCATAAGGCCGAGCCGCGGGCACGTCTCAAGGCGGAAGACCTCGATGGCATTCAGGCGCTGATCGATAGCTTGCGACAAGCCTTGGCGCCGATCGAGAGTCTTGCGTCATCAAAACCGTATGATTTCGCCGAGCTCGCGCATCGGCATCGCGAGATCATGATCGAGCTGTCGCGCGACGAGCAGGGAATTTCCTTGGCGTTCGAGGAGCGCGAAGGCCTCGCGCTCGCAAGCGCCTTCGACGATCTCCTGCGCGGCGGCACCACCAGCGGATTGATGGTCACGCTGCCCGACTACGCAGATGTGTTCCAGACCGCGTTCGGTGATCGCGCGGTGCGGCGGCGGGACAGGCCGGGCGCGCGGCTGCAGATTTACGGCCCGCTGGAATCACGCCTGATGCAGGCCGACCGAATCATCGTCGGCGGGCTGATCGAGGGCGTCTGGCCGCCGGCGCCGCGCATCGATCCCTGGCTGAGCCGGCCGATGCGGCACCAGCTGGGCCTCGATCTGCCGGAACGCCGTATCGGCCTCTCTGCGCACGATTTTGCGCAACTGCTCGGCGGCGACGAGGTCATCCTCACTCACTCCGCCAAGGCTGGCGGTGCCCCGGCGGTCGCTTCGCGCTTCCTGCACCGGTTGGAGGCCGTCGCGGGCGATGCGCACTGGAGGGCCGCGATTTGCGCGGGCGAGACATACGTGCAGTTCGCAGCCGCGCTGGACCAGCCCGACGAGGTGAGACCGATCAAGCAGCCCGAGCCGCGACCGCCACGCGCAACCCGGCCGCTCAGGATGTCTGTGACTGGGATCGAGGACTGGCTCCGCGATCCCTATACGATCTACGCAAAACACATTTTGCGGCTCGACGCGCTCGATCCCGTCGACATGCCGCTGTCGGCCGCCGACCGCGGCTCGGCGATCCACCATGCACTGGGCGAGTTCACGGAACGCTACGCCACACATCTGCCCGACGATCCCGCGCACGTGCTGCGCGCGATCGGCGAAAAACACTTTGCGCCGTTGATGGAGCGGCCCGAGGCGCGGGCGCTGTGGTGGCCGCGCTTCCAGCGCATCGCGCGCTGGTTCGGTGAATGGGAAACGGCGCGGCGCGACGCGATCGAGGCGATCGCCGCGGAAACCCGCGGTGAGATCTCGATCCCGCTCGACCATGGGCGCAGCTTCCGTCTTTCCGCCCGCGCCGACCGTATCGAACGGCGCCAGGGCGGCGGCTACGCCATCATCGACTACAAGACCGGCCAGCCACCGACCGGCAAGCAGGTCCGCATGGGCCTGTCGCCGCAGCTCACGCTGGAAGCCGCGATCCTGCGCGAGGGCGGTTTTCCCGACATCGACGCGGGCGCGTCCGTGAGCCAGCTCGTCTATGTTCGCCTGAGCGGCAACAATCCGCCGGGCGAAGAACGCATTCTCGAGCTCAAATATAGACAAGGCGACGAGCCGCAGCCGCCGGACACCGCGGCTGCCGAGGCCAGGGCCAAGCTCGAGGCGCTGATCCGCGCCTTTGAGGACGAGAACCAGCCCTACACCTCGTTGAACCTGCCGATGTGGACCAACCGCTACGGCGCCTATGACGATCTCGCCCGGATCAAGGAATGGTCCGCGGCCGGCGGATTGGGGATCGAGGAATGGTGAAGGCACCGCGCCCCATCCCGGATGAGGTGCGCGCCAGGCAAGCGCGCGCATCGGACCCGACCGCGTCGGCCTTCGTGTCGGCCAATGCCGGCTCGGGCAAGACGCATGTGCTGGTGCAGCGGGTGATCCGCCTGCTGCTCTCGGGCGTGCCGCCGGAAAAGATACTCTGCATCACTTTCACCAAGGCGGCTGCCGCCAACATGGCCGAGCGCGTGTTCACCACGCTCGGGCATTGGGTGACGCTCGATGATACCGGGCTCAATGACGCCATCCGCGCCGTCGGCATCCCGCATCCCGATCGAGACGCGCGCCGCAAGGCGCGAAAACTGTTCGCCTGTGCGCTGGAGACGCCGGGCGGGCTCAAGGTGCAGACCATCCACGCGCTGTGCACCCGCCTGCTTCAGCAGTTTCCGTTCGAGGCCAATGTCCCCGCGCGCTTCGCCGTGATCGATGAGCGCGACCAGACCGACATGATGGAACGCGCCAATCTGAAGGTGCTGCTGGAGGCCGCGCGCGACCCCGACAGCATCACCGGCCGCGCGCTGCTGACCGCGATGGCGAGCGCGGCCGACGTCACCTTCAAGGAAGTGGTGCGCGAGGCCTGCCTGAGCCGCGATCATTTCATGGCCTGGACCGACGAAGCCGGCAGCGCGGAGCTGGCTGCCGCGCAGATGGCGGCCGCGCTGGGCGTGGACGCGAGCGATCATATCGAGGACGTCGAGACGGAGATCCTGGATGGTCCGTTCCTGCCGCGATCGCGCTGGGACGACATCGCTTTTGCACTGGAGGACGGCAGCAAGTCCGACAAGGACCAGGCCTGTCGGCTCCGCGAGGCAAAGGTGTTTTCCGGCGCCGCGCAGGTCGATGCCTATCTCAGCGTTTTCCTGACCGACGAAAAGCTGCCGCGCAAGGCGGTACTGACCAAGACGTTCTGCGATCACAACCCGTCCGTCGCCCGCCTGTTCGAGAACGAGGCGCAGCGCGTCAGTGGGTTGATCGAGAAGCGCCGTGCGGTGACCATGCGGGACCGCACCGCGGCCCTGCTGCATATCGCGACGGCGGCTGCCGCGAACTACCGCCGCGAGAAGCAGGAGCGCGGGCTGCTCGACTATGACGACCTCATCGACAAGACGCTGGCGATGCTGGATCGCGTTTCCTCGGGTTGGGTGCATTACAAGCTCGACCGCGGCGTCGATCACGTGCTGATCGACGAAGCCCAGGACACCAGCCCGCGGCAATGGGACATCGTCGCGCACATCATCTCGGAATTCACCGCCGGCGAGGGCGCGCGCGAGGGCCTGAACCGCACCGTCTTCGCCGTCGGCGACGAGAAGCAGTCGATTTTCTCGTTTCAGGGTGCTCAGCCCCGGGAATTCGATGCACGCCGGCGCGAACTGCACCGCAAGTTCACGGCGGCCGGGCTGAAATTCGATCCGGTCGCCTTCACCTATTCGTTCCGCTCCGGCGCCGCGATCCTGCATTCGGTGGACCACGTCTTCCGCGAGCCCGCGATCTACAAGAGCATCCATTCGATCGAGACCGGCCATCCCCTGCACAATGCACTCGGCGATGCCGGCCCCAGCGTGATCGAACTCTGGGACCTTGCGGAAGCCGACGACAGGCAGGAGATCGAGGGCTGGCGCGCGCCGTTCGACGGCGTCGCCGCCACCAGCCCCGAGGTGAAGCTCGCGCGCCGCATCCAGACCGAAATCAAGCGGCTGGTCGAGAGCGGCACGCTGACCGGGCACGAGGGCGAGCGGCGTCCCCTACGCTATGGCGACATGCTGATCCTGGTGCGCCGGCGCGGCAATGCGTTCGACGCGGTGATCCAGGCGCTGAAACACGCCAACGTTCCGGTCGCCGGCGCCGACCGGCTCAAGCTGACCGAGCACATCGGAATCATCGACCTGATGAATCTTGCCGACGCGCTGCTGCTGCCGCAGGACGATCTCGCGCTCGCGGTGGCGCTGAAGAGCCCGCTGTTCGGGCTCGATGACGACGATCTGTTCCAGCTGGCCCATGACCGCAAGGGATCGCTGCGCCGCGCGCTTGGCGAGCATGCCGCGACAAGCGAAAAATTCACCGCGGCGTTGCGACGCCTCGAAGCCTGCGAAATCCGCGCCCGCGAGGAGACGCCGTTCGCCTTTTACGCCTGGCTGCTCGGAGGCGACGGCGGACGCGCGCGCATGCTGCGCCGGCTCGGTCATGAGGCCAATGACGCGCTCGACGAGTTCCTGGAGCTGGCGCTGAATTACGAGCGCAAGGCGCCGGCCTCGCTGCAGGGTTTCATGGCCTGGCTGCGCTCGGCCGATACCGAGGTGAAGCGCGACATGGAGATCTCGCGCGACGAGGTGCGGGTGATGACCGTGCACGGCGCCAAGGGCCTGGAAGCCTCGGTTGTGTTCATGGTGGACACCACATCGTCGCCTGCGGATTCGCAGCGGCTGCGGCTGATCCACGTCCCGCGCGGCAATGGCGGCGAGGTGGTGGTCTGGGCCGGACGCAAGGCGGACGATCCCAAGCCCGTCGCCGACGCCCGCAAGGCGATGCTCGAGGAGACCGAGGACGAATATCGCCGCCTGCTCTACGTCGCGATGACGCGCGCCGCCGACCGGCTGATCGTCGGCGGCTGCATGCCCGGCAACATGAAGACGGTCCGCAAGCTGAGCTGGTACGATCTGGTCGACACCGGGCTCGCCGGCTCGGGTCTGGCGAAAGAGACGATCGAGACGCCGCTCGGAAAGGTGACGCGCTTCTCCCGACCGGAGGATGTCGTGGCGCTGGGCATGCCTGCGACCTCGTTGGACCAGACCACCGCGCTCCCGGACTGGCTGCGGACGCCGGCACCGCGCGAGACCATCGACGACGATCCGGTGCGCCCCTCCGGCCAGCCGTCCGGGGAAGGCCGCACCGTGCTGTCGGGCGAATCAGTGCAGTCCCGCGCGCTCGCGCTGCAACGCGGCACGCTGGTGCATCGGCTGCTGCAATCGCTCCCCGACATCGCCACTGAGCGCCGGCGCGAGGCCGCGCTCGGCTTCATGGCACGCAATGCCGCGGACTGGGCGGAGGCTGACCGCGCCGCGCTGGCCGACAAGGTGCTCGCCTTGATCGCCGAGCCACGATTCGCGCCGGTGTTTGCCGCCGGCAGCCGGGCGGAGGTCGCGATCGTCGGCAGGCTGGAGCGGCCGGGCCGTCCCCCAGCGCTGGTGTCGGGCCAGATCGACCGGCTGGTCGTTCGGCCGGATGAGATCCTGATCGTCGATTTCAAGACCAATCAGGCGGCTCCCAAGAGCGCTGCCGCGGCGCCCGTCGCCTATGTCCGGCAGCTGGCGCTGTACCGGGCGGTGCTATCGAGGCTTTATCCCCAAAAGCCAGTCCGCGCCGTCCTGCTCTGGACCGAGGCCCTTGAATATATGGAGATTTCGGCGCCCGCGCTGGACGCGGCGCTGGCATCTCTTCATCTCGGTGTGAGCGTCCTTGACCCGGCAAGGAGCCATTCATAGGTTGACGCCATGATCTCGGGCGCGATTCCCGTCGCGCCCTTCTCTCAGGTACGAGGTACTCCCATGGCCGTTGGTAAGGTTTCTGACACCGATTTCGAAGCCGAAGTGCTCAAGGCAAACGGCCCCGTGGTCGTCGATTTCTGGGCCGAATGGTGCGGCCCCTGCCGCATGATCGCACCCGCGCTCGACGAGATCGCCGGCGCGATGGGCGACAAGGTCAAGATCGTGAAGCTCAACGTCGACGAGAGCCCGAAGACCGCGTCGAAATATGGCGTGATGTCGATCCCGACCCTGATGATCTTCAAGGGTGGCGAGATGGCCTCCCGCCAGGTCGGCGCGGCGCCGAAGGCGAAGCTGCAGCAGTGGATCACCTCTGCGGTCTGATCCGCCTCGCACAAAATAATTTTTGGAAACGGCCGGCGAAAGCCGGCCGTTTTGCGTTGATGGGACAGTTCCAGCGTAAGACGAGTCCCTGCCTGTGCCTCCCCCTGCAAGACGCGCGCGAAAATCGACATCTCTCGTGGCGATGGAGGCGCGCTCGGTCGACGCGATCCCGCGCGGCAAGGAGTGGCAATACGAGCCGAAGTGGGATGGCTTCCGCTGCCTGCTGTCGCGCAACGGCGGCAGCATTGATCTGCGCTCGAAATCCGGCGAGGACCTCGCGCGTTATTTCCCCGAGATCGTCGCCGCTGCGCTAAAGCTGAAGGCGGATCGCTTCACGTTGGACGGCGAGATCGTCGTACCGCACGGCAAAGGCTTTTCCTTCGACGCCCTGCTGCAACGGATTCACCCGGCGGCGAGCCGTGTGAAGAAGCTCTCGCGGGAAACGCCAGCACTGTATCTCGCCTTCGATCTGCTTGCGACGACCAGGGAGAAACAGCTTGCCGAGCAGCCGCTGAGCGAACGACGACCGGCGCTGGAAGCGTTTGCCAAAGCCAATCTGAAAGGCAGCATCTTCCGCCTCTCACCGGCGACGACGAGCTACGCCATCGCAAAAAAATGGCTGGCGCAATCCGGCGGCGGCTCGGACGGCGTCATCGCCAAGCGCATCGACCTGCCCTACCAGGCGGGAAATCGCGACGGCATGCAGAAGATCAAGAAATTCCGCAGCGCCGATTGCGTGGTTGGCGGCTTCCGCTATGCCACCAACAAGATCGCCGGGCGCAAGGTGGTGGGATCGCTGCTGCTCGGACTCTATGATGACGAAGGTCTCCTGCACCATGTCGGTTTTACCTCGGCAATCAAGGCGACGGAGAAGCCCGACCTGACCGATCGACTGGAGACGCTGATCGGCGAGCCGGGCTTCACCGGCAACGCGCCGGGCGGACCGAGCCGCTGGTCGACCGAGCGGTCTGCGAAGTGGTGTCCGCTCAAGCCGAAGCTGGTAATCGAGGTCTGCTACGACCATTTCAGCGGCGACCGCTTTCGCCACGGCACCTCGATCCTGCGCTGGCGCCCCGACAAGGCGCCGCGGCAATGCAGCTTTGAGCAGTTGAAGCAGAAGGTGGCCGATCCGATGAAGCTGTTGAAACAACCGTAGCCGGTAGCCCGGATGGAGCGCAGCGTAGTCCGGGGCGGTCGTCATTTGTGGTGCGATTCCCGGATTGCGCTGCGCTCCATCCGGGCTACGAAGCGACCACTATCCGATCCATCCCGTCGCCAGCGCGTTCGCCAACTCCGGCTGGCCGTTCCGGCGAGCGAGCGCAGCCATCGTCTCGTGATCGTAGACGACATGGCGGAACGTGACCTGCCAGGCACCATCGGCCAGCTCGAGGATCGCGTAACGCGCGTGCGGCGTACCGGCCTCCACGACATGCGGGAACGGATGCTTGTCGCGATAGCCGGGGCTGCCGACGCTGCCGGGATTGACGATCAGCCTTCCGTCGCGAAGTCGTACGGCACGGGCGAGATGGGTGTGGGCGCACAGGATCAGCGATTGCGCGATGCCTTGCGCAAATTGCTCGATGCGATCGAGCGGCGACAGCGCCATCGCGCCATCGGGATGCACGGTATCGAGCCAATAGACTTCGTCATTGTCGGGCGTCGCGTGGCAGAGGAACACCTGATCGCGAAAGACGCGCGTCATCGGCTGCGCACGCAGCCAGTCGAGTTGCGCGGCATCGAGCGCTGCATGGGCCGGGCGATCCCACGAACCCATCTTCTCCGGCGGACGGTCGAGCAGATAGCGGTCGTGATTGCCGAGCACGTGCACGGCATCGAGCTGCATCAGGATCTCGATGGTCCGGCGCGCATCGAGCGGGCCGCTCAGCATGTCGCCGAGATTGACGATGTCGGAGACGCCTTGCGCGCGGATGTCGGCGTGCACAGCTTCCAGCGCGAGGTAATTTCCGTGGACGTCGGCAATCGCTGCAAAGCGCATGGAGATTCCTGTAGCCCGGACGGAGCGAAGCGTGATCCGGGGCCTTTATCGCTTGTACAGTCCCGGATTGCGCTCCGCTCCATCCGGGCTACGCAACTTCTATGTAGGAGGCGTGCCGTTGATGGCGAGCACGTGGCCGGCGAGATAGAGCGAGCCGGTGATCAGGATGCGCGGCGGCACTTCGTAGGCGAGCTTCGCCAAGGCGCGCAGTGCGGCTTCGATGCCGGGCGCGGGCTCGACGCGCATGCCGAGGTTGCGGGCGGCATCCGTGAGGCGGTCGACCGGCATGGCGTTGTCGGTGTCGGGAATCGGCACCGCGATGATGTGGCGGGTCAGACCGGCGAAATTGGCGAGAAAACCCTGCGCGTCCTTGTTGGCCATCATACCCGCGATCACGACCAGCGGCCGCGACACCCGTTCTTCGAGATCGCCGAGCGCGGCCGCCGCGACGCGGCCGCCTTCCGCATTATGGCCGCCGTCGAGCCAGATCTCCGACCCCTGCGGGCCGAGAGCGAGTAGCTCGCCCGAAGCGATGCGCTGCATCCGTGCCGGCCATTCGGCCCCGACAATCCCGGCCTCGAACGCCGCCTGGTTGACCTTGAAGGCATTGGTGGCCCGCAACGCCGCGATGGCGAGACCGGCATTGTCGAACTGGTGGCGACCAAACAGACGCGGCGCGGTGAGGTCCATCAAGCCGCGCTCATCGGAATAAACCAGCCGCCCATGCTCGACATTGACATGCCAGCTCTCGCCCGCGGCAAACAACGGCGCGCGCATGCGCCTGGCCTGCGCCTCGATCACGGCCATCGCTTCAGCCGGCTGTTCGGCGCAAACCACGGGCACACCGCGCTTGATGATCGCGGCCTTTTCGCCGGCGATCGACGTCAAGGTGTCGCCGAGGAAATCCATGTGGTCCATGCTGACAGGCGTGATCACGCAGGCCGCCGGTGTATCGACCACGTTGGTCGAATCCAGCCGGCCACCAAGGCCGACCTCCAGCAGAACCACATCGGCCGGGTTCTGCGCGAACAGGTGAAATGCAGCCGCCGTCTTGAGCTCGAACACGGTGGCCGGCTCGCCGGCATTGACACGCTCGACCTCTTCCAGCGCCGCGCGCAACTCGTCGTCACCGACCAGCACGCCGCCACCGACGCGGCCGAGCCGGAAACATTCGTTGATGCGAACGAGATAGGGCGACGTGTAGGCGTGGACGCGCAGGCCGGCGGCTTCCAGCGTCGCGCGCAGATAAGCCAGCGTCGAGCCCTTGCCGTTAGTGCCGGCGATGTGGATCACCGGCGGCAGCTTGCGCTCGGGGTGACCGAGCCGCTCGAGCAGGCGGTGCATCCGCTCCAGCCCGAGATCGATGCGTTTCTGATGCAGCACCGACAGCCGCCCGATCAATTCGTCGAGCGGCGGCTTTGCGCTCTCAGAGGAAGCGTTCACGCGTGCGGCGCGGCCGGCGCCGTTTCGGGAGCCGATACGATCTGCGCCGGACTGACGACCGGCTGTACCGGCTTTGACGCGGTCTCAAGCGCCGGCGCCCTGGTCAACAATCGGCAGAGCCGCGCCAGGGTCGGACGCAATTCGTGACGATGCACGACCATGTCGACCATGCCGTGCTCCTTGAGATATTCGGCGCGCTGAAAACCCTCGGGGAGTTTTTCGCGAATGGTCTGCTCGATCACGCGCGCGCCGGCAAAACCGATCAGCGCGCCCGGTTCGGCAATCTGCACGTCACCGAGCATCGCATAGGACGCGGTGACGCCGCCGGTGGTCGGGTTGGTCAGCACGACGATGTAGGGCTGTTTTGCTTCACGCAGCATCTGCACCGCGACCGTGGTGCGCGGCATCTGCATCAGCGACAGGATGCCTTCCTGCATGCGCGCGCCACCTGAGGCGGCGAACACGATGAAGGGTGACTTCTTCTCGACCGCAAGCTCGAGCCCGCGCACGATGGCTTCGCCTGCGGCCATGCCGAGCGAGCCGCCCATGAAGTCGAAATCCTGCACGGCGACGACGACGGCGGCACCTTCGAGCTTGCCGTAGCCGACCTTGATCGCGTCGTTCAGGTTGGTTCGCGCGCGCGCATCCTTGATGCGATCGACGTACTTCTTCTCGTCACGGAACTTGAGCGGGTCGGGCGTGACGTCGGGCAGCGCGACGTCGTACCAGGTCTCGTTGTCGAAAATCGACTTCAGACGCGCCACCGCGTTCATGCGCATGTGATAGTTCGAGCCAGGAATGACGAACTGGTTGGCCTCGACATCCTTGTAGAACACGAGCTGTCCGGAATCCGGGCACTTGATCCACAGATTCTCCGGCGTCTCCCGCCGCAGCATGTTGCGGATCTTCGGCCGGACCACATTGGTAAGCCAGTTCATGGTTTGCTCCGATGTGCGATCCCGCCTGGGGACCGCCTGAAGGGATATATGGCGGCCGGGACCCGGCCCGGCAAGCCGCCGTATCGTCGGACTTGCTCATCGGACTTGGCAGCGGAATTATGGCCTATTCCGCCGCCTGTTGCGCGCCTTTGACGCCCTGGGCCAGTGCCGCCGTCAGCTCAGCGACGGCGTTGACGGTCTTGCCGGTGGCGCGCCCGTCCGCATCGAGGCTGTTCTTGAGCGCATCGACCAGCGCGGTGCCGACTACCGAGCCATTGGCCTTTTCGGCAATGGCGCGCGCCGCCTCCGGCGTGCGGATGCCAAAACCGACGCATATCGGCAGCTTGGTATGCCGCTTGATGCGCGCGACCGCTTCGCCGACGGCATCGGCGTCCGCCGCCGCTGCACCGGTGATGCCGGCGATAGAGACATAATAGACAAAGCCTGACGTGTTCGCGAGCACCGCGGGGAGGCGCTTGTCGTCGGTGGTCGGGGTCGCGAGGCGAATGAAGTTCAGGCCTGCCTTCAGCGCGGGAACGCAGAGCTCCTCGTCTTCCTCCGGCGGCAGATCGACGATGATCAGACCGTCGATCCCGGCCGTCTTGGCATCAGCCAAAAACTTGTCGACGCCGTAGATGTAGATCGGATTGTAATAGCCCATCAGCACCAGCGGCGTGACGTTGTCGTCCTTGCGGAAATCACGCACCAGTTCCAGCGTCTTCTTCAAGGTCATGCCGGCCTTGAGCGCGCGCAGACCGGCAGCCTGAATCGAGGGACCATCCGCCATCGGATCAGTGAAGGGAATACCGAGTTCGATGACGTCGGCTCCTGCCTTGGGCAACGCCTTGACGATATTGAGCGATGTCGTGGGATCGGGATCGCCGGCCATCACATAAGTCACGAAGGCCGCGCGGCCGGCTTTCTTCAGCTCGGCGAAACGGGTGTCGATACGCGTGGTCACTTGCTTTTGCCCCTCAGGATGTCGCCGACCTGCGGGACGTCCTTGTCGCCGCGGCCGGACAGGTTGACGACCATCAGGTGATCTTTTGTCCGCTTCGGCGCGAGCTCCATCACCTTGGCGATGGCATGTGCCGGTTCGAGCGCCGGGATGATGCCTTCCAGCTTTGACAGCAGCTGGAACGCTGCGAGCGCCTCGTCGTCAGTCGCGGAGAGATAGTTCACGCGGCCGATCTCGTGCAGCCAGGAGTGCTCGGGCCCGATGCCGGGATAGTCGAGGCCGGCGGAGATCGAATGCGCGTCCTGGATCTGGCCGTCCGCGTCCATCAGGAGATAGGTGCGGTTGCCGTGCAGCACGCCGGGACGGCCGCCCGCGATCGATGCCGCATGCAGTTGCGTCAGCCCGTGGCCCGCAGCTTCGACACCGAAGATCTCGACTGTGGAATCGTCGAGGAACGGATGAAACAGGCCCATGGCGTTGGAGCCGCCGCCGATGCAGGCGACCAGCGAATCCGGCAGGCGGCCTTCGATCTCGTGCATCTGCGCCTTGGTCTCGTTGCCGATGATCGACTGGAAGTCGCGCACCAGCGTCGGATAGGGATGCGGACCCGCGACCGTGCCGATGCAGTAGAAGGTGTTGTGCACGTTGGTGACCCAGTCGCGCAACGCCTCGTTCATGGCGTCCTTTAGCGTACGGGTGCCCGACTGCACCGGGACCACCGTTGCGCCCAGCATCTCCATGCGGATGACGTTGGGCTGCTGCCGCTCGACGTCAACGGCGCCCATATAGACGATGCATTCAAGCCCGAAACGCGCGCACAGCGTCGCGGTGGCAACACCGTGCTGGCCGGCGCCGGTCTCGGCGATGATGCGCTTCTTGCCCATCCGCCGCGCCAGCATGATCTGGCCGAGCACGTTGTTCACCTTGTGCGAGCCGGTGTGGTTCAGCTCTTCACGCTTGAGATAGATTTTGGCGCCGCCCAGATGCTCGGTCAGACGCTCGGCGAAATAGAGCGGCGAAGGCCGGCCGACATAATTCTTGAGATAGCCGTTCATCTCGGCCTGGAAGGCCGGGTCGGCCTTGGCCTCGGTGTAGGCTTTCTCCAGATCGAGGATCAGCGGCATCAGGGTTTCGGCAACGAAACGTCCGCCGAAAATGCCGAAATGGCCGCGCTCGTCAGGACCGCTGCGATAGGAATTTGGTTTTACAACATTCATCGGACGCTCAACTCTTGACTTGCATCTTGGCTTGCGCGCGCGGCGCGAATGAAGGCCTTGATCATCTCGGGATCCTTCAGGCCCGGGGCGCTCTCGACACCGGAGGAGACGTCGACACCACCGGCGCGGGTGACGCGAACGGCTTCGGCGACGTTGTCGGCGCTGAGGCCACCCGACACCATATACGGCAACGCAAGCTCCAGGTTTCCGAGCAGATGCCAATCAAACGGTGCACCGAGGCCGCCCGGCCGCGTTGCGTCCTTCGGTGCGCGCGCGTCGAACAGGATGCGTTCGGCAACCTCTGCGTAACCGGGCAGCACGGCGAGATCGGCTGACGTTGCGACCGGCACGACCTTCATCACCGGACGACCGAACCGTTGCCTGATGTCGCGCAGCCGGGCCACGCTCTCCGTGCCATGAAGCTGGAAAATGTCCGGGGACAGCGCGTCCATGATGTTGTCGAGCGTCGCATCGTCGGCATCGACGGTGAGCGCGACCTTGAGCGCGCGCCGCTTCACCTGTCGTCCGAGCTCCCGGCCGGCTTCCAGCGACAAATGCCGCGGCGACGGCGGGAAGAACACGAAGCCCACCATGTCGGCACCCGCATCGAGCGCCGTTTCGAGCGTCTCGGGTGTGGACAGGCCGCAGATTTTGACGAGCAGGGACATGTTCTCGAGGGATATGGGCTCAAAGCAAATGGAGGCCGCAGGTCCGCGGCCGGAAAACGGGCTTTTCGGTTGCGGCCGCTTCTACAACGTCGCGCGCTGCTTGTCTCGCCCGACGGGCCCGTAAAGCCCCACCCCGGAGGGAACGGGGAGGCGCTGGGACTCGGGCCTTGCTGCGGCCGCCTGGGCCCGCAGATCGGCCAGCTCGCCTCGCGCGGCGCGGGCATCCGCGTCATGTCGGCGCGCCGCACGCCGCCAGTGCCGCTGGCCGAACCAGACGGCACAACCGCCCGCGAGGACCCCAAGCGCGGCCACCACGATCAGGAGCAGGAACAGCGGCAGCGTGACCGAGAATGACGGGTCGTTGGACACGAAGGGATCGAACGAGACCGTGACGAAATGCCGGTTGGCGACGGCAAAGACCATCAGGATCAGGCCCAGCGGAATCACAACCAGTGCGGTCAGGAATTTTCGCATCTCGGCTCGCTCGCCTTGAATCAAGGTTGCGGCCGCATCACTGGCGACCGCGGGAAACCCTGAGGTGGACCTCAGTCTGGCGCGCCTGGATCCGGATGGTCGCGATTCAGCCGTTCGCGCATTTCCTTGCCGGTCTTGAAGAACGGAACGCTCTTCTGATCGACAGGGACATGGGCGCCGGTGCGCGGATTGCGCCCTGCGCGTGCAGGGCGGTGCTTGACCGAGAAGGCACCGAAGCCGCGCAACTCGACGCGGTCACCGCGCGCGAGAGCCGCTACGATCTCTTCGAGAATCGCATTCACAATGTTCTCGACATCCCGCTGGTACAGATGCGGGTTGTGCTCGGCGATACGCTGAACAAGTTCGGATTTGATCATCGAGAGATAGGACCCGGGAGCGTGCGGACGACCATTTCCGTGAAAATACCGTGATCTGTCAAGACGCTAAATGAAGGTTGAGCGTCGTGAAAATACGTGACAAATGCCAAAAAAGCAGGCTGGCCCTGCACGCGCCGAACGGGAAAAACCTCCGGGACTCGCCCGGTTCCGTCAGTTCGACGCCGCCGGCTGCCACAAGGCGAGCATTCCATCCATTCCGAGCCGATCGACCGCCTGTGCGACGCCGGTTTGTCCGATTTGATGCGCAATCGAGCCTAAACCCAGTGCTTCCAGCGTTACTGCGGCCGCCGTCTTGAGGAACGGCAGATCGCTGAAGCGCGGCTGCAGCTTGTAATCGCGCACGGAGAGCCCCTTCTTGACGCCCTTCTGCTCGACCAGCCAGGTTACGGCGGTCTTCTCGTCGCCGATCTGGTCGATCAGCTTGAGATCGATGGCCTGGCGTCCGGTGAAGACACGGCCATCAACCACTTTCTCGAGCTGCGTGTCATCCATGCCACGCCGGTCCTTCACCAATCCCTTGAACCAGGCATAGGAATCCTTCACCAGCGCATCGAGCGCCGCCCGTGCCTCGGGACTGGTCGGCTCAAAACCGTTGGGCGCGGCCTTCAGCGGCGTGGATTTTACCTCCTCGACCTTGACGCCGACGGTCTTCAACAGCTCCGAGACGTTCGGAAACTGGAACAGCACGCCGATCGAGCCGACCAGCGAACTCTGCTGGGCGATGATGTGATCGCTGGCGATCGCGGTGATGTAGCCGCCGGAAGCCGCGAGGCCTTCGACGACGACGACGAGCGGCTTCTTTGCCTTCAGACTCACAAGGGAATCGTAGAGCTGCTCGGAGCCGGCGGTGGTGCCGCCCGGCGAATTGATGTGAACGATGACGGCGGCGGCCTGCGAATTCTCCAGCCGCTCGAGCGCCTGCGTGCGATCGGAATCGCTGCGGATCAGGCCATCGATCTGGACCCGCGCGATCGAGCCGGCGGACGCGAACGTGCCGCGCGCACCCGGCGTCGCGACCAGCGCGAAGCCTGCGATCGCCGCGATCGCGATCAGCGCGGCCAATACGCGCCAGAACGTCAGCTTGCGGCGGATCCTGCGGCGATCGACGATGATGTCCGAATCGAGCGACATCTCAATGTCTCCAAGTGAAAGGCCAGGCGCGTTGTTGCCGTCGCAGCGTCACCATTGGCTTATCTGGATACATCAATTGCGGCGCAATTAGAAGAAAACAAGGCCGGTAGCCGCGTAGCCCGGATGGAGCGAAGCGCAATCCGGGAGAATCCCCCCGGCCGCACGAATCCCGGATTTCGCTTCGCTCCATCCGGGCTACGACCTCAACAACAAAAAAGCCCCGGCTCACGCCGGGGCTTTGATGCAGCGAAACCTGCGGTTCGCTTACTTGGTGTCGCGGTTCTTGAGCGCCGTGCCCAGGATGTCGCCGAGCGTCGCTCCCGAATCGGAGGAGCCATACTGCGCGATGGCTTCCTTCTCTTCGGCGACTTCGAGCGCCTTGATCGACACCTGCACCTTGCGGGCCTTCTTGTCGAACTGGATCACGCGGGCATCGACCTTCTCGCCGACGGCAAAGCGTTCGGCGCGCTGATCGTTGCGGTCACGGGCGAGCTCCGAGCGCTTCACGAACGTGGTGAAGTCGGTACCGGTGATCTTCACCTCGATGCCGCTCTCCTTCACGTCGATCACTTCGCAGGTCACGACCGCGCCCTTCTTGACATCGCCCGGCTCGGCGAAGGGGTCGCCTTCAAGCTGTTTGATTCCAAGAGAAATGCGCTCCTTCTCGACGTCCACATCGAGCACCACGGCCTTCACCATGTCGCCCTTCTTGTAGTTGTCGATCACCTGCTCGCCCGGCTGCTTCCAGTCGAGGTCGGAGAGATGGACCATGCCGTCGACGTCGCCCTCGAGGCCCAGGAACAGACCGAACTCGGTCTTGTTCTTGACTTCGCCCTCGACCGTCGAACCGGTCGGATGACCTTCGACGAAGACCTCCCACGGGTTGCGCATGGTCTGCTTGAGGCCGAGCGAGATGCGGCGCTTGACGGAATCCACTTCCAGCACCTGCACTTCGACTTCCTGCGAGGTCGAAACGATCTTGCCGGGGTGCATGTTCTTCTTGGTCCACGACATCTCGGAGACGTGGATCAGGCCTTCGATGCCCGGCTCGAGCTCGACGAACGCGCCGTAGTCGGTGATGTTGGTGACGCGACCGGTGAAGCGGGCACCCAGCGGGTACTTGGCTTCGATGCCCTGCCACGGATCGTCCAACAGCTGCTTCATGCCCAGAGAGATGCGGTGCGTCTCGTGGTTGATCTTGATGATCTTGACCTTCACGGTCTGGCCGATCGAGAGCACCTCGGTCGGATGGTTGACGCGGCGCCACGCGATATCGGTGACGTGCAGCAGACCGTCGATACCGCCGAGATCAACGAACGCACCGTAATCGGTGATGTTCTTGACCACGCCGTCGATGACCTGACCCTCTTCGAGGTTCTGCACCAGCTCCTGACGCTGCTCGGCGCGGGTCTCTTCGAGAACCGTGCGGCGCGACACGACGATGTTGCCGCGGCGACGGTCCATCTTGAGGATCTGGAACGGCTGCGAGTTGTTCATCAGCGGCGCAACGTCGCGGATCGGACGGATGTCGACCTGCGAACGCGGCAGGAAGGCCACGGCACCGTCGAGGTCGACGGTGAAGCCGCCCTTGACCTGGTTGAAGATGACGCCGTTGACCTTCTCGTTGTTCTGGAAAGCCTTCTCGAGCTTGCCCCAGCTCTCTTCGCGGCGCGCCTTGTCGCGCGACAGCACGGCTTCGCCGAGGGCGTTCTCGATCCGGTCGAGGAACACTTCCACCTCGTCGCCGACCTTGAGCTCGCTGTCGCGGCCGGGGCCGGAAAATTCGCGCAGGGCAACGCGGCCCTCGGTCTTCAGGCCGACGTCGATGACGGCCATGTCCTTTTCGATTGCAACAACCTTGCCCTTGATGACTGAGCTTTCCTGCAGGTTGCCGCCTGCAAAGGACTCGTCGAGCATCGCGGCGAAATCGTCGCGCGACGGGCTATAGGTATCAGCAGAAGTCGAAGCCATTTGTTCTCCAGTTGCGGATGTCATGCCGGCCGTTGGGTTCTTGGGCGCATCGTACGCGCAGTGTCGGAAGGTCCGCAGAACCTTCGAGCGACCGCTCGCTGCTCCGACCTGGAGGCGGAACAGCGGAAGCGGGCCGGCTGAGGCCCGCGCGTGCGATACGTGGAAATCTTTTGTCCGGAGCCTGGATCGCGTCGGCCCCAAGCAGGGACCGAGAGTATCGACCTCAAAGAGCGGGAGCGGGCGCTTCCTCCAATGACGGCAGCGGCTTAACCCCGCGACCGGCCCGCTCGGACAGCCTCGATAATGTCGATGGCGGCCCGGACGCCGCCTTCTATATCCAGTTGGGAGTTATCTAGCAAGTAAGCATCCGCGGCCGGTTTTAAAGGCGCAATGGGGCGGTTCTTGTCGCGTTCGTCGCGCTGGATGATGTCGGCAAGCACCGCCGCCTCATCGGCCTCCTCGCCCCGCGCCTTGGCCTCCATGGTCCGGCGGCGGGCGCGGACCTTGGGATCGGCGACGACGAAGATCTTCACGTCGGCATGGGGGCAGATCACGGTTCCAATATCCCGTCCGTCAAGCACGGCGCCGGGCGGATCGGCGGCGAATTGCCGCTGAAAGTTGATCAGGGCCTCGCGCACTCTGGGGATCGCCGAGACGATGGAGGCGCCCTCGCCCGCCTTCTGGGTCTTCAGGGCCGGATTGCCGAACTTTTCGGGATCGAGTTCCAGCGCCGCAGCGACCGCCGCCGCCTCGTCCCGGAGATCATGCCCGGACTGCATCAGGGAATAGGCCACCGCGCGATAGATCACGCCGGTATCAAGGTGACGGTAGCCGTAATGGTGGGCAAGGCGCTTGCCGAGCGTGCCCTTGCCCGACGCCGCGGGCCCGTCGATGGCGATGATCATATCACTCAAACC
This sequence comes from Bradyrhizobium sp. Ken01, assembly GCF_055807355.1. Classification (NCBI taxonomy): domain Bacteria; kingdom Pseudomonadati; phylum Pseudomonadota; class Alphaproteobacteria; order Hyphomicrobiales; family Nitrobacteraceae; genus Bradyrhizobium; species Bradyrhizobium sp. Ken01. The sequence continues at coordinate 261,541 of NZ_JBVVPC010000004.1, forward strand.
TTGACTGCGTGGGGACTACGGGCGCGTCGCAATGGCCGCTCCTCCGTGAAGATGTTGCGGGACGCGAATTCGGCGGGGCTCGCGTAAGTCAAATATTCTCGCATCGCATCCGATGGGGATGACGCGGTGAACCACGGCTCGGCGAGACGCCGCGCCGGATCGCAGACCCACGCCGGCACCCGCCCGAGGCGACGCTGCTTTGCCAGATATTCGGCGATCGCGCCGACAAGGGCGTCCAGCCGATCGTTTCGCGTCAATACTGGTTCGTCTTCGATGGCCTGGTACTGGGCCCTGCTCGTCCCGGCAAGATCGAATGTGTCGATGAATTCGGCCAGCGTGACGTCCTGCGGCGCGCCGGCGCGGATGCGATCGACGGCCTCAGCGAGGGTATTTGGGCGCATCCGCTCCTCCCTCCGGGTTCATGTTCTTCAAAAGGAAGCGCTGCTTTTCCGAGGAGGCCGCGCTCACCGGAAAATACCGGCCAAGCAGTGCGATGGCTTCCTCTACGGTCGCGATTCCAACCACTTTCATCAAGTTCAGGATATCGAGCCGCTCCGTCTCCCCGCGAACGGGATCCGTGACCCGGAATGCCTTCAGTTTCAACGCGAGAAGATATGCAGCGGAGGGCACTGAGACCTCAAGTCCCGGTGGCGTGCCGTCACGCGGGAAAGTGCCGAATTCGAGATGATCCGCGGCCCGGTCGGCCAGTGGGCTGAGATGAAACACCACGTGATCGTTGAACCAGTCGGCGCCCCATCCATTCCTTGCGGCGATTTCGGCTGTGATCCCCTCCAGCCAATCCGGCAGCGGACGCTCGAGCTTCGAGACATCGACGTCTTCCGTCGCGAAACGAAAGTTGCTGGCAAGCATGAGGGCGGAGCCACCATAGACCGCGATCTGAAGCTTCGTTCCAGCCTCGGCCGCAGCACGGCCTATCGAATCGAAAGCGTCCAGCAAGGCATCGCGATCGAAGGCTGCGCTCATGGCAGCTTCCTCATGAAAAATCGGCCCCAAGCGAACGCATCATTGGGATGAAATCCGGAAAACTGGTGGCGATGAAGGCGGTGTCGTCGACGGTCACCGGCTGGTCCGACGCGCAGCCCATCACCAGCGCGGACATCGCGATGCGATGGTCCATGTGGGTGGCCACAATGCCGCCGCCCGGAACGTGGCCGCGGCCTTCGACGATCAAATCGTCGCCGGAGACCTCGACCTTGACGCCGTTGACGCGGAGCATGGCGGCAGTGGCTTCGAGACGGTCGGATTCCTTGACACGCAGCTCCTGGAGGCCGCGCATGATGGTCGTTCCCTCGGCGAAGGCGGCCGCCACCGCCAGCACCAGATATTCGTCGATCATCGACGGTGCGCGCTCCGGCGGCACTTCGACACCGCGCAATTTCGAGGCGCGTACGCGCAGCTTCGCCATCGGCTCGCCGGCGTCGCCGCGAACTTCACTTTCCTCGATCGAGGCACCCATTTCGCGCAGCGTGGTGAAAAGACCGGTCCGCAGCGGATTGGTCATGACATCGGACAGGATGATTTCGGAGCCTTCGACGATCAGCGCAGCAACGATGGGGAACGCCGCCGACGAGGGATCGGCGGGCACGACGACATTGGCGCCATGCAGCTCAGGCTGGCCCACGAGCGTGATACGGCGGCCGTGCTGACCTTCCTGCACCGAGGTGATCTCGGCGCCGAAATGCTTGAGCATCAGCTCGGTATGGTCGCGACTGGCCTCGGTCTCGACCACGGTGGTGGTGCCCGGCGCGGCCAGGGCCGCGAGCAGGACGGCGGATTTGATCTGGGCCGACGCCACCGGCGTCTTGTAGGTGATCGGCAGCGGATCGCGCGCGCCCTGGACGGTCAGCGGCAGACGACCGCCCTCGCCGCCGGCGACGACCTTCGCACCCATTTTTTCCAGCGGATCCAGGATCCGGCGCATCGGCCGGCTGCGCAGCGAGGCATCGCCGTCGAAAATCGCAGAGATCGGGCAGCCGGCGACGGCGCCCATGACGAGCCGGCAGCCGGTGCCGGAGTTGCCGAAATCCAGCGGCGCTTTGGGCTCCGCGAAGCCCGCGACACCCACGCCGTTCACCTTCCAGGCGAAATCTCCGGTGCGCTCGACCCTGGCGCCAAGTGCCTGCATGGATTTGGCGGTGTTAAGGACGTCCTCGCCCTCCAGGAGGCCCGAAATCCGCGTCTCTCCAACTGCGAGCGCACCGAGGATGAGGGCACGGTGGGAGATCGACTTGTCTCCGGGCACCCGTACTTTCCCGGTCAGGGGACCGCTGGCGCGCGACTGGAGCGGCGTCGGCTTGTCGGAATCGGTCAAGTTTGTGTCCTTGGATAGGCCCGAAACGTCCCTGCGGGACTCGCGGGGCAGGTACCACATGGTCTCCCCGCCGTCACGGGCATGTCGTTCTCCCGTAATGCGCTATTGACAGCGGGCCGCCAACTAGCCAAGTGAAGCACCGCTTTTCAGACATTCCCAGGATTCCTCTGCCGTGGCCAAGTCCGAACTCGGAACTAAACGTATTTGCCCGACCACGGGCAAAAAGTTCTATGACCTCAACAAGAATCCGGTGATCTCGCCCTATACCGGAGAAGTCGTGCCGATCGCGCCCATCGCGCCGGCTCGCGCACCCCGTGGCGCCGAAGCCCGCCACGCAGCCGCTGCCGCCGACGCCACGCCGGAGCCGGCGGAGGTCGAGGAGGTCTCGCTCGAGGAGGCCGATGCCGAGGAGAACACCGGCAAGGTCAAGGCGGTCGTGCCCGAATCCGAGGACGACATCGAAGTCGATGAGACCATCGAGGACGATGACGACGATGATTCGACCTTTATCGCCGACGACGAAGAAGGCGATGAGGACGTCACCGACATCATTGGTGATGTCGGCGGTGACGAAGAGACTTGAGATAATTCCAGAACTGTGGTTCTGGGTCTTTCCCGACGCGTCGCCCAAGGCGCGTCGGACGGTTAAGGGGCCATAGCTCAGCTGGGAGAGCGCTTGCATGGCATGCAAGAGGTCGGCGGTTCGATCCCGCCTGGCTCCACCAGCCTTCGCTCGCTTCGCGAGCTTCGGCTGGGCAAGCCCGGGAAGTCCCTCGTAGCGAAGTGAGCGAAGGCTGTCTCGCCATAGCCCGGAGGGCGACGGCGGACGAGGCAAGCACCTCAAGGCTCCTGGGAACTGCTATCCTACCCTCAGGGAGGAAGCGGAATGAAATACGTCTATATTCTCGAAAGCCTTGATTCCGAGCACTTCTACGTTGGCATTACCGACGACTTACGAGCCCGTTTGGCAAAACATAACGCCGGTGAGGTGCCACACACGTCGAAGTACGGACCTTGGCGAATTCGGACCTATTTCGCGTTTGATGACGCGGCACGCGCTGTCGCCTTCGAGCGACACCTGAAATCTGGCTCGGGTCGCGCTTTCGCGAAGAAGCACTTCTAACCCTACTCCCCGATCACCGCATTCAACCTATCGCGCAGCGCCACGATTTCATCCTTCATCGCGACCAGTTCCGAGACCGAGCAGTCCGACGCCGCCAGGATCGATTGCGGCACGGCGCGCGCCTTGTCCTTCAGGGCGTGGCCCTGCGGGGTTAACGCGATCAGCACCTGACGTTCGTCCTCGCTCGAGCGCGTGCGCTTGACGAGGTGGGCCGCCTCGAGCCGCTTGAGCAGCGGCGTCAGCGTTCCCGAATCCAGGAACAACTTTTCGCCGATGGTCTTGACCGGCACGTCGTCGCGCTCCCACAGCACCAGCATCACCAGATATTGCGGATAGGTCAGGCCGAGCCGGTCCAGCAGCGGCTTGTAGACGCGGTTGAAGGCATGCGCGGCCGAGTAGACCGCGAAGCAGATCTGGTTGTCGAGGCGAAGCGGCGTGTCCGCTGCAGAATGTTTCCGGGGCATCGAGAATCTCACAGGACCAGCTCCATTCTGGGGCCGGCCGTCGCCACATTCAATTGCGAACAATTAAATGTGAGACGCCATGATTTCAATTGCCCACAATCTAATTGTTTGCAATAAGGATCGCACCCCACCCGAAAACACAGGGAGACGAAAATGTCAGTGAATGTCCTTTACAAGACCAGCGCAAAGGCCACCGGCGGCCGCGACGGCCATGCTGCGACCCTCGACGGCGCGCTCGACGTCAAGCTCACCACGCCGAAGGAGCTCGGCGGCGGCGGCGGCGCCGGCAACAATCCCGAGCAGCTGTTTGCGGCGGGCTATGCCGCCTGCTTCATCGGCGCGATGAAGTTCGTGTCCTCGCAGGGCGGCCCCAAGGTTCCGGCCGACGCCTCCGTGACCTCGACCGTCGGCATTGGCCCGCGCGCGGCCGGCGGCTTCGGTCTCGACATCGACCTTGCCGTATCACTGCCGGGCCTCGCCCGCGCGGAAGCCGAGGCGCTGGTCGAGAAGGCGCACCAGGTGTGCCCCTATTCCAACGCGACGCGCGGTAATGTCGACGTTCGCCTGACGGTCGTCTGATCGGTTAGCTGAAGCGGCCGACCCGGGATCCCTCGGGCCGGCCGCTTCCCTTGATTTGCCATCCCACGGGATTGCGGCGACGGGCCTGCATGAGGCCCTACGCGGGAAGCCATTGCCGGCTCGGACGAACCTCGTTAGGCCTGTGATCACATCGACACAGGGGACGCGAAGGCATGACTGAAGCCGCCAGTTCTGGAGCCGCCACGGGTGCAATGAGCGGCCTGCGCGTCATCGATCTCACGCGCGTGCTCGGCGGTCCCTATTGCACCCAGATCCTCGCCGACCACGGCGCCGACGTGATCAAGGTCGAGCCGCCCGCAGGCGACGAGGTACGCGACTGGGGCCCTCCCTTCCACGAGGAAGACGCGGCCTATTTCATCGGCATCAACCGCAACAAGCGCTCGATCGGCCTCGACCTCGCCTCCGAGGGCGGCCGGACCGTGCTGCTCAAGATGCTGGAGAGCGCCGACGTCCTGATCGAGAACTTCAAGCCGGGCACGCTGGAGAAATGGGGCATCGGCAACGACGTGTTGCGCGAGAAATTCCCGCGCCTCGTGCATTGCCGGATCTGCGGCTTCGGCGCCGACGGCCCGCGCGGCGGCAATCCCGGCTATGACGCCATCATCCAGGCCATGACCGGCATGATCGCGGCGACCGGCTCGCCCGAGAGCGGACCGATGCGGATCGGCGTGCCGCTGGTCGACATCGGCACCGGCCTCTATGCGGCGATCGGCATCCTGATGGCGCTGTCGGAGCGGCAGCGCTCGGGCCAGGGCCAGTTCCTGGAGACCACGCTGTACGAGACCGGTCTCGCCATCATGCATCCGCACACCGCGAATTATTTCATGCATGGCAAGCCGCCGGCGCTGACCGGCAACGAGCATCCCAACCTCGTGCCCTATGCGATCTTCCCGACCAAGACCGACGACATCTTCATCGGCGTCGGCAATGACGGCACCTTCCGCAAGCTCGCCAAGGAGATCGGCAAGCCCGAGCTCGGCACCGATCCACGCTTTGCGCGCAACAAGGACCGCATCGCCAATCGCGAAGCGCTGCGGGCCGAACTCGCCGCCGTGTTCAGCCAGCACGAGGCCGAGCCGCTGTGCAATCGCCTGCTCGCCGCGGGCCTGCCCGCAGGCCCCGTGCAGAAGATCGACCAGGCGTTGACCAATCCGCACACGATCGCGCGCGGCGATATTATCGAGAAGGACTGGTACAAGGGCGTGGCGTCCCCGATCCGGCTCGACCGCAGCAAGCCGAGCCTGCATCGCCTGCCGCCGAAATTCAGCCAGCACGCAGCCGAGGTGCTCGGCGAGTTCGGCTACTCCAGGTCCGAGATCGACGCGATGGTCGAGCAGGGCACGGTCTGCGGCCCGGAACGCAAGCGCTGAGATAAGACGAAGATCGAGCCTCACCGTAGGCGCGCTCCCTCGCCCGCTTGCGGGAGAGGGTTGGGGAGAGGGTGTCTCCGCAACGGGACAATCCCCAAGCGGAGAGAGCCCTCACCCTCGCCTTCGGCGCGACCTCTCCCGCAAGCGGGAGAGGTTTTCGAGCTCGCAGCGGCATCGGCGATCTTCCACTGCCATTCCGCGATGACGTCCAATGCCGCACTGCGGCGCGGGCGCTCTGTGCACCGCGAATGGAGGACGCTGCGCGCGCGGCATTCGCCTATTTGACGGCTTCCCTTTTCCAGCGCTTGCCGCTTTCGTTTCGCCCGCTTACACAGTCATGTGAACGTCATATGGCGCTGCTAGCGCAAGCGATCATTTTTGACGGCCCAAGAGAACGGCCAAGGGAGGTTTACTTGATGGCTCTTAGAAAGTTTGGAGCGGCTGCCGCTATTGCACTCACGGTAGGACTATCGGCCTCGCCGGCCTTGGCCGCGACCGAAATCCAGTGGTGGCACGCGATGACCGGGGCCAACAACGACGTCATCGTCAAGCTCGCCACCGACTTCAACGCGTCGCAGAGCGACTACAAGGTGATCCCGACCTACAAGGGCAACTATCCCGATACGATGAACGCCGGCATCGCGGCGTTCCGCGCCGGCAATGCCCCGCACATCATGCAGGTGTTCGAAGTCGGCACCGCGACCATGATGGCCGCGACCGGCGCCGTGAAGCCCGTCTACAAGCTGATGGCCGACGCCGGCGAGAAGTTCGACCCCAAGATCTACCTGCCCGCCATCACCGGCTATTATTCGACGTCGAAGGGCGAAATGCTGTCCTTCCCCTTCAACTCGTCCTCGACCGTGATGTGGGTCAACCTCGACGAGCTGAAGAAGGCGAATGTCGAGATCCCGAAGACCTGGCCCGAAACGTTCGAGGCCGCCAAGAAGCTGAAGGCTGCGGGTCACGACACCTGCGGCTTCTCGGGCTCCTGGGTCACCTGGGTCAATCTCGAACAGCTCTCGGCCTGGCACAATTTGCCGCTCGCCAGCAAGGCCAACGGCCTCGACGGCTTCGACACCGTGCTCGAGTTCAACGGACCGCTTCAGGTCAAGCATCTCGAAACCCTGGTCGAGCTGCAGAAGACCAAGACCTATGACTACGCCGGCCGCACCAACACCGGCGAGGGTCGCTTCACCTCCGGCGAATGCCCGATCTACCTGACCTCGTCCGCGTTCTTCGGCAACGTCAAGGCGCAGGCCAAGTTCAACTTCACAGCCGTGCCGATGCCCTATTATCCCGACGTCAAGGGCGCACCGCAGAACTCGATCATCGGCGGCGCTTCGCTGTGGGTGATGGGCGGCAAGTCGGCCGAGGAATACAAGGGCGTCGCGAAGTTCCTGACCTTCCTCTCGGACACTGATCGCCAGGTCTATATCCACAAGGCCTCCGGCTATCTGCCGATCACCAAGGCGGCCTACGCCAAGGCGAAGGAAGAGGGCTTCTACAAGGATCAGCCCTATCTCGAAACGCCGCTGCTCGAGCTGACCAACAAGGAGCCGACCGAGAACTCGCGCGGTCTGCGCCTCGGCAACATGGTGCAGCTGCGTGACGTCTGGTCGGAAGAGATCGAGCAGGCGCTGGCCGGCAAGAAGACCGCCAAGCAGGCACTCGACTCCGCGGTCGAGCGCGGCAACACGATGCTGCGGCAGTTCGAAAAGACCGCCGTTAAGTGAGGCAATGAGCGGCAGGCCGCGACCCGGCCTGCCGCTCTGCTGGCATCATGCAAAAGCAAGCCATTTTCCAGTCAAGGCTGTTACCGTACGCGCTGGTTGCGCCGCAGCTCGCGATCGTCCTGATTTTCTTCTATTGGCCGGCCCTGCAGGCGGTGATCCAGTCCTTCCTGCTGCAGGATGCGTTCGGTCTATCGACCACCTTTGTCTGGTTCGAGAATTACATCGAGCTGTTCAAGGACGCAGCCTATTTCGAGGCGATCGTCCGAACGTTCTTGTTCTCGTTCGCCATCGCCGTCTCGTCGCTGTCCTTCGCGCTGCTGCTCGCCGTGATGGCGGACAAACCGCTGCGTGGCTCGATGCTCTACCGCACGCTCCTGATCTGGCCCTATGCGGTGGCGCCGCCCGTGGTCGGCGTGCTCTGGATCTTCATGCTGCATCCCTCGCTCGGCGTGCTCTCGCGCTATCTGCGCAACATGGGCATCGACTGGAATCCGCTGCTCGACGGCGACCAAGCCGCGGCGCTGATCATCCTCGCCGCCGCATGGAAGCAGATCTCCTATAATTTCCTGTTCTTCCTCGCCGGCCTGCAGGCAATCCCGAAGAGCGTGTTCGAGGCCGCCGCGATCGACGGCGCCCGCCCGATGCGGCGTTTCTGGACCGTGACCTTCCCGCTACTGTCGCCGACCATCTTCTTCCTGCTGGTGGTCAACATCGTCTACGCCTTCTTCGACACGTTCGGCATCATCGACACCATGACCCGCGGCGGTCCGGGAACGTCGACGGTCACGCTGGTCTACAAGGTCTATTCCGACGGCCTGCTCGGCGGCAATCTCGGCAGCTCGGCGGCGCAGTCGGTGATCCTGATGGTCATGGTCATCGTGCTCACCGGAATCCAGTTCCGGTTCGTCGAACGCAAGGTGACCTACTGATGGTCGAGGAAGAGGGCTTCCGGCGCTACATCGCCCACATCATCCTCTGGATCGGGATCGCGATCGTCGCCTTCCCGGTCTACATCGCGTTCGTCGCCTCGACCCAGGACAACGCGCTGATCGCCAACGGACAGATGTCACTGCTGCCGGGCGGTCATTTCTTCGAGGTCTACTACCAGACCATTTTCGTCGGCACGAGCGGCTCCACCCGCGAGCCCGTCGGCAACATGATGCTGAACTCGCTGGTGATGGCGCTCTTGATCGCGGTCGGCAAGATCGCGATCTCGATCATCTCGGCCTATGCGATCGTCTATTTCCGCTTTCCGTTCCGGATGCCGATCTTCTGGATCATCTTCATCACCCTGATGCTGCCGGTCGAGGTGCGCATCTATCCGACCTACAAGATCGTCGCAGATCTGCACATGCTCGACAGCTATGCGGGCCTGGCGCTGCCCCTGATCGCCTCGGCCACCGCGACGCTGCTGTTTCGCCAGTTCTTCATGACCGTGCCGGACGAGCTGCTGGAGGCCTCGCGCATCGACGGCGCCGGTCCCTTGCGCTTCTTCTGGGATACGCTGCTGCCGCTGTCGCGCACCAATATGGCGGCGCTGTTCGTGATCCTCTTCATCCTCGGCTGGAATCAATATCTCTGGCCGCTGCTGATCACCACCCGCGACGACATGCAGACCATCCAGGTCGGCATCCGCAAGATGATCACCACCACCGACGCGCTGACCGAATGGCCTATCGTGATGGCGACGGCCGTGCTGGCGATGCTGCCGCCGGTGTTCGTCGTCGTCGTGATGCAGAAATTGTTCGTGCGCGGACTCGTGGAGACGGAAAAGTAAATCCCATGGCTAACGTCACCCTGCGCAACGTCCGCAAGACCTACCCCGGCGGCTTCGAGGCCATCAAGGGCGTCAACGTCGATGTCGGCGACGGCCAGTTCTGCGTGCTGGTCGGTCCCTCCGGCTGCGGCAAGTCGACATTGCTGCGCATGGTCGCGGGCCTCGAGACCGTCACCGGCGGCGAGATCGACATCGGCGGCCGCATCGTCAACCAGATCGAGCCCGCCGATCGCGACATCGCGATGGTGTTCCAGAACTACGCGCTCTATCCGCATATGAGCGTCTTCAACAACATGGCCTACGGCCTGCGCAACCGCGGCATGAAGGAGGCCGAGGTCAAGAGCCGCGTCGACGAAGCCGCGCGCGTGCTCGAGCTCACATCGATGCTGGAGCGCAAGCCGCGCCAGCTCTCCGGCGGCCAGCGCCAGCGCGTCGCCATGGGCCGCGCCATCGTGCGTCAGCCCAAGGTGTTTCTGTTCGACGAGCCGCTGTCCAACCTCGACGCCAAGCTCCGCATCGCGATGCGGGTCGAGATCCGCAAATTGCAGCGCCGGCTCAACACCACGTCGATCTACGTCACCCACGACCAGCTCGAGGCGATGACGCTAGCCGACATTCTCGTCGTGATGAACGGCGGCCAGGTCGAGCAGGTCGGCAATCCGCTGGCGATCTACGAGAAGCCGGCGACGACCTTCGTCGCCTCCTTCATCGGCGCGCCGCCGATGAATCTGATGTCAATTCGCGCCGACGAGATCAAATCGCAGCTCGGCAGCACCGACGCCGGCATCCTCGGCATCCGCCCGGAAGACTTCGTCATCACCGACCAGACCCCGGCGGGCGGCGTCGCGCTCCCGCTCACCGTGGAAGCGATCGAGCGCGTCGGCGCCGAAACCTTCGTCTACGGCACGCGGGCTCAGGACGAGCAGCGCATCGCCGCCAATCCCGGCGAACTGCCGCCCGGCGAGGTCATCGTGCGCATTCCCGGCTCCGAGGCGCCGCCGATCGGCGCGAAGATCCGCGTCGCAGCGACGCGCCAAAAGCTGCATCTGTTCAGCGGCGACGGCCGGACGCGGATCGAGGCCTGACCCGGTTCCGGGGGGGGGGGGCCGTCGATTAAAAACCGCGAAAACAACCCCATGCACAGTAGAAGGGGGTTTGTTTTTGTTGAGAAAAATCGCGCCGCGATTTCGTCGTGCCGGGCCTGTCGCAGGCGTTTCGCGCCATGACGACAAGTCAGCCTTCGTGCATGGCAGAGCGGGTGAGCTGCCCATCCACAGCCCCCGGCTACGTCCTTGAACCTACACGCGGATATGCCCATATTGCTGGTCAAGGGGTGCCTGTACGGGCCCTGATGCACCAAAGTCGCTTCGAGAGGACTTTGTAAACTATGTCTCGTGTTCCCACGCTTTCCAGTCCGTTCCTGCTGGGCTTCGACGAGATCGAGCGCGTGCTCGATCGGGTCGTCAAAGGCGCCGACGGTTACCCTCCCTACAATATCGAGAGGTGCGACCGATCGGAGGGCCAGCCCGAGCGTTTGCGGATCACGCTGGCGGTCGCCGGATTCACCCGCGACCAACTCGATGTAACCATTGAGGAAAACCAGCTCGTCATTCGCGGACGGCAGCAGGACGACAAGACCCGGCAATACATCCATCGCGGCATCGCCGCGCGCCACTTCCAGCGCACTTTCGTGCTGGCGGAGGGGATGCTGGTGCTGGGTGCGGATCTGAAGAACGGATTGCTGGCGATCGATCTTGCCCGGCCGGAACCGGAGAGGATCGTTAAGACAATCGCTATCAATGAGCACGAATAATGGAACGAGTAGCGGACTCGACCGCTTAGTGTTCCAGAGGAGTCGAGACCATGAGTGAAGGTCACGTTGCGTTCGAATACGAAGCCAAGAATGTCTCGCCCGAGACGCTGGCAACCCTCGGCGAAGGCCATATCGCCTATGTGAAGCAGATCCGCTCCGAGGATGTGCCGGGCCTGTTTCCCGAAGCGCCGAAGATCGCGCCGGGCCTCAAGCTCTTCGCGCTCCACGCCGCCGACGGCACGCCGATCATGCTGACCGACAGCCGCGAAGCCGCGATCGCCAACGCCTGGAGCAACGAGCTGCAAGCGGTGAGCGTGCACTGAGCACGCGCACGTCGCACGAATAGGGTTTCAAGCGGGCATGCCTTCGCAGGAAGGCGTGCCCGTTTTGCTTTTAGCAGCCGTCGAGCCATCACTTCACAAAGCCAAGTCCTTCGCGCGCCGTGTCCACGGCCCATTTGTCGCTCAGTGGCAGCGCGAGCACGCTGTTGAAGTCCGCGCGCGCATGTTTTGGGTCGGACATCATCATGTAGAGGAGGGCACGATTGACCAGGGCGAGCTGGCTTTTGGGATCGAGCCGGATCGCCTCGTTATAGTCGGCGAGCGCGCGATCGTGCTGTCCCATGTCCCGAAACAGACCGGCGCGACTGTTGTAGGCCTCCGAATTCCCCGGCTGTAGCCGGATCACTTCGTCAAAATCGGCAAGGGCACGTTTGTCGTCGCCCTTTCCGTGCAGGACGACGCCGCGAACGAGATAGGCCTTTGCGAAAGACGGCGTAATCCTGGTAACGTCATCCAGCTCCCGGATGGTGCTGTCAGCATCGTCCTTCTTCAGAAACACCATGGCCCGGCAATAGTGGCCGCCGGCCCTTCCGGGCTCCAGACGGACTGCGCTGTCGCAGTCGTCCAGAGCCGCATCGATCTCGCCCTTGTGGGAGCGAATGGTGCTTCGCAACTCGTAGGGCCAGGCGGCGGCCGGATTGCGCTGCATCGCCTCGCTGTAGTCGGCGACGGCGTGATCGGTGTCGCCCTTCGCTGCATACGCCTCCCCTCGCATGACGAGCGCACGGTAAGCCTGCTTGGGGCTGCGTTCGATGGCCTCGGTGAAGCCTGCGATCGCGCGATCAAAATCGCCCCTGTTGAAATACTCCTCGGCGCGCGAGGTATAGGACGGCCCATAATTTGGGTCGAGGCGAATGGCCTCGTTGTAGTCGATCATGGCGTGATCGCGATCGCCTTTGGCGGAATAGGCCCGCCCGCGGCAGTGATAGGCCCGCCCGAAATTTGGATCGATCCGGATCGCGGCGCTGCAATCCTCGAAGGCGCGATTCCAGTCTCGCTTCATGTACCAGGCTTCGCCGCGCAGCTCGTAAGCGACCGCATTGGTTGCATCGGCTGCAATGACCTCGGTCTTCTCCGCGATGACGCGGTCGTTGGACGCCTCGTCGGCGCGGGCCACGGCGGTGGCGACAATGGTGACGGAGCAAAGCAGACCGAAGACCCGCCCGATCGAACCGCAAATCATCTTGCAAAATCCCCGCGCCGAAACAGTGCCGGAGACGAAATATCGCAGCGCCCGGCTGCACAATAGGTCGCAGACGGCGCTGCGTCGGTTCGAGGGAGAAGGGTTACGCCGCAGTCGCCGGCGGTAGCGCCAGCACCGAATAAATCGCCTGGGCATCGCGCGAGGCGCGGAGCTTTTTGGCGATGTCCTGGTCGCGGAGGAGACGGGCGATGCGGGCCAGTGCCTTCAAATGATCGGCGCCGGCGCCTTCGGGGGCGAGCAGCAGGAAGACGAGATCGACCGGCTGGCCATCCATCGATTCGAAATCGATCGGACGATCGAGACGGGCGAACAGGCCGAAGATCTTTTCCAGCTTGGGCAGCTTGCCGTGGGGGATGGCGACGCCGTAGCCGACCGCGGTGGTGCCGAGCTTCTCGCGTTGCAGGAGCACCTCGAACACGGAACGCTCGTTCTGCCCGGTCAGCTCGGCGGCCTTGGCCGCGAGTTCCTGAAGCGCCTGCTTCTTGCTGTTGACCTTCAATGCCGGGAGAATCGCCTCGGGCGCGACCAGATCGGTAATCGGCATGGAAGTCTTCCGAGGTGAATGAAAACGTCAGGTTCCGAATTGGCCAGCCTGGACAAAGAACCTGGGCGGGCCGACGTCGAGAAGTTCAAGCAGGAGGCGGACTTAGCTCGCCCCTGATGTGGGGGGCTTCTACTCCAACGCAATCCCGGTGCCAACTCCCGCGTGCAGCTTTGCCCCGGTCATTGTTAAGGCGGAAAGGAGCCCCGGGGCGGGGTTCCAGGGTGCCGCCCAATGGCCCCTCAGGCCTTGCCATCCGCCTTGGCCCCCGGGGGGTCGATCCAGCCGACATTGCCGTCCGCCCGGCGGTAAATGATGTTCACCCGGCCCGAGGAACCGTGCTGAAACACCAGGCAGGGCGCCCCGCTGAGGTCGAGTTCCATGACCGCTTCGCTCACGGACAGCGGCTTCAGCGAGGTGGTGGCCTCGGCGATGATGACGGGGCTGTAGCCGGTGATCTCGTCCTCGTCCTCACCTTCGCCCGGTGCCTCCAGCACGTAGCTGGTGGCATCCATGGCGGCCAGCGCCGCGGAGGCGACATGAGCCTTGCGGGCAGAGCGGTCCTTGAGCCGGCTCTTGTAGCGCTTGAGCCGCTTCTCGATCATCAGGAGCGCCTGGTCGGCACTGGCATAGGCGTCCGGCGCGTTCGAGTCGGCCTCGAGCGTGATTCCCGAATCGAGATGCAGCGCACAGTCGGTGCGGAAGCCGAAGCCGTCCTTGCTCAGCGTGATGTGGCCGGAATAATTGCCATCAAAATATTTGCGCAGGACCTCTTCGGTCCGGTCGGTGACCCGGCCGCGCAGGGCCTCGCCGACATTGACGCTCTTTCCCGAGATGCGGAGAGTCATGTGAACCTCGCTTGGTTCGTGCCTGGCCAGGATCGGGCCCGATAGCGGATCGAGAGTAGCGCGATTTGGCGCCGGCGCAATCAGGCCGGTTCGGGATTGCGGGAGCGATCGGCCATGGCGGTGGAGAGGACGTTACCAAGAGCGCTCTGCTTGTCGCGACGGCGTTGCACCGAGGAAGGAATGCGCATGGCTTCGCGGTATTTCGCGACCGTGCGGCGGGCGATATCAATGCCCGAGCCGCGCAAGCGTTCCACGATGGTGTCGTCGGACAGGATCGCGGACGGCGCCTCCGCATCGATCAGCAGCTTGATGTGGTGACGCACGGCTTCGGCCGAATGCGCTTCGCCGCCATCGGCCGAGGCGATCGAGGCCGTGAAGAAATATTTCAGCTCGAACGTGCCGCGATTGGTCGCCATGTATTTGTTGGCGGTGACGCGCGACACCGTGGATTCATGCATCTGGATGGCGTCGGCGACGGCCTTCAGATTCAGCGGTCGCAGATGCGCCACGCCATGGGTGAAGAAGCCGTCCTGCTGGCGCACGATCTCGGTTGCGACTTTCAGGATGGTGCGGGCGCGCTGGTCGAGCGCGCGCACCAGCCAGGTCGCGTTCTGAAGCGCGTCGGTGAAATAGGATTTGTCGCCGTCCTTGCCGATCTTCTTCGAGAGCTGCGAATAGTAGGTCTGGTTGACCAGCACGCGCGGCAAGGTGTCGCTGTTGAGCTCGACATGCCAGCCGCCGTCGGGACCCGGGCGGACATAGACATCGGGCACCATGGTCTGGAGCCGGGCCGAGCCGAACTTCATGCCCGGCTTGGGATTGAGCCGGCGGATCTCGCCGATCATGTCGGCGATGTCCTCGTCGTCGACGCCGCAGACTTTGCGCAAGGCTCCGATGTCGCGCTTGGCGAGGAGGTCGAGATGCTCGACCAGGGCCTGCATCGCGGGATCGTAGCGGTCGAGCTCGCGGAGCTGGATCGCCAGGCATTCGCTCAAATTGCGCGCGCAGACGCCGGGCGGATCGA
Organism: Bradyrhizobium sp. Ken01; assembly: GCF_055807355.1. Classification (NCBI taxonomy): domain Bacteria; kingdom Pseudomonadati; phylum Pseudomonadota; class Alphaproteobacteria; order Hyphomicrobiales; family Nitrobacteraceae; genus Bradyrhizobium; species Bradyrhizobium sp. Ken01. The sequence goes on from NZ_JBVVPC010000004.1 coordinate 276,711, forward strand.
ATTTTTGCAGCACGGCAAGAACGTTCTCGACGTCCTGCTGCGATGCCCCCAGCCGTTCGGCGGCTTGGCCGAGATCGCCCGGCAAATAGCCAGCCTCGTCGACGAGGTCGATCAAATACTGGCCGATCATGCGCTGCGCGGCCCCGGTGAAGGCAACCGAGAGCTGCTCGGCGAGATGGTCGCCGAGCGTGGTCTCTGCGGCGACGAAGGCTTCGAGATTGTAATCCTCGTCACCGGAGGCGCCGCCGCCCCATTCGGTATAGGTGGTCGGCGCCGCATCCTGGGCGTTGCGCGCCGCCGCTTCGGCCGGTTCCTCGGAAAAGACATTGTCCAGCCCGGTGTCCATGGTCTGCTCGATCTCGGCGCGGGTGCCGAGATCCTTGCTCATCCACTCTTCCTGGCCGGGCTCGAAGGCTTCGCCCGGGCCGCCGCCGGGCTCGTCGTTGTGGCCGCCGTCGCCGTCGTTGAACTGGCCGGTCTCGGCCGGGCCCTCGCCCGGGGGCGGCTCGTCATTGGCCCGTTCCAGCAGCGGGTTACGCTCGAGTTCCTCTTCGACGAACGTCGTGAGATCGAGATTGGACAATTGCAGCAGCTTGATCGCCTGCATCAACTGCGGCGTCATGACCAGCGACTGCGACTGCCGGAACTCTAATCTCTGCGAAAGCGCCATGAAGCAAGAACCGATCCCAAAAAGTTGGTCCGATTTTTGCTTATCTTAGTCCGAGCCCGATGTACACGTCTTGACGAAATCGAAAAACGGGCTAGAGGCGGAATTCCTCGCCAAGGTAAAGGCGGCGCACGTCCGGATCGGCGACGATCTCCTCCGGGCTGCCCTCGGTCAGGATTTCACCGGCATAAACGATGTAGGCGCGATCGGTAAGGCCGAGCGTCTCGCGCACATTGTGGTCGGTGATCAGCACGCCGATGCCGCGGTTGGTGAGGTGGCGGACGAGGTCCTGGATGTCGCCGACCGCGATCGGATCGATGCCGGCAAAGGGCTCGTCGAGCAGCATGTAGTTCGGACGCGTCGCCAGCGCGCGCGCGATCTCGACGCGGCGCCGCTCACCTCCGGACAGCGCGATCGACGGCGATTTCCTTAAGCGCGTGATGTTGAACTCGTCGAGCAGCGAATCGAGCTGCTGCTCGCGCTTCTTGCGCGAGGGCTCGACCACTTCGAGCACGGCGCGGATGTTCTGTTCGACGGTGAGACCGCGGAAGATCGAGGCCTCCTGCGGCAGATAGCCGATGCCGAGGCGCGCGCGCTGATACATCGGCAGCTTGGTGACGTCGTGGCCGTCGAGCTCGATCGCGCCGCGATCCGCCTTGATCAGGCCGGTGATCATGTAGAACACGGTGGTCTTGCCGGCGCCGTTGGGGCCGAGCAGGCCGACCGCTTCACCGCGGCGCACATAGATGCTGACGCCGCGCACGACCTGCCGGCTGCCAAAACTCTTTTCCACGCTATGCACAGCCAGGAAGCCCGGGCGCTTCAAGAGCTGAGGCCCGCCGGAACCGTTGGGCCTGCCGGCAGCCCTGACCGGGTGAACCGCCTGAGCCCGAGGCGGCTCGGCCTGATAGTCGCCCTGATAGTCCCCTTGGAACTGATCGGGTGCATGCATCGGTTGGTTACGGGCGATCGGCGGCGCGTCCCTGACCGGGCTAGCCACAAGACCGCCGACGCTGTCACCGAGCGCGGTGATGTCCTGACGCGCAAATCCTGGCCGGCCGCGTTTGGCGGGGCGCCGACGGAACATGCTGAAGAGATCGACCATCCCCGCCTTCTAGCCTTTCGCGACGATCCTGCGCGGTTTTCGCGCGAACTGCCGCGCCGGCCTCAGGATTCGCCGACGCAGCATGAATGAAGGGATGTCTCATGCCCAGTGAAACACGCCCGAAAAGCGGCGAACCCCGCTTCGAAAGCCCTTCGCGCTAGATACAGTCTCGGCGCGCAAGCTTCAACCTCGGATCGGGAGTGATCAACCCAAGCATCTGAAATCATTCTTCAAATTTACTTTGACTGGCTTCAGCTCATTTGAGCTTGGTTGCGCCAGGCAATTGCAGAGGTCCCGCGCCGGGCTTGCCCGCGCCTCCGGATCCGCAATCATTGCCGCCGCCCTGCGGCAGCAGCGCCTGCACCCGGCCGCTATCGGATTCCACACGCGACACGCCCGTGGTCATGTCGACCGCCAGCCGGTCGCCGCGCAGCACGTTCTTGCACTGCGTCAAGACGACGCCCCCAAGCATGGTGATGAGGTTGGTCCGGGTGTCGAAGACGGCGGTCTCGCCCGTTACCACCTGGTCCTTCTGGGTGACGACGACATTGCCGCGCGCCTCCAGCCGCTTGATCGAGGAGTTCCCCCCCGGCCCCGGCGTCGCCGACTGCATCGGCGCACCCTTTGCCGTCTTCGCCGCAGGCTGCGGCGCGGCCGGCTTGTCGCCGCCCGAATCGTAAAACACCACCAGCGTCTTCGAAGTCATGGTGGTGTCGCCCTGGATGACCTTCACATTGCCGGAGAAGGTCGCTTCCTTCTTCTTGTCGCGCATCTCGAGCGAGGCGGCTTCGATCTGGATCGGTTGATCGCGGTTCTGCGAGAAGCCCTGCATGGCGTTGGGCACGCCTTGCATCGTGCTCTGCGCGATCGCCGCACCCGTTGCGATCAGCGCGACGCCGACAGCGAGCGCGGCCGCACCAGGGAGGACGCGCCGCTTGTCATTGTTGCGCGGAAAAAACCTGATCATGAAAATCACTTTGAATTGGCAGACTTGTTCTGAGGCGTACGTGTCTTCGCCGGCGGCGCAGGCTCGGCCGGCGCAGGCTGGGCGGCGGCGGGGTCGTCCAGCTTGTCGAGGTGCATCACCACATTGCCTTCGAAGCGGATGACGTCTCCGCCCTCCGTGATCCGCAGCCGGTCCGCGGTCAGCGTTCCGTTGGTCAGCTTGACGTCGACATGCTCGTCCGAGGAGACCGTGCCCTTGCCCATGTCGACGAAGGCCGAGTTCAGCCGCGCCTCGTAGCCGCTCGAGGTGCGCAGGAAGATGTCCTTGTGCAGGTCGAGCTGCTGCTGCTTGTTGTCGAACCGTCCGGTGCGGGCATCGAGGAACAGGGTCGATTGGTCTTCCATCAGCACCTTCGCGCGCAAATCGTGGAGATCGACATGATCGGGATCGGTGATGTCCTGGGTCGCGGTCTTGGCCCAGAGCTCGTAGGGCCGCTGGTCCGGGGTGAAACCGGACATGTGCGGCGATTCCATCGTGATCTTGGTGCCTGTCACCACGAGATTTCCGGAGTCGAGCTTCACGGGGATCTGGAACGGGTTGAAGATGGTCGAGATGAGGACGAGCAGACCCATTGCCGCGGCCACTGTCGCCGGCACCGCGACGCGCAGAATCCGCACCAGGCGGCTGTGGCGCGCCGCGCTGGCGAACTTCGCCGCAAGCGCGGCGTCGTAGGTGGGATTATGGGCCGAATTCACCTGGGCTCCTGAGGTGTCGCCCGCCTTGTCCGGCTGGCGGGCGCCCCATTGTAGCCGGCAACGCCAAAATATGCAGCCAGCGACAGGCCGTTACGAAAGTGTCTGAAACGGGGCGATGGCCCAATCCGGCGCCCCACCTGCCGCCACGGGAAACGCTAGGAATGCGCGAAAATGTCCTCTTCGGCCCAGCCCTGGAGATCGAGCAAGGCGCGGGTCGGCAGGAAGTCGAAGCAGGCTTTGGCCAGCGCGGTGCGGCCTTCCCGCACCAGCATGGCATCGAGCCGCTCGCGCAGGCCGTGCAGATGCAGCACGTCGGAGGCGGCGTAGGCGAGCTGCGGTTCGGTCAGGCTGTCGGAACCCCAATCGCTCGATTGCTGCTGCTTGGAGAGGTCGACATTGAGCACCTCGCGCACGAGGTCCTTGAGGCCATGGCGATCGGTATAGGTGCGGATCAGGCGGGAGGCGATCTTGGTGCAGTAGATCGGCCCGGTCATGACGCCAAACGTCTGGTACAGCACAGCGACGTCGAACCGCGCAAAGTGGAAGATTTTCGTGTTCGCCGGATTGGCCAAAAGGGCCTTCAGGTTCGGCGCATCGGTATGACCCTTGGGAATCTGCACCACGTCCGCGCTGCCGTCGCCGGGCGAGAGCTGCACCACGCAAAGCCGGTCGCGATGCGGGTTCAGGCCCATGGTCTCGGTGTCGATCGCCACCGCTCCGGTGTAGCGGGACAGATCGGGCAGGTCGCCGCGGTGCAGGCGTACGGTCATGGCGTTTCAAACCTCAATCGAATCGGTGCGCTTTGCAGGCTAATCCCCGGGACAGACGCTGGCGAGGGCCGGCCGCGATGTATCCGCTGGCAGCCGCCGGCGCAAGCGTCAGACGCGGCTAGTAGTTCAGGCGCACGAGCACGTCGTTGACGCCGAAGGGGCTAGCGGGCGCATCGCAAGCGCCGCGCCGCGCGAAGACGCAGGCCGGCTTGTCATCGCTCATCATTGCGCAACTTCGTGGCGAGAAATCCGCCGGCAATTCGCTGGCCAGGCTCGCCGGGCCGATGATGCGGTTGAACCCGGCCTGGTGCGTCTTCACCACAGCCGGAAGTCGCCCCTTGGCCAGCGGGTCGTCCCGATAAAAGGAATAGATCGGCTTGCGGGCCGCGAGCTGCCCACGTCCGGGCACAAACGGATAGTTGATCGCGTACAGGGCCAGCCCGCAAAATTCAGGATCGGCCTCGAGCTCCGCCATCAGCTGGGCGACGCCGATGCCGCGCATCCAGTTGTCACGCATGATGAGCGTTGCGCCCGACAGACCGAGCGAGAGCAGCAGCCAGCCGCCACACACGACGGCAAGTGCCCGGGAGCGCCATGCGCTTTGCCGACGCATCATCCGGACCCAATCGGCGGAGCCAAGTGCCGCCGCGATGATCAGCAGCGCGATCGACAGGAAAATGAACCGGTATTCCTTGTGCACGATCATGCTGTGAAACGCGACGTTCACGACAGCCGCGACGATCAGCAGGGGGGCATGTCGCCAGCCGCGCCAGAGCGCCAGCAGCATCAGCAGCGTCGTGCCCGACCATAGAATCGAAGCCTGCAGAACGTAAGCGGCCGCCGGCGCGTCACCGAATTCCGATGCGCGGTCATGCAGGAGATTTTGCTGAATATTGTAGACGAGCCACGCAAACGGCGTTGAGCCGTGGGCCAGGTCGATGGCGCCGGACAGCACCAGGACGGCGCATCCGCCCGCGACCAGGGCAATCGCGTTTCGCAGGTCGCGCCAGCACGCCGCCAACGCAAACACCGCGCAAGCCGGCACATATTGAAAGCGCCAGACACAGGCGAGAGCGAGCAATGCGCCTGCGGCGAAGAGCCGGTTTCGCGCGAGCTCGCCGGTCAGCAGATAAGCCGCCGGCAGGATCGCGGCCGTCGCCAGCGGTTCGCTCAGCGTGTGAGGCGCGTAGTAGACCAGCTCGAACCAGACCACGGCGGCAAACGCCGCAACGACGGCATGCGACCTCGAGATGCGTTCGCCGAAATGCCAGGCCGTCACGACGATCGAGAGCGAGGCAAGCCCTACCACCAGGCGAGGCACGACGAAGGCGCCCCATCCGCCCGGCGCAAGCCAGTCGCCGAGAGCGACCGGCCCTGCGAACAAGGTCGGCAGAAACCAGCTCCGGATGCCGTCGCGCCATTCCCAGGTGACGACCCCCTGATGGCCAAGCAGGCGCCAGGCCGGCTCCAGATATTGATACAGCTCGTCGACGTGAACGATGTTCGGCCAGAAGGCGAGCGGCAGCCGGACTGCCGCAGCCAGCAGCAGCAATGCGCACAGGGCGCCGTACCGCGTCGCGAAGCTCTCGGCTTTGACGGCGGGCGCGATGGCGGACAGAGCTGCGGCGCTGGTCGTCATTGTCTCTTGGCTTCGCCATCGAAACCGGATTGCGGCCTGACGTAAACGGTCACGTAAGCGCCAGTGTATTGCTCACGCCAGCCTCGTCGCTCCACCAGGAACTGCCGCAGCTGTTCGTGTGCCCTGACCCACAGCACGGCGTCGATCCGGTATTTGTCGAGCACCATATCCCACGCGGACTCGTCGATCTCCCAGCTCACCAGCTTGAAATAGTCGTGCAGCAAATCGTCCGGATAGGCGGTCGCGGCGCGGCCATCGACGAACGGGCGAACGGTGCCGTGCGTCGCGAAAATCAGGTAGCCGCCGATATTCCAATGGTTCAGGACCCGCGCATCGGCGAAATGCTTTTGCAGATGGCTGGCATCTTCGCTCGACAGCATCGTCGGAAGTGCGAGCGCCGGCGCGACACGCAAGTAAGCCAGCGGCAAGGTGCCGAGACCGACGATGCCGGCGGCCAGCAACGCTCCCCGCACGTCAACGGCGGTGAGACGCCGAGGCAGCAGGCGGCTGAGGTGAAGCGCCATCGGCGCAGTCGAGAAGATGAAGAAGAACGCGATGTACCTGAACTGATACAGTCCGAGAATCAGGAACAGCCAGGACATCAATCTCGGTTCGAGCGGGATTGGCCTGGAGTTTCTGTAGCGAAGCTCGAGCGCGACGAAGGCCAGCATGTACAGGATACCCGGAATGCTGCCGGGTATTTCAATGTTGTCGTAGTAGGACCGCCATTCGGTAATATTACCCTGAACGAAGTGCCCCATCGTCGCGGCGGCCCCGGCATAGATATTCCAGCCGAGCGGATTGACGAATGTCGCAGCAAGGCACCCGATCCCCGCGAGAGCAAGGACCCTGAGATCGGCCCAGGCCGCTCTGAGCAAGGCGGCGCCGCAGAAGACGCCGATCACGAAAAAACCGAGCAGAAAGCCGCCGTGCAGATTGGCCCACAACGCCATCAACACTGGAAGCACGAACCATCGCGTTCGTCGCAGGCATTCGCGATAGAAGACGACGCAGAACAACATCGTGCATGTATTCGGCGCGACCGCGAGATACATGTTCGGCGCAACTTCGTAAGCGGGATAGAGCAGGCAGACCAGGAAGACCGAGACGCAAACCGCGATCGCTGACGCGCCGTAGCCAAGAGAGATCGCAGTCAGGATGCCGGCGATCGCTGCGCCACAGGCCACGGTCGACAGGACGAGGCCGCCGAAGCCTGCGTATTGAAGCGTCGCACTGGCAAGCACGTCCCAGAGCCAGGACAGATTGAACCACGGCTTGTCGCCGTGGGTGAACGACCAGGGGTCCTGCAGCGGAATGGCGTTGCGTTCCCGGATCAGATCCCCGGCCGCCAGATGCCAGCCCAGATCGTAATGACCGAGCAGAAGCGGTGCGTTCAAGACGTAGAACAGGCAGATGAACGAGACCAGGAACAGATAAATTCCCGATCTCAGGAAGAACGGGCTGATCGCGTTCGCAACCCTGTCGAATGCCGGCTCGTGCCAGACCTGGTGCTGATCCACCGCTTCCCTCACGACAAAGCGAGCCCGATGGCTCCGTGCTCGCCGACGGCCGGATGCGAGCCTGCCCGCTGACTTAGGGCCAGTTTGTCTAAAGTGGGGTAAATTCGGACGGTGCAATCGATGGGGTTTGGCGGAATCGGCCCCACGGCCGGCTTCGAAAGCCTCCAAGCGGCTGTTCCGACTTGAAAATTTCAACGCCAAGAGGCAGAGCCCGTGCGTGCCTTAACCGGTCCCGCCGTCATTATTCGTCAGCGTAGCTCCTGTTCCACATTCAGGTGAACCAACGCTGGGCCTTCGATGACCAAAGTTGCATGTATCACCTATTGGTCGAAAATCTCGCAAGTCAGGTCAAGGCGCATTCAAAGGCATTGATTGGAGAGGGCGTAGCCGAAGCCGCATACCCCCTCGTTTTCCCTTCGCACTCGCCGTGCGGCCCTTCCGCCACACCCGCCGGTCTACCGTCTCGCTGAGCTTCATGCGCTCGCAGTGGTATTGTGTTCCATATTTTCGATGCGCCGAACGGAGGTCTCCAATGAAGCTTAAACTTGCCGCCGCGATGCTCGCGGCAAGCCTCCCGCTCGCATCGATGGCTTTCGCCCAAGGCACCGCGCCAGCCGACCTTGCAGTGATCGATGCCTGCCTGAAGACCGCGGAGAAAACCGGCGGTTTCGGCGCCGCGTGCGTCGGGCTCGTCGCCGACCCCTGCATCAAAGCGGCAAAGGGCGCGAATGACGACGTCGCCAAATGGAAAGTCTGCGCGGCGCGCGAACTCGCCATTTGGACGCAGAAAACCAGTGAGGCGCTAAAGAAGGTTCAGGCCGGCGGGTTCGCCGACGTGATCCAGGCGGTTAATGACTCGCAGAAAACTTTCGCCGCCTCGCGTGATCGCTTCTGCGCGGTCTTCGACAAAGTCGAGCCCGGCATGTACCCGGGCGACGCGAGCTACTGCCGCCTGCGCGAGACCGCGAACCGCTCGCTGAGCCTGATCAAGCTCGGCGCTGCGGTCAACGAGCACTGAGAGCTCTCAGGCGCTTGGGGTCATCAGCTTGGCCGACCTTTTCCCAAATAGCGAAGACGGCTTCGGCCGCGAGCGCGGTGGACGTCGTTCATAGCTCAACTAGCATCCGGGCAACGGCTGTCGGCGCGTAGCGCTTGCCTGAGCGACTGGAGCCAGCCGCCTCCAGATCGCCTGCGATCCGAGCCGACCCGACGAGCGATGTAGGCCATTCGGTACGCCATGAGCGCCGTGCCTCGGTTTTGTGTACCGGTCAGCAGCTCAAATTTCCCTGCAAAAGCGATTTCAATCGCTTGAGTAGGAGGTGGTGCCCAGGAAAGGACTCGAACCTTCACGGCCGTTAAGCCACTGGCACCTGAAGCCAGCGCGTCTACCAATTCCACCACCTGGGCATGCCGGTTAGGCACGGAGGCGGTTACTACGGTTCGGTGACGCGGTTGTCAATTCATGCTTGAACCCCGCTTCGGGATGCGGATTGCGCATCGCAAACCGGCCCGATACAAGCCTGACGAGACGCACTCTTCCCGCAGGAATGACCCTAGGAATGGATCCCATGGCATCGAATCTGGACACGCTCGTCACGGTTTTCGGCGGATCGGGGTTTTTGGGCCGGAATGTCGTCCGCGCGCTGTGCCGGCGCGACTACCGGGTCCGGGTCGCGGTGCGGCGGCCGGAGCTGGCCGGGTACCTCCAGCCCTCCGGCAAGGTCGGGCAGGTCCACACCGTGCAGGCGAATGTGCGCTATCCGGCCTCGATCGAGGCGGCGCTGCGTGATTCGCAGGTCGTGATCAATCTGGTCGGCATCCTCGCCGAGGGCGGCGCGCAGAGTTTTGACGCGGTCCAGGCCAAGGGCGCCGAGACCATCGCCAAGGCGGCCGCTGCCGCGGGGGCACAGCTGATCCATGTCTCGGCGATCGGCGCCGACGCGGAATCGCCCTCGCGCTATGCCAGAGCCAAGGCGGCCGGCGAAGCGGCGGTCCTGGCCGCGGTGCCGTCGGCGACGATCTTCCGCCCCTCCGTGATGTTCGGCCCCGAGGACCAGTTCACCAACCGCTTCGCGGCGCTGGCGCGGATGTCGCCGGTGGTGCCGCTGATCGGCGGTGAAACCAGGATGCAGCCGGTCTATGTCGGCGACGTCGCCACCGCGATCGCGGATGCCGTTGACGGCAAGGCCAAGGCGGGCGCGACCTACGAGCTCGGCGGCCCGGAAGTGCTGACCATGCGCGAGATCATCGAGGCCATTCTCGAGATTGCCGATCGCAAGCGGATGCTAATGCCGCTGCCGTTTGGCCTCGCCCGCTTCAAGGCCAACTTCCTGCAATTCGCGCCGGGCGCGCTGAAGCTGACCCCGGACCAGGTCACGCTGCTCGCGCGCGACAATGTCGTATCGGACGCGGCGAAGGCCGCAGGCCTGACGCTGGAAGGCCTCGGCATCACGCCCGACTCGCTGGAAGCGATCGCCCCGCAATATCTCTGGCGTTTCCGCGCCGCCGGGCAGTTCCAGCGCAAGAGCGCGTAACCATCTCCGCCGTCATGGCCGGGCTTGTCCCGGCATGACGAGCTCCGCGTCCGGAACGCAGCCGTTTGACGTTCGGGTTTACCGCCCCAGCGCCAGCGCGATCAGGCCGAGCGTGCCGACGATCACGCGCCACCAGGCGAACACCACGAAGCCGTGGCGGGTGACGTATTCCAGGAACGTCTTCACCACGATGATCGCGGTGACGAACGACACCACGAAGCCGATCGCGACGATGCCCATGTGGTCCATCGTCATCTCGGAGCGGTTCTTGTAGAAATCGTAGGCGAACGCGCCGATCATGGTGGGAATGGCGAGGAAGAACGAGAACTCCGCCGCCGCGCGCTTGTCCGCCCCCAGGAACATCGCCGCGACGATGCTGGCACCGGAGCGCGACACGCCCGGGATCATCGCGATGCACTGCGCGATGCCGATATAGAGATACATCAGCAGCGGAAACCGGGTGGCGTCGTGCTCGCGCGCCTTGAGATCGAGCTTGTCGACCCAGAGCAGGATGGCGCCGCCGACGATCAGCGAGAAGCACACCACCCACGGATTGAACAGCATGCTCTTGATGTACTTGCCGGCGACGAGGCCGACGACGACAGCGGGCAGGAACGCCACCAGCACGCCGATCACGAAGCGACGCGCATAGGCGTCGCCCGTGAACATGCCGATCGCGACGTCCCACAATTTCTTGAAGTACAGCACGACGATCGCGAGGATCGCGCCGAGCTGGATCAGGACCGTAAACGAATCCCAGAACGCGCCCTCGCCGAGATGGAAAAAGCGCTCCGCGAGCAGCAAATGGCCGGTCGAGGACACGGGAAGGAACTCGGTCACACCCTCGATGATGCCGAGGATCACTGCCCGTATTGCATCTGACATATTTACGGTCCATTTCGGCTGGAAAAGCGGGGCTCTTCTCGCCCATCCGCTCCCTTGCTGCAATCGCAAAATGCGGCGTCGCGCCCTTGCTTCGCGGTTTTGAATGACTAGTGTGGCGCCGCACAAAACATTGATGGATTCTTAAGCACCATCACATAGTCAAAGGCTTCATGTTTACGCTGTTTCATCATCCGTTCTGTCCGCATTCGCGGTTCATCCGCCTGATCGCGGGAGAATACGGGCTTGAGCTGAAGCTGATCGAAGAGCGCAGCTGGGAGCGGCGCGAAGCGTTTCTGCTGCTCAATGCGGCGGGCACGACGCCCGTCCTGGTGGACGACGAGCAGCCGCCGATCCCGGGCGCGGCGATCGTCGCCGAATATGTCGACGAGGCCTATGGCTCCGAGATGGGACTGAAGCGCCTGATGCCGGACACGATCGGCGAGCGCGTCGAGGTCCGCCGGCTGATGGCCTGGTTCAACGAAAAGTTCTTCGAGGAAGTCTCCCACCCGCTCGTCACCGAGCGCATCTACAAGCGCTTCATGAGCGAGGACAATGGCGGCGGCCCGCCCTCGGCCGACGTGATGCGCGCCGCCAAGGCAAATGTGCGCTATCATCTGGCCTATATCGGCTGGCTGGCCCAGACGCGTAATTTCCTCGCCGGCGACCGGCTCAGCTACGCGGATCTCGCCGCCGCGGCGCACCTCTCGGCGATCGACTATCTGGGCGACGTGCCATGGAGCGAGGACGACGCGGCAAAGGCGTGGTACGCGCGGGTGAAATCCCGCCCGTCGTTCCGTCCGCTGTTGAGCGAATGGCTGGCCGGCGTGCCGGCGTCGCGGACCTACGTGGACCTCGACTTCTGATGGTGAACGTCATGCCCGGGCTTGTCCCGGGCATCCACGTTCTTTCAGTTATGCGACGCAAGGACGTGGATGGCCGGGACGAGCCCGGCCATGACGAGCGTGGATGCATCGATGATCAAATCCAGCATCGACATTGATGAGCTTCGTACGGCGCTCGCAAACGAGGCGCGCGCGCTCGGCTTCGACTGCATCGGCATCACGGAGCCCGGCACGATCGAAAGCGCCGGAAAACATTTTCTCGAATTCATCGCATCCGGCGGCCATGGCGACATGGATTGGCTCGCCGCGCGGCCGGAGCGCCGGGTCGATCCGCGCGGGCTGTGGCAGGACGTGCGCAGCGTCATCATGCTCGGCGTCAATTACGGCCCCGACCAGGATCCGCTCGCGATCCTGCAACAGCGCACGCGCGCGGCGATCTCGGTCTATGCGCAGGGCGACGACTATCACGACCTCATCAAGAAGCGCCTGAAGGCGCTCGCACGATGGCTGGTCGCGACCGCAACTTCTGAGGTGAAGCCTTGCGAAGTGAAAGTGTTCGTCGACACCGCGGCCGTGATGGAGAAGCCGCTGGCGCAAGCCGCGCATCTGGGCTGGCAGGGCAAGCATACCAATCTGGTCTCGCGCGAATTCGGCTCATGGCTGTTTCTCGGCGCGATCTACACCACACTGGAGCTCCCGCGCGACGATGGCGAGATCGATCATTGCGGCTCGTGCCGGGCGTGCCTCGACATCTGCCCGACCGCGGCCTTCCCCGCGCCCTACAGACTCGATGCGCGGCGCTGCATCTCGTACCTCACCATCGAGAACAAGGGACCGATCCCGCGCGAATTTCGCAAAAGCATCGGCAACCGCATCTATGGCTGCGACGATTGCCTCGCCGCCTGTCCCTGGAACAAGTTCGCGCAGGAGGGCCGCGAAGCCAAGCTCGCCGCACGTGACGCTTTGCGCGCGCCAGGCCTCGCCGAGCTCGCGCGGCTTGACGACGCTGCGTTTCGTGCGCTGTTCACGAAGTCCCCGGTCAAACGCATCGGCCGCGACCGCTTTTTGCGCAACGTGCTGATCGCGATCGGCAACTCCGGCGATGCGGCACTGGCGGACGAGGCGCGGCGATTGCTGGAGGATGAGAGCGCGCTCGTGCGCGGGGCCGCGGTGTGGGCGCTGGGGCGGTTGGTGCCACGGGATGAGTTCGAGGCGATCAAGACGAATGCGATTGCTGGCGAGTCCGACAATAGCGTGCGCGAGGAGTGGCGCACCGCCTCCTAATCCTCTGCTGTCATGCTCCGCGAAAGCGGGGCATCCAGTACGCCGCGGCGTCTCGATGCAATCACAACCGCCTCGGAGTACTGGATCGTCCGCCTTCGCGGACGATGACAGCAGTTGTGTAGAGCGCAGTGCTGCGCCCCTGACATCTCGCCGCCACCCTTGATTTCCCCACGCGTTCCTTCAAGCTCGCCCATCATGACAAACATGCCTTTCTTCACCCGCGACGGCGACACATTCCATCCGACGGAAGTCGCCAACGGCCCTTGGGATCCGAAATCGCTGCACGGACGCGTCATCGTCGGCCTGCTCGGCTTCGCCATCGAGGAGCGGCATTCCGGCCCCGAACTCGTGCCGGCGCGGCTGACCGTCGACATGTTTCGGCTGCCGACTATCGACAAGCCGATCGAGGTGACGACACGGCTGGTGCGCGACGGGTTGCGCATCCGCATCGTGGAAGCAGAGTTCTTTTCCGGCGGCGTCAGCATGGCGCGCGCCTCGTGCCAGCTGTTGCGGCGAACACAGAATCCGGACGGCAATGTCTGGTCGCCGCCGAACTGGGACGTGCCGAAGCCGGCCGACATTCCCAAGCCCACCGATCCCAGGCTCGGTATGAACGGCAAATGGACCACGCGACCGATCGTCGGCCAGATGGGCTCGGTCGGGCCACGAAAACTCTGGATGAGCGAGGTGCGCGAGCTGGTCGCGGGCGTGCCGATGACGCCGTTCGTCCATGTCGCCACCAGCGCGGACTTCGCCAGTCCGTTCGCGAACGCCGGCGACAACGGGCTCGGCTACATCAACAGCGACGTCACGATCTATCTGCACCGCCTGCCGGTGACGAACTGGATCGGCTTCGAGGTGGTGAACCACCAGGCCACCGACGGTGTCGCGATCGGCGAATGCTGGCTCTATGACGAGCAGGGCCCGATCGGCACCGCCACGGTCGCGGCGCTGGCGCAGCGCAAGCCGATGGTAAATCCGTCGAAGCGGTAGGTGCGCAAGAACGACGGCTAGCCAAAATGCCGCTTCATTTCCGGCCGCGCCTTGAGCTCCGCGCCCTGCCTGGCGACGATCTTCGCGATTCTATCAGGCGCAAACTTCAGATCGACAAACGCCGGCGCGGTGTTGGCGACCTCGTGATAGCTGACGATCCTGCCGTCGCGAAGCGTCATGATTGCCACGCCCTCGAACATTGCCCGCGCGCCATTCGCCTCCGGCAAGGTCGAGCGATAGCTGAACGTGTAGCGCGCATAGAGCGTGATGCCGTTCGACACCGGGTCGTGCATGTCCCAGCGGAAGTCGGTCGCCGTGCGATAGAACCAGTCGTCGATCATCGCGGCGATCTTCTCGCGGCCGGCGAAGGCGCCATAGAACACGTCGTGATAGACGCCGTCCTCGGTGAAGAGATCCGCGAAGGCTTTTCCGTTGCGTTGTTCGACGGCGTCGCAGAAGGCACGCAGCATGGCGGTGGTGGTCATCGGCGATTCTCCCCTCCCATTCTCAGTCATGCCCCGGCTTGACCGGGGCATCCAGTACGCCGCGGCTTCTCGGCTCGAGCACGGGCGCCTCTGGAATACTGGATCGCCCGATCAAGTCGGGCGATGACACCGAGTGCTAGGTGGCGATTTCACCCGATCTCGGCCACGGCGGCAAGAATGCGGGCGATGTCCTGCGGGCGCGAGAGGCGATGATCGCCGTCCTGGATCATGGTCAGCACGACGTCGTCGGCCGGCAGGCGATGGGTCAGCGCGAACGCATGCTGCCAGGGTACGTCAGGATCCTGCGCGCCTTGCAAGATGCGAACGGGACAGCCGAGATCGATGGCGCTGCCGAGCACGAGATGGTTGCGCCCCTCCTCGATCAGATTCCGCGTGATCGGATAGGGCGAGCCGTCGCCATAGTCCGACGGTCTCAGCCAGACGCCTTTGGTCTCGATCTCTTTCTTCACCGCGGCCGGAAAATTCTTCCACATCAGCTCCTCGGTGAAGTCGGGCGCCGGCGCGATCAGCACCAGGCCCGCCAGCGAGGCCTTGCCAGAACGCTTTTTGATCTCGCGCGCGAGCAGCAGCGCCATCCAGCCGCCCATGGACGAGCCGATCAGGACTTGCGGGCCGTCGCAGAACCGCTCGAATACCGCGACACTTTCCTCGAGCCAGCGCCCGATGGTTCCGTCGACGAAATCGCCGCCAGATTCGCCGTGGCCGGAATAATCGAAACGGACCACGGCGCGGCCGTGGTCCCGGGCCCATTCGTCCAGTGCGACGGCCTTGCTGCCCTGCATGTCCGACTTGAACCCGCCGAGCCAGACCAGCCCCGGTCCTTGAGCAGATTCTTGATCAGATTTTTGGGCCGCGCGGCGGCGCACCGCGATCCGGCGTGCGGACGGGCCCTCGCCCACATCGATGAAGTCGAGCACGGCATCGGGAATTGCAGGGGTCATGGAACGTTTACTCTGGCTATGCAGTTTGAGCTGTCCGGTCGTGCTCCGCAGCGCCGCCGGAGGTCGACATTGGCCCTTTGGGACGCTTGCGGAACAGAAGCAAGGTGTCTATGTCGGTCTGCGTGCCCCGCCGTGGCCAAAATGCCTCGCATTTGAGGCTTTTTCGACCGCCGCACGAGCGATTGCTTGCCGGCAACCGTATCTTCCTGCAAAATAGCCGCCTCTTTTCATAACTTTGGAGAACCACCCATTCGCCGTCCCAATAAAGCCCCGCCCACTGCCGCCAAAGACGGGCCGCGCATCAATGACGATATTCGCAATGCGCAGATCCAGCTGATCGATCAGACCGGTGACAACAAGGGCACCATCGAGACCGTCGCGGCTATCCGCCTGGCCCAGGAAGCCGGCATGGATCTGGTCGAGATCTCGCCGAACGTCAGCCCTCCCGTCTGCAAGATCATGGACTACGGGAAGTATAAGTATTCCGCGCAGAAAAAAGCCGCCGAAGCCCGCAAGCGGCAGAAGATCGTCGAGATCAAGGAGATCAAGCTCCGCCCGATGATCGACGACCACGATTACGAAGTGAAGATGCGCGCCATGCAGCGGTTCTTCGAAGAAGGCGACAAGGTCAAGATCACCCTGCGCTATCGCGGCCGCGAAATGGCGCACCAGGAGATCGGCACCAAGCTGCTCGACAAGATCAAGACCGACGTCGCCGAGCTCGCAAAGGTAGAGCAGGACGCGCGGTTCGAGGGCCGTCAGGTCGTCATGGTGTTGGCGCCGCGCTGACGCCGATCCTTTGAATTCGCAAATTCAACGGCCCGTCCGGATCTCCGGCGGGCCGTTTTGTTTTCATGGGCACCCGTCCTGTTGGCGATAGTTACGTTCTCGTCGCCTGCCAGGTGCCGCTGCACTGATCGCCGGAGATGATACCCCTCCACGAACCGGCGCCGTTCACACCAGCGAGCCGGCCGCCGCCGCTGGCATGGGATGCCCCGACCGAGACCTGGACCGCCACGGCACCACTGCGATTGACCTTGCCGGAGACCCGGCCGCCGCCAGCGGACGACACCCGGCTGCCGGTGACGGTGAAGGGGACGCTGTAGCCCGAGCTGCAATTGCCGCGGGTGGTGGCGAAGGTGACGTTCCAGACGCCGTCATAGCCGCGAGCGTCGGCGGTGGCAGGAAAGGCGGCCGTGGCGAGCACGGCCAATAGCGCCAAGCGGCGTGGACGGGCAACATCAGTCGAAAACGAAAGCAATCGGGAAAAATGGGCCATTTTGGGTCCTGCTCCGGGCGACACGGCTCGGACATGAGGTTAGCAATTCCGGATAGTCGGCGGCTAGGTTCCACCGGTTCATCGTTGCCAATTCGCCCGTCCTCTGTCATAAGCCCAGCCTTCATTGCCCGGCTGATTAAGGGCTGCCGTGGCGGTGTCCGTGCGGGTTTCGCGCTTGTTCGTAAAACCTGAGCACAATCAACGCTCTAACGAGCATTTTGACGGCCAGCCGCCTTTGCGGGCGGATTTCTATGGCCATTAGGAGAGCCAAATGCCCAAGCTGAAGACCAAATCGGGCGCTAAAAAGCGCTTCAAGGTGACTGCCACCGGCAAAGTGATGTTCGCTCATCGCAGCAAGCGTCACGGCATGATCAAGCGGACGAAGAAGCAGATCCGGCAGCTGCGCGGCACCGCCGTGCTGTTCAAGACCGACGGCGACAACGTCAAGAAGTACTTCTTGCCGAACGCCTGATCGCGTCCAAGATCGTTCAAGATCATTGCCACCCGCGCCGCAGCTTCGCGGCGATCCGAACATCAAGTCACTTCTGAAGGATATTTGTCATGGCTCGCGTCAAACGCGGTGTGACCGCCCACGCCAAGCACAAGAAAGTCTACAAGGCCGCCAAGGGTTTCCGCGGCCGCCGCAAGAACACGATCCGCACCGCCAAGCCGGCGGTCGAGAAGGCTCTCGTGTATGCCTTCCGTGATCGCAAGCGCAAGAAGCGGACGTTCCGCGCGCTCTGGATCCAGCGCATCAACGCTGCCGTGCGTCCGTTCGGCCTGACCTACAGCCGCTTTATCGACGGCATGGCCAAGTCCGGGATCACCGTGGACCGCAAGGTGCTGTCGGATCTCGCGATCAACGAGCCCGCGTCGTTCCAGGCGATCGCCGAGAAGGCCAAGGCCGCTCTGGCGGCCTGAGCACGCCCGCGCTAACGGCCGGCTCCGCCAGCCTTCAGCGCGCGTTGCGAGTAGCGCTGGGCGATCTCCGCCCGGCAGAATGCCGTGAACGACAGATACATGGTGCCGGATTTATTCCGGTACTTCCGGTCGCACGCGCGCATCTCGCGTTGGTAAGCCTGTTTTCGCGCGGTGCTGAGGCCGGGCATGAAGTCCGCCTCGCATTTCTTCTCGACGGCGGCGCCGAGCTGGACATCGCCGCTCGCGGTCAATTGGCACTCCTGAAACATTTTCATCGCGCTTTCGCAGCCCTTCTGGGCAGCGATGGTGTCGACGACCTCGTCTAGCGTCATCGACTTCTCCATGCAGACCATGGCGCGCGCCGGGGTGCTCGCGACCAAGAGAACGACCGCGAGAGCAGCCAGACCGGATCTTGAGAGCATCGCGAAAGCCTCCTTGCATCCCCCTGGTGCCAAGCCCCCGCGCGAGGTTCAACCCAGCCGCTCGTCAGCCCGAAATGACCGGCTTTTCGCTTGACGTTACGGCCTTCTGGCGGCGACAACCCAGCCGAATTTGGCAGCAGGGATTTGACCGTGTCCGACCTCGCAATGCTCGAAACATCCATCCTCGACCAGATCGCCGCCGCCGACGACGAGGCCGCCCTCGAAGCGGTACGCGTCGCGGCCCTCGGCAAGAAGGGTTCGATCTCGGCGCTGCTTGCCACGCTCGGAAAAATGTCGCCGGACGAGCGCAAGACCCAAGGCGCTGCGATCAACCAGGCCAAGGACAAGGTCACCGAGGCGCTGGCCGCGCGGCGCGACGTCTTGAAATCGGCGGCGCTCGACGCGCGGCTTGCGTCGGAGACTATCGACGTCACCCTGCCGCTGCGCGAGGCGCCGGCTGAGGCCGGCCGCATCCATCCGCTGAGCCAGGTCTGGGACGAGCTGACCACGATCTTTGCCGACATGGGATTCTCGGTCGCCGAAGGGCCCGATATCGAGACCGACGACTACAACTTCACCAAGCTGAATTTTCCGGAAGGCCATCCCGCGCGCGAGATGCACGACACCTTCTTCTTCCATCCGAAGGAGGACGGCTCCCGCATGCTGTTGCGAACCCACACCTCGCCGGTGCAGGTGCGCACCATGCTGAGTGAGAAGCCGCCGATCCGCGTGATCTGCCCGGGCCGCACCTATCGCATCGATTCGGACGCGACCCACACGCCGCAATTCCACCAGGTCGAAGGTCTCGTCATCGACAAGCACTCCCATCTCGGCCACCTCAAATGGATCCTGCACGAGTTCTGCAAGGCGTTCTTCGAGGTCGATCACATCAACATGCGCTTCCGGCCCTCGTTCTTCCCGTTCACCGAGCCGTCGCTGGAAGTCGACATCCAGTGCCGCCGCGACAAGGGCGAGATCCGCTTCGGTGAGGGCGAGGACTGGCTCGAGATTCTCGGCTGCGGCATGGTGCATCCGAACGTGCTGCGCGCCTGCGGCATCGATCCCGACGAGTACCAGGGCTTCGCCTGGGGCATGGGCATCGACCGCATCGCCATGCTGAAATACGGCATCGCCGATTTGCGCCAGCTGTTCGACAGCGACGTCCGCTGGCTGTCCCATTACGGCTTCAAGCCGCTCGAAGTACCGACCCTCGCGGGAGGGCTGAGCTCGTGATGGGATCTGCGTCGACGAAAGCTCTCTCCGTTCCCTCCCCCCTTGTGGGGGAGGGGCAGGGAGGGGGGTAGCCGCGGATGCCGCACACAGTCGTCAGCGACCGTCAGCGCAGCAGAGCGAAACAGCTTCGCCGCGCGATGACGCGCGCCGAGACGCTGCTGTGGCGATATCTAAAAGCTAACCGGATGGATGGCGTTGGTATTCGTCGTCAGACGCCGATCGGAAACTACATCGCCGATTTCGTGTGCTTCTCATCAAAGATCATCATTGAGGTCGATGGGGAATCTCACGACTTCGAGGAGCGCCAAAAGGCAGATCAGCGTCGCGACGCGTTCTTCGCTGCCGAAGGATCTCAGGTTCTGCGCTTCACCAACGAGCAGGTGATGACGAGTTTAGAGGGAGTCGTGGAGATAATTCGCCAAGCGGCTTCCGGCGGAGCCCGCGGCTTACCCCCCTCCCTGACCCTCCCCCACAAGGGGGGAGGGAACACTAATACCGACCAAAGCAATTCAACCGACAAGAGCCGAGGCACGCAGCCATGAAATTCACTCTCTCCTGGCTGAAGGAACATCTCGACACCGACGAGCCGCTGGAGAAGCTCGCCGAGAAGCTCACCATGATCGGGCTCGAGGTCGAGAACATCGAGGACAAGGCGAAGGCGCTGAAGCCGTTCACCATCGCGAAGGTGATCTCCGCCGAGCAGCATCCGAATGCGGATCGGCTGCGCGTCTGTATGGTCGACACCGGCGACGGTGGCGCGCCGGTGCAGGTGGTGTGCGGCGCGCCGAATGCGCGGACGGGGCTTGTCAGCGTGTTCTCCCCGCCGGGCACCTACATCCCCGGCAAGGACATCACGCTCGGTGTCGGCACCATCCGCGGCGTCGAGAGCCGCGGCATGCTGTGCTCGGCGGCTGAATTGCAGATTTCCAACGACCATGACGGCATCATGGAATTGCCCGCGGACGCGCCGATCGGCGCGGCTTACGCCGCATGGGCCGGCCTCGGCGATCCCGTGGTCGAGATCAATCTGACCCCGAACCGGCAGGACTGCACCGGCGTGCACGGCATCGCGCGCGATCTAGCCGCCGCCGACATGGGCAAGTTCAAAGACCCCACCATCAAGCCGATCAAGGGCGAATTCCCGTGTCCGGTGAAGGTCACGGTTGAAGACGCCGCGCTCTGCCCGGGCTTCGCGCTGCGCCTCGTGCGTGGCGTGAAGAACGGCCCGTCGCCGGAATGGCTGCAGAAGCGGCTGACCGCGATCGGCCTGCGTCCGATCAACGCGCTGGTCGACATCACCAACTTCATGACCTACGACCGCGCGCGGCCGCTGCACGTGTTCGACGCGAAGAAAGTGAAGGGCAATCTCGTGGTGCGCCGCGCCCGTGACGGCGAGACGCTGCTCGCGCTCGACGGCCGCAGCTACAATCTCGATCCCGCGATTTGCGTGATCGCGGACGAGCACGGCGTCGAATCGCTCGCCGGCATCATGGGCGGCGAGGCCTCGGGGTGCGACGAGACCACCACCGACGTGCTGATCGAATCGGCGCTGTGGAACGAGATCAACATCGCCCAGACGGGGCGCAAGCTCGGCATCAATTCGGATGCGCGCTATCGTTTCGAGCGCGGTGTCGATCCGGCCTTCATGGTGCCGGGGCTGGAGCTTGCGACGAAACTGGTGATGGAGATGTGCGGCGGCACGCCGTCCGAGAACGTCGTGGTCGGCAAGACCTTCGGCGACGACCGCGTGATGGATTTTCCGGTCACCGAGGTCAAGCGGCTGTCGGGCATCGAGGTGCCGATGCCGGAGATGAAGCGTATCCTGACCCATCTCGGCTTCATGATGGCGGGCCCGGGCCCGGTCGTGAAGGTCGCGGTGCCGTCGTGGCGGACCGACGTGCACGGCAAGGCCGACATCGTCGAGGAAGTCGTCCGCATCTACGGCGTCGACAAGGTGCCGATGACGCCGTTCGAGCGCGGCGAGGACGCACGCAAACCCGTGCTGACCCCGCTCCAGCTCCGCACCCGCCGCGCCAGGCGCGCGCTGGCGAGCCGCGGCATCATCGAAGCGGTGACCTGGTCCTTCATCACCAAGCCTGCCGCGAAGCTTTTCGGCGGCGGCCAACGCGAGCTCGAGGTCGCCAACCCGATCGCATCGGATTTGTCCGACATGCGCCCGACCCTGTTGGCCGGCCTGATCGCGGCGGCGCAGGCCAATGCCGATCGCGGCTTTGGCGATGTCGCGCTGTTCGAGGTCGGGCAGGTGTTCAAGGGCGATCGCCCGCAGGATCAATTCATGGCGGCAAGCGGGGTCCGCCGCGGCTTTGCGTCGTCGCAGGGTCTCGGACGGCACTGGTCGGGTTCGGCGCAGGCTGACTTGTTCGACGCAAAGGCCGATGCGCTCGCGGTGCTCGCCGCCGCCGGCGCACCAATGCAGGCGCTTCAGATCGTCGCGGGCGGCCCGTCCTGGCTGCACCCCGGGCGCTCCGGCACGATCCAGATCGGGCCGCAGAACGTGCTCGGCTATTTCGGCGAGATGCATCCGCGCGCGCTCGAGGCGCTCGGCGCCGGCGGCCCGCTTGTCGTGTTCGAGGTGATCCTCGACCGCGTCCCCGAGGCGAAGAAGAAGCCGACCCGTGCCAAGCCCGTGATCGAGCTGTCGGCCTTGCAGCCCGTCTCGCGTGACTTCGCCTTCATTGTCGACCGCACCGTGAAGGGCGGCGACATCGTGCGCGCGGCCCAGAGCGTCGACAAGAAGCTGATCACCGCCGTGAACGTGTTCGACGTCTATGAAGGCAAGGGCATCGACGACGGCAAGAAGTCGATCGCGATCGCAGTGACGATCCAGCCGCGCGAAAAGACCCTGACCGACCAGGAGATCGAGGCCGTCGCCGCGAAGATTGTGGCGGAGGTGACGAAGAAGACCGGCGGCACCTTGAGAGCATGATCATGCTCGAGAAATCATAGAGCATGAATCTCACTGACTTTCTTCCGAAGGACGTCAGCCTCACCATTGCGATGGCGCTCTGCGCCGTCGCTTTCGTTTCGGGCACCGCGCGCGGCTTCTCGGGCTTCGGCTCGGCGCTGATCTTCATGCCGCTGGCGAGCAGCATCGCGGCGCCGCGTCTGGTTGCCGCGCTGCTCCTCGTGATCGATTTCGTCGCGGCCGCGCCACTGCTGCCTGACGCCTGGCGCAAGGCCGACCGCAAGGCCACCGCCGTGATCGTGCTGGGCGCGCTGGTCGGCGTGCCCGTCGGCACGTATTTCCTCAGCGTGCTCGAACCCGTCACGACGCGATGGATCATCTCCTGCTTCGTCGCCGCGCTGTTGCTTCTGCTGCTGTCGGGCTGGCGCTATCGCGGCAAGGACCAGGCCTGGCTCTCGGTCGGCATCGGCAGCCTGTCCGGCTTCTGTAGCGGCCTCGCACAGACCGGTGGGCCGCCGATCGTCGGCTACTGGCTCGGTCGCCCCATCGCCCCGATCGTCGCGCGCGCCAACATCTTACTGTTCTTCGGCGCGTCAGATTTTTTCTCGATGGTCAGCTACGCGACGACGGGCCTGATCAGCCGCGAATCGCTCGTGCTCTCGCTCATCGTCGGGCCGGTCTATGCGATCGGCGTCGCCTTCGGCGCGTCGCTGTTCGGCCGTGCCAGCGAAAAAATGTTTCGTGCGATTTGTTACGGGCTGATCGCGATAGCGGTGATCGCCGGGCTGCCGGCGCTGGATGGGGTGTTGCGCTAAGCCATCCACAGTCGTCCTGGCGAAAGCCAGGACCCATTACCCCGGTCAGCGCTATAGCGCGAAGCTGACAGCCCCAAGTCTTCGCCAAACTGCGCCCTGGGGTAATGGGTCCTGGATCTGCGCTTCGCTTCGCTGCGCTTGTCCAGGACGACGACTGAATTAGTTCCTCTGCTGCCGCGGCGCGCGCCGCTTCTTCGTCGACTGCGTCGGCACGTCGGCCGGCTCGTCCTTCAGCGCGCCGATCTTGCGTAGCGCTGCGTCCGCGGCGCGCTCGCCGCTTTCCCAGGCGCCATCAACGGTGCCCCAGAGCGTCTCGTGCGTGGCTTCGCCGGCGAGGAACATGTTGCCGATCGGCTCGGCCAGGATTTTTCGCGAGAGCTGACCGCCGGGCGAGGCCGCCGACATCGCGCCCATCACGAAAGGCGAGGCGTTCCAGCGCGTCACGCTGGCCTTCTGCACGGCGGCGGCGACTTCGCTGCCGAACAGCTTCGTGATCCATTCTCTGGCGAAGGCCGTCATCGCCTTCTCGCCTTGCCCGGACAGATCGCGGCCGAACGAGCCGCCGACATCGATCGAGCACAGCGAGGATCCCCCGATATTGGCGAACATCAGCGCCGTCCGCGTCGAGTTGCTCTGCTCGATCAGGATGTCGTCGCGCGACAGGCCGAGCGGATTGCCCGGCAGTTGCAGCACGATGTGATCGTAGCTTCCGAGCGTGAGCTTCGAGGCGGCATCGAGCGTGCGCTTGGGAATGTCAGGCCCGAACTTGATCGCGCCCGAAATCAGCACGTTGGTCGAGACCGTGATGATGGCGGCGCGTGCGGCGATCCTGCCGGCCTGTGTCTCCACGCTGACGTCGCGATTGCTCCAGACGATCCGGCTCGCCGGCGTCGACAGCGCGACCGGCGCCTGCTCACCGAGTTTGGTGATCAGGGTCCCCAGGCCCTGGCGGCAGGCGATCGCGGCGTTGCGATCCTGTGCCCGCGCCTTGTCGATCGCAGACAGCTCCTTCAGGTCCTTGCCGGCGAAGCTCGCGCCCAGCATGAACTCGGCCGCGCCGGCCCAGTCGCCGAGATCCTTCGGCAGCACCGAGGCGCAGGCGGTATCGAGCTTGCCACGCGCGGCCTCGTCGATGGCGCGGTTGGCACGCACCAGCGCCGCCAGGAACTCCTCGGTCTCGCCGGCCCGTGCGTTGCGGCGGCCGATGCGCATCTTCTGGCCTGACGGCGCCGGCAGAACGTCGAGCCCGGCGCTGCGCGCCAGTCGGATCATCGGATTGGTGTCGGGATTGTGCATCCAGCGCGCGCCGCGATCGAACGGCGTGTCGAAGGTGGTCGTATCCGTGATGCAGCGGCCGCCGATCTGCGACGCAGCTTCCACCACCACGACCTTGCGATTGGCCGCCATGATGCGCCGCGCCGCGGCAATTCCGGCCGCGCCCGCACCGATCACGACGATGTCAGCCTCCCGCGGCAGGGTTGCGGCGGTTGCGCGCAGGACCGGCATCGCGGCAAGGCCCGCCGATGCCGATAGGAAGCTGCGGCGCGTGATTGTCATGGCATGGTTTCCGGAGACTTGCAGCAAACGGGAACAGCTAGCGAACCTTGCCGTATCTGATGTTGCGCGGCAACCATCATGGTGAATCAATCGTACTTGACGTCACGGATCAATGAACCGAATTGCAACACGTTCCGACCATGGTAGAGAAGAGAAAAAGACGGCCGGAAAAGGCCGTGGGGGAGTTTCGAAATGGGGACGGTCCTGGATTCAGTCGGCAAGCTGATTGCCGCGTACCTCTCGAAGGAGGTGCCGGGCTATGAGCCGTTCACGCCGAGCGACCCCGAGCATCTGCGCGGCGTCATCGAGCCCGGCGACGTGCTGCTGGTCGAGGGCAACAACCGCATCTCGGGCATCATCAAATATCTGACGCAGTCGACCTGGTCCCACGGCGCACTCTATGTCGGCCCGATCGAGGGCGCGGAAGAGCCCGACGGCGAGCCGCACGTGCTGATCGAGGCCAATATCGGCGAAGGCGTCACCTCTGCGCCGCTGTCGAAATATTTCCCCTATCACACGCGCGTTTGCCGCCCGGTCGGGCTGTCCTATGAGGACCGCACCACGGTCTGCCGCTATGCGATCAATCGCATCGGCTTCGGCTACGACACCAAGAACATCGTCGACCTGATGCGCTTTCTGTTTCCGCTGCCGATCCCGCAACGCTGGCGGCGCCGCATGATCTCGATCGGCTCGGGCGATCCCACCAAGATCATCTGCTCGGCGCTAATCGCGCAGGCCTTCGACGCCGTGCGCTATCCGATCCTGCCGAAGATCACCAAGGCCGGCAGCCGTGCTGCCCGCCGCGAGATCCTGCATATCCGCGATTCCTCGCTCTACATGCCCCGCGACTTCGACATCTCGCCCTATTTCGAAGTCGTCAAACCCACCATCGTGCACGGTTTCGACTACACCGCCTTGCACTGGGCCGATAAGCAGAAGCCGCTCGAGGAGGTAGCCGGCACCTTCGGTGTGTTTCCAGAAACGTTCAGTGCGCCGTCGCTCGTTCCTGAAGCGATTGACGAAGAGGCGCCGCTTCCGGCTGAAGAAGTAAGCGTGCACCCAGCGGAGATAGTCGATCGCATCACCGTCTCGGAGCGATTTCGGCGGCTGAAGAAGCTGGCCATGGACCGCCCAAGGCGGCGCGGTCGGGCGCGCGAAAGGGCGGCGTAGGACTTCTGTTGTCCCGGCGAAGGCCGGGACGACGTGAAGGGAGATTGCGCGCGCCAGTATTGGCGAAACGCGTAAAACCTACCGCTCTGCCCGCCCAATCACCGCCATCAGCTCTGCGATCTTCTCGCGCTGGTCGGCCTTGTCGCCACTCGCGATCGCATGCTCGACGCAATGGGCGACGTGATCTTTCAGAACCTCTTCCTCGACCCGGCGCAGCGCGGCGCGCACCGCCGAGATCTGCGTGACGATGTCGATGCAATAGCGGTCCTCCTCGACCATTTTCGAGAGGCCGCGAACCTGCCCCTCGATCCGGCCGAGACGTTTTCCGACAGATGCCTTGATGTCCTTGCGCATGCGGACTATATACCCCCCTAGGGTATAGCTTGCAAGGCCGGAGCGTGGCAATGAACAACGCGGAACACGAGCACCGTCACAACGCGGAAACACATTCCGAATGCGGCCGTTCCAGTAAGGCTGCCCCGGTCGACCAGCCCGCGGCTGCGTCCTGCTGCGGCGCGCACGGCGGTCACGCGCATGGCCACGGCGCCGCGGCAAAAGTCCGCGATCCCGTCTGTGGCATGACAGTCGATCCCGCGACGTCCAAGCACCGCTTCGACCATCACGGCGATACCTTCCATTTCTGCTCGGCCGGCTGCCGCGCCAAATTCGCCGCCGATCCAGCAAAATATCTC